>NZ_CP119573.1:2423683-2726644 GCF_029278605.1 Cupriavidus sp. WKF15
GTACGCAGCCACGACGCATTCGGGTCGGCGCCGATGAACAGGAACAGGTGGCGCACCGGCAATGAAACCAGCGCGTCGCTCTCCGCGGGCGCGTGATAGCTCACGCCGGAAAGCCAGCCGTCGCCGTGCAGCGCACGGATTTCCGCATGGCTGTGAAGCTGTACGTTGGGCAGCCCTTCGATCCGGTCGATCAGGTAGCGCGACATGGTGGCGGCCAGCCCCGGGCCGCGCACCAGCATATGCACCTGCGCCGCATGCGTCGCCAGGTAGACCGCGGCCTGCCCCGCCGAATTGCCGCCGCCCACGAGCATGACAGGCTCGTTCCGGCACAGCTTGGCTTCCACGGGCGAGGCCCAGTAGTACACCCCGCATCCCTCGAAGCGTTCCAGCGCTGGAATCGCCGGCCGCCGGTATTGGGCCCCAGTGGCGATCACCACGGTGTGCGTGGGGATCATGCGGCCATCGGCCAGTTCCAGGCGGATCGGGTCCGCGCCGCATTGCAGTGCCTTTACTTCGAGCGGAATGGCAATATGGGCGCCGAACTTGAGCGCCTGCACAAACGCTCGCCCGGCCAGCGCCTGGCCCGAAATGCCGGTGGGAAAGCCAAGGTAGTTTTCGATCCGCGCACTGGCACCGGCCTGCCCGCCCGGCGAGCGGCAATCGATCACCGCCACCGACAGGCCTTCCGACGCGGCATAGACGGCCGTGGCCAGGCCGGCGGGACCCGCCCCCACCACGATCACGTCATACACGTGCGCCGGGTCGAATTCGGGCAGCAGCCCGAGGCAGGAGGCAAGCTGTCCCTCGTCGGGCGCGCGCAGCACGCGGCCGTCCGGGCAGATCACGAGCGGGAAATCCGAGGCCGGCGCGTTGGCGAACTCGCTCAGGCAGGAGCAGTCGCGCTCGGTGTCCATGTCGATCACCGTATAAGGGTGACCATTGCGGCGCAGGAAGGCCTGCAGCGCCAGCAGCAGCGGCTCCGTGCCGTGTCCGACCAGCACCGGGCCGCTGCCGGACTCGATCAGCCCGACGCGGCGCAGGATCAGTGCGCGCATGATGCGCTCGCCCAGTTCGGCCTCCGCCACCAGCAGCGCGCGCAGCCGGTCGGGCGGAATGACAAACCCCTCGGAATCCGTCAGCGCGCGGCCGTCCACCAGCGACGGGCGCCCGGTCAGGGTGCCGACTTCGGCCGAGAACATGCCCGGCCCGAGATCGGTGACCAGGTGCTCGCGCCCGAGCCCATCGCGGCGAATGATCCGGATGCAGCCGCTCACCACCACGCACATGCCCCGGCCCACCTGCCCGACCGAAAACAGCTGCTCGCCCGCGCTCCAGCGTTGTGGCTCGCCGAAGCGGCGCATCCGCACTACCTCATCGGCACTCAGCGTCGGGAACATCTGGTGCGCCCGGGTTTCCAGCGTGGAATATGGCGCGTCGAGGCTGGCTGCCGCTTCCGTGCCCTGCCCTTCAACGCCCGCCGTCAGTTCCGCCTGCGCCATTGCTTGCCTCCGGTCATCAAGAAGGGGATGTGTCGGTTGCTTCGCACACCCGTAGCTGCCCGCCATCACACCTCATCGATAGTAGTCTGCGGCGACACGAATGCGAGGGAGAGGCCGCGCGGCGGCCAAAGGCAGTTGCGCATTGGGCCAGCTTGCGCTTGAATGTCCGCCTTGCCGGCTCCGGCCCAATGCAACTCGACACGAACCTCCTGATGAGCTCCACGTCCGAATCCCCTTCGCGCCCGCCAATCCGCACCCTGACGCCGATCGAAGGACGCGTGCTCGGCGTACTGCTGGAAAAGCAGCACACCGTGCCCGACACCTACCCGCTCTCGCTCAACGCGCTGACCGCGGGCTGCAACCAGAAGACGGCCCGTTCGCCGGTCATGAACGTTACGGAAGCGGAAGTGGTGGTGGCCATCGACGGCCTGAAAGGCCTGAGCCTGGTATTTGAAGGCAGCAGCAGCCGCGTGCCGCGCTTTGAACACAATATGGGCCGCGTGCTGGGCGTGCCATCGCAATCCGCGGCGCTGCTCGCCATGCTGCTCCTGCGCGGTCCGCAGACCGCGGCCGAATTGCGCCTGAACACGGTGCGCCTGCATGCCTTCGCGGATGTCTCGTCGGTCGAAGCCTTCCTTGACGAGCTGGCGGAACACGAGCCGCCATATGTCGTGAGGCTGCCCCGCGCTCCGGGCGAGCGCGAGCATCGCTGGATGCACCTGCTTGGCGGTGAAATCAGCGTGGAAAGCCTTGCGGCGAGCGCGCCAGGCGCTAGCGAAGAGTCCGTCTCGCCGTCTGAACTGGAGCGGCTGCGCGCCGAGCAGCGCGAGCTTGCCAACCGGGTCCAAAGGCTGGAGGCGCTGGTCGAGCACATGGCCAGCCAGCTCGGCATCGACCCGGATGCGCTGACCAGCTGACCATGGATAGTCCGGGCCGCGGGGGCCTGGCCCCGGCAATCGCAGGGGCTTAGCCGACGAACTCAGCGGTCCGAACTGCGGGGTCACGTAGCCGCCGTATTCATCCTTTGCCGCGATACGACCGTAGGCCGCTTCAAAGGTCAGGCAGCCTGTCGGTTAATTGCGCAATTGCGGCACCCAGGCCCGGGATGCCTCGATGAGGGACGAACCGAACACCGCTTACTCCAGCGTGATATTGGCGGCCTTGGCCACGCGGCTCCACTTGGCGATGTCAGCCCTCTGGACCTCGGTCAACTTCTCGGGCGGACCACCCACGATCCTGATGCCGAGCTTTCCTAGCTGCGCCTTGACCTCCGGGTCCTGCAACGCACGATTGATCTCGGCATTCAGCCGCCGCACGATGGCGGGCGGTGTGCCCGCGGGTGCGAATACGCCCTGCCATTGCTCGGCCTCGAAATTCGGCACGCCCGCCTCGGCCATTGTCGGCACATCCGGCAGGCTCGGCACGCGCGCAGCCGTGGCTACCGCCAGCGCACGCAGCTTGCCGGCCTTTACATGCGGCAGGATCGGCGCCGTAGGTGCAAACATGAAATCGACGTGGCCGGCCATCACGTCCTGGATCGCCGGAACATCGCCCTTGTAGGGCACGTGGGTCATCCGCACGCCCTTCTGCTCCTTGAGCAGTTCGGCGGACATCTGCAGGATGGTGCCGCTTCCACCCGACGCATAGCTGACGGCGTCGGGCTTGCGCTTTGCGGCCGCGATCAGGTCGCTGACGTTCTGATAGGAGCTGTTCGGTCCGACGATCAGCACACTCGGGATCGTTCCATACAGCGCCACCGGCGTGAACGCCTTTACAGCGTCATACGGCAGCTTCGGGTTCAGCGCCGGATTGATCGCGTGCGATGCGGTGGACGCGCCCAGCAGCGTGTAGCCATCTGGCGCGGAGCGCGCGACGAATGCCGAGCCAATGGCACCCGTGGCACCAGGGCGGTTCTCCACGACGATGGTCGTATGGAGCGCCTGTCCGACTTTCTGTGCGATCAGTCGCGCCAGGATGTCGGTCGTGCCGCCCGCCGGATATGGCACGATGTAGTTGATCACCTTGTTGGGCCAGTCCGTCTGTGCACGCGCGGTCGTTGCGCACAGCGATGCGGCGGCGATGAGCGCGACGGCACAGAACGTTTGCATGCGCATCGGCTGGAACAGCTTGTGGAACATCTTTGTCTCCAATACTTTCTTGCTATCTGAATTGGCCGCGCTCTGGCCGACCGAAGTCATGCAGGTTTGGCGTCGGGGAACCCGTAGAGCACCTGCGGATTGCTGACCAGCACGCGCTGGGTGGCGGCCTCTATCGAATCGCACCAACGCAAGAACGTTTGCAGCACCGTCCGGTCGTCGATCGGTTCCCCTCCTTTTGCATGCACGGAGGGGTGCGGCCAGTCCGATCCCCAGACCACGCGCTCTGGTGCCAGCACCATGTAGCGCACGGCCAACGTACGCATATCGCCGTAATCCGGCGCCCCTTCGCGGGACTCAAGGTACGGCCCGGACAACTTGACCCACGCCTTGCCCGCCGACACCAGGTCGGCAATCACGCGGTATGCCGGTTCGGCTCGTGGCGTACCCAGCCGCAGATGACCGTAGTGATCGAAGACGAGCGGCACCGGCAGGCTGGCCAGTTTTCCGCCGATGTCGGGCAACCATTCCGCCGGCAAGTTGAGCTGGACATGCCATCCGAAGGCAGCGATCCGGGCGGCGAGCGTTGGCAGATCATCCAGCGTAAGCGGAGCCGGCAGCCTCAGGTTCAGGCGAATGCCGCGAATGCCTGACCGATGCAGGTGATCGAGTTCTGCATCGGTCACGCTTGCCGGGACGACCGCCACACCGCGCGCGCAGTCGCCAAACGCCGAGATGGCATCGACGGTGCTGGTGTTGTCCGTCCCGTAGGTCGACGGCGTGACGACGACGACCCGTTCAGTGCCGAGCATACGCTGAAGTTGGCGGTAGTCGTCCACTGAAGCATCGGGGGGGCGCAGCTGCGCCCCCGGCGCCACCGGATAGTGGCTGCCATAGACGTGCATGTGGCAGTCGCATGCGCCTTCGAAGCCGAGGACAGGGAGGACAGGCCTGTGCGTCGCGCTCATGCCGGTTGTCCTTCGTACACCGGCGCACCGCGTTCATCCATCTCTGCGCACAGGATCGTGCCCGTGGTGGATTCTGTCATCAGCAGCGTCTTGCCATCGACACCGCCAAAGCACAGGTTGGTCAGGGACGCCCCGCTCGGGCTGCGCAGCACTTCGACCGGCTCCGCGCGATGGTTGAGCACCCATACGTAACCCAGCCCCGGATTGGCGACCAGCAGGAAGCCGTCGGCACGCATGGCCAGCCCGTCGGGACCGCTCGGTCCGTACGACGTGAAGAACTGGCCGACCTTGCTGACCGAGCCGTCGGCCTGCAGCGGCACGCGCCACACGCAGTTGCCGCGCGTCATGGCGACGAACAGTACTTTCTCGTCGGGCGACAGCACGAGCCCGTTCGGGCTGGGGCAGTTGTCCAGCAACAGGTCAAGCTTGCCCGCCGGCGCCAGGCGATAGACGCGGCCGGAGGGGTCATGCATGCCGGTCTGCCCCTGGTCCGTGAAGTACAGGTTGCCGGCCGAATCGAATGTCAGGTCGTTGACGCCACGAAAGCGCTCGGAATTCCGGCGCTCGAGGAAAGGCGTGACCGCACCGGTCCTGGCGTCCAGCCGCATCAGCCCGTTGCGGTAGTCGGTGATCAGGAAGTCGCCGCCGGCCAGGTGCTTCATGCCGTTCGGCTCGCCGTCGTACTCGGCCACGAGTTCCCAGTCGCCCTGCAGCGATACGCGGAACACGCGGCCGTATGGAATATCGGTCACCCACAGATGGCCGTCCGCCCACACGGGGCCTTCTAGGAACGAGTCGGTTACCGCGCCACCACGGTTGGCCAGCGACCAGGCATTGTCCCAATCCCTGCGACGAAACGATTCCGGCAGCCGGGTGAGCATCTTGGCGTCACGGACGGTGGGTTGCTGAAGCAGCAGCATCATGGCTCTCCGCGAGGCATCCGGTTATTGCTTTTCAATATTGGCCTTCATTGCAACGGTAGCCCACTGCGCGGTTTCTCGCTGGATCAGTTGTGCAAACGCGGGACTGTCCAGATTGCCCGGCTGCGCACCCATCTGCGCCAGGAATTCCTTCATGTCGGGCGCCTGGAGGGCCCTCTGGATTTCAGCCTGCAGACGAGCGACGACCTCCTTGGGCGTGCCCTTCGGCGCGGCCAGACCCGACCAGTTGAACAGGCTGAAAGCCGGTACGCCCGCTTCGGCAAATGTCGGCACGCTCGGGAACACACCGACGCGGCTCTTGCCGCTGATGGCCAGCAGGCGCATCTGATTGCCCTTCACCGGCGCCAGTGCGGTCGGCGTGGAGACCACCAGCAGATCGACGCTGCCGCCCAGCAGCCCAACCATGGCTTCGCCGGCGCCCTTGTACGGCACGTGCATCAGCTTGATACCGGCCGCTTGCTGAAAGGCCTCGGCGGCAAAGTGCGGCGAGCTGCCGGGGCCGCCTGTGCCGAACGTCACTTCACCGGGATGCGCCTTGGCGTAGCTCACCAGCGAGGCCAGGTCCTTGAAGCGCGAATCGGCCTTGACCCCTAGCACGACCGGCGAGAATGCGAATGGCGCGATGGGAACCAGCGCGCTCTGGTGATCCCAGTTCAGCTTCTTGAACACATAAGGCAGCGTCGTGTACGAGTTGTCGTTCGCCAGCAGCGTGTAGCCGTCAGCCGCTGCGTTGACCACTTGCGTGGTACCGATGGTGCCCGACGCACCCGGCTTGTTCTCGACGACAAAGCTCTGCCCCATCTGCACGGTAAGCTTCTGCGCGATCTTGCGCGTCACCACATCGACGGCGCCGCCGGGCGGGTTGGGCACGACGATGCGTACGGGCTTGTCGGGATAGGCCGCGAACGCGGGTAGCGTGCCAGCGCCCAGCAGCGTCGCGACGGCGGCAAACAGAGGGATTGCGCGATGAAACATCGTTGTCTCCTGCTGTCGCGGTGGTTGCCTGGGCCAGACCACCAGGTCGGACCAGCCCCGCGACGATCGTTATCTCAATTCAAGCGGGCGCCGCAGCACCCTGCAGCACCGCGATCACGTTCTTCGCCGCGCCCACGCCCATGTTCACGTAGGCCGCGTCGCTGACGCCACCGATGTGCGGCGACAGGATCAGGTTGGGCACCTGCTGGAACGGATGCGGCACGGGCATCGGTTCGACCGCAAAGCTGTCCAGCCCCGCGGCGTACAGCTTGCCGTTCTGCAACGCCTCAACGAGCGCTGGTTCATCGATCAGGCCGCCACGCGCGGTGTTGACCAGGATGGCGCCGTCCTTGAACGTGGCCAGCGTTTCGCGGTTCAGCATGCCGCGGTTCTCGTCGGTCAGCGGGCAATGCAGCGACACGACATCCGACTCGCGGAACAGTTGCGCCAGATCGACCAGCGTGACGCCTTCGGGCACCGTCTTCGCAAACGGATCGAAAGCGATCACGTGCATGCCCAGTGCCACACCGGTCATCGCCGCCCGACGACCAATCTCGCCGAGGCCGACGACGCCCAGCGTGCGGCCGTTCAGCTCGATGGTCTTGTGCGTCGACTTATCCCAATGGCCGCCGCGCATGCGGTCGTTCAGGTGAGGCACGGCCTTCGCGCACGCCAGGATGAGCGCCCAGGCGTGCTCGGCCACGGCTGCGGCGTTGGCGCCAACCGCGGCTTTCACCGCGATGCCACGCTCGGCCGCGGCCTTCTGGTCGATCACGTCGATGCCGCTGCCATGCTTGGAGATGACCCTCAGCGACGGTGCGGCGTCCATCACGCTGGGGCCGACCTTGCCGTAGCGCACGATGATGGCGACAGGGTCCTTCGCCTTCGCCATGGCCACCACCGTGTCTTCGCTGCACTGCCTGCCCGCGAAGCACACTTCGAAGTCCTGGAGCAGTTCAAGCGCCTGCGGTGCAAGGTCATTGCCCGTGACCAGCAGAGCGGGTTTCTTCACGGCATTCACAGCGTTTCACCCTCGGCCAGCACACCAGCGGCGCGCAGCTCCTTGTCCAGCCAGCCCGGGCGCAGGTCGCCACCCTTGATGGCGGCAATGCGCTTGGCTTCCGCATCCACCTTCTTTTGCGCCAGGTCGAGGATCGCGGGCACCTCTTCACGCGGAATCACCACCACGCCGTCGGCATCGCCCACGATCAGGTCGCCCGGGTTGACCGCGACGCCAGCCACCGACACCGGCCAGTTCACCAGGCCGCCGATCGCCTTGGTCGGGCCGCACGGATTGGTGCCCGCTGAAAACACCGGAAACGCGCCGCCGGCCAGCTCGTGCGAATCGCGCACGGCGGCATCGATCACGAAACCCGCCACGCCGGATGCCTGGGCCTGCGTCGCCATGATTTCGCCGCACAGCGCGGCGGTCTGGTCGCCCTTGCCGTCGACGACGATCACATCGCCTGGCTTGGCCAGCGCCAGGCCGACGTGGAACATCAGGTTATCGCCGGGACGCACTTCCACGGTCAGCGCGGGGCCGACCACCTTCATCGACGGTGACAGCCCTTGCACGCGTGCATTCAGCGTGCCGCGACGGCCCACGACGTCCGCGAGGATGGCGGCCTGGAACTTCGATGCACGCTCCACCAGTTCAGGAGAGACGCGCTCGAAATCGCGACGTATCGCGGGGGATGCTTTGGGGGTGCTCATGTACGACTCCAGATATGACGGACAAACAAAGTGGATTTACTCAAGGGGTCACTTCGTGGAAGCGATCTTCCAGAGGCTTTCGAACTTTCCGCGCTGCGTGGCCATGTGCTCGGTCCACGCAGCGCCAGACAGATAGGAGATGCCGCGCGCCTCGTTGACGGCGCGGGCCAGGAATTCCGGGTCCTTCGTCGTGGCTTCGACGGCGGCCTGCAGACGCCTGGCGATGTCCGGCGGCAAGCCGCGCGGCGCCGCGAAGCCACGCTCCGACGAGATCGTGATGTCGAGCTTCTGCTCGCGTGCCGTGGGCACGCCGGCCACCACGCCCGGGCGCCGTTCATCGCCCAGTTGCGCCAGCACTTTCACGTCCTTCGAAGCGCGATCGGCCTCGGTGTATTCCGTGGTGCTCATTGCCATCACGTCGATGTGATGGCCCAGCAGGCTGGTTTTAGTCTGCGACGTTCCGGCAAAGGGAATGTGGTTGACCCTGGCGCCCGTCGCCTGCTGCAACGCCAGGGCGGCCATGTGCCCGTTCGTGCCAATGCCGTTGCTGCCCATCGACAAGCCCTCCGGGTTGGCCTTGAGCTGCTTGACCAGGTCCGCCATGGAAGCGAGCTTGCTGTCGCCCGCGACCACGAACATGGTCGGGTCATCGATCACGCGCGCCAGTGGGACGATGGCCGCGGGGTCGTACTTGGGCTTGCGCTGGATGGGGATGGTCAGGAACGATGGCGTGGACACGATGCCGATGGTGTAGCCGTCCGCCGCCGCACGCGAGAGCGCCGAATAGGCGATTTCACCCGATGCGCCGGGCTTGTTCACGACCACGATGCGGGCCTTGCCTCCGACATGCTTCTGAAGAAACGGGGCCATGGCCCGCGCCAGCAAATCGGTCCCTCCCCCTGCGGCGAACCCGACGTACACCTCGATGGGCCGGTCATCGGGCCAGGCCGCATGGGCCGACATCGTGGTCGTAGCCAGAGCCGCCAGGAGGAGGGATCGGATTGGACGCATTCGTTGTCTCCGTTTTGCGTTGTACGTGGTACAACGACGTTTCATAAATATGAGGCAACTATAGTCCGTTAAGGTCGTCGTTCCACTTGGCGTTTACCCCTGTACTCTGCAAAATGACGTTGTACACAGTACAATCATCGAAATTCGTATGAGGACAAACGATGAGTAACCATGGGGTGGCCGCAGTCGAAAAGGCGCTCGGCTTGCTGGACTGCTTCCGACTTGGCGCCGAGATTCAGTCGCTTGCGCAACTCTCCAATGCCTCCGGCATGCACAAGACGACAGTCTTCCGTCTGCTGAATTCGCTCGAGCGGATGAGCTATGTGGTGCGCACGGCCGATGGCCGCTACGCACTTGGGCCGCGCCTGCTCTATCTCGGCAAGCTTTACGAGCAGTCGTTCCAGCTCGGCTCGATCATCGAGCCCGTGCTGCAAGAGCTGGCATTGGCGACCAAGGAAAGCGCGTCGTACTACGTGCTCCACGGCGACGAGCAGCGTATGTGCCTCTATCGCGCCGAGCCCAGCGAAGGTTTGCGGGAGACGCGATTGCCCGGCACGATCCTGCCATTGGACGATACCGCAATCGGTTCCGTGCTCAAGTACTGGGGAAAGGAAGAGCAAGCGGCAAAACGCGACGAGGCGCTGCCATGGTTTACCGCTGGTGTGCGGGACCTCTACACCGCCGCTTTCGCGACACCGCTGTTCGGCGCCGGCGACAAGTTCATGGCCTCGCTCACACTATCTGGCCCCGCCACGCGTTTGCAGGCCGCGGATCGCACCGAGATCGCACGGGTGCAATTGGTCGCGGCCGCAAAGCTGTCCAGGCTTCTCGGTGCAAGTTCCGGATGGTGCGAGAAGGTCTACGGCACAGGCAATTACGTCCACGACTAAAGCATCCGCGCTGCACCGTCGTTGTCGCCCCCTGCCGAACTGACTTCTCCTGGTTCTCCGTAGCTTTGGCGTCGGATCAGTTCGGCGACTTTACTGTCGTGCGGTGCATATAGGTCAGGCGTTCGCCCCACGGGCTGCAGCGACCTCGCATAAGAGGTCGCCTTAGAGGTGGAAGTACTGTCACGTCAGTTAATTGCACAATCGGCCCGGACGCGGTTTCCCGACCAGCATCCGCTAAGCAGATGTGAGCCACCTGCCGTGGGATTTTCGAGCGGCCAGTCGCTCCACCCGCTTCGGTGTCGCCTAAGCTTTGCTCAGGACGACTTCCACCAACCAGCGCGGATATGCGCCGGACCCATATCATGGAAAAAACCGCTTTCGTCTTTGCCGGCGGCGGCAGCCTGGGCGCGATCCAGGTCGGCATGCTGCGTGAACTGGTAGCGTCGGGCCTGACTCCCGACCTGGTGATCGGTGCTTCGGCCGGTGCCATCAATGGCGCCTACTTCGCCTGCAATCCCGGGCGCGATGGCGCGGCACGGCTGGAACAACTCTGGCGCGCAATCCGCCGCACGGAAATCATGCCGTGGTCATGGCGCAGCGTACTGGGCATGCTCGGCGGCAGCCGCGGCTACCTGGTGGACGCATTCGGCCTGCGTGCGCTGCTAAGCCGGAATTTCGGCGATGCACGCGTGGAAAATGCCGCGCTGCCGCTGCACGTCGTGGCCACCGACATGCAGAGCGGCGCGGAGGTCCTGCTCTCCAGTGGCGCCATTGTCGACGCGGTGCTGGCCAGTGCAGCCATTCCCGGCGTCTTCCCGCCGGTGCAGTTCGAGGGACGCACGCTGATCGATGGCGGCGTGGCGAACAACACCCCCGTTTCGACCGCGGTGCGGCTCGGCGCCACGCGCGTGATCGTGCTGCCGGCGGGCTTCACGTGTTCCGAGCGGCGCCCGCCGCGCGGGGCATTGGAGCACGCGTTCAACGCGCTCTCCCTGCTCGTCGCGCGCCAGCTCGTGCACGACCTGCAGCACTGGGGCAGCTACGCGCATATTTCTGTGGTGCCCCCGCTTTGCCCGCTCGATATCTCGCCCTATGACTACTCGCGCTGCGGCGAACTGATCGACCGCGCGGCCAGTACCACCGCGCTGTGGCTGTCGCACAATGGCCTGGAAAGCCAGAACGTGCCAGGGGCGCTTCATCCGCATACGCATACGCACGATGCGGAATCGCCGAGCTGCAGTGCCGACCTCACGCCGCCACCGCCTCCGCAGGCATCGTCCGGCACGCATCACCACTTATAGCGGCCCGGCCTTTACTCCACTTTCACGCCGCCCTTCCTTACCACCTCGCCCCAGCGTACCGACTCCTCCCTGATGAAGGCCTGGAACTGATCGGCCTTGCCGCCGACGGGGTCGATGCCGTATTCGATCAAGCGGGTCCGGACCTCCGGCTGGCGCAGCACGGCATCCATCTCCGCGGAGATCTTCGCCAGCACCGCAGGCGGCGTTTTGGCCGGCGCGATCAGGCCGATCCAGCTGCTGGCCGTCACGGACGGATAACCGGCCTCGGCCATGGTCGGCACGTCCGGCGCGGCCGGCCAGCGCGTCGGGCTGGAGATCGCCAGCGCGCGCACCTTGCCGGCCTTCACCTGCGGCATCATGGTCTGCACCGAGTCGAAGATGATGGCAACCTGCCCCGAGAACAGGTCAGGCAGGGCCGGGGAGATGCCCTTGTACGGGACATGGACCATCTTCACGCCCGTGGCCTGCGCGAACAGTTCGCCGGCCAGATGGGCACCCGAGCCGTTGCCGCTCGAAGCAAAGGTCATCTTGTCCGGATGAGCCTTGCCCCAGCTCACGAGTTCCTTCACGCTGGCAGGCGGCAGTTGCGCGCTCGACACCAGCAGCAGCGGAATGCGGCCGATCAGGCTGACGCCGGTCAGGTCCCTGACCGGGTCATAGCTCATGCGCGGATACAGGCTCGGGTTGATCGCGTGCGCCGCCACCACGACCAGCAGCGAGTAGCCATCCGGCGTGGACTTGGCCACGTTGTCCGAGCCGATCATGCCATTGGCGCCGGGGCGGTTCTCCACCACCACCGGCTGGCCGATGCGCTCGGCCAGCTTCTGCATCACGAGCCGCGTGACGGCATCGGAAACGCCGCCCGGCGTGTAGGGCACGACCACGCGCACCGGATGATTCGGCCAGTTGTCGCCCTGCGCAAAGGCCGGCATCGCGCCGGCGACCAGGCCGGCGAACAGGCCAAGCCCCAGCAGCCTGCGGATGCGCCCGTTGGGCTTGTGTTGCGTCATGTCTCCTCCTTGTCGGATGGGCGCCTGTTGCCGGCGCGTCGGTTCAGTCAGTCAGTGGCCCGCATCCTGTACCCAGCCCTGCGGCACGGAAATCGGGAAATCGAGCAGCATCTGCGCGTAGCTCTTGCCAAGCGGGTCGGAGCGCAGGCTTGCGACACCGCCGCCGGCCAGCGCGCCATGCATCAGGAAGTTCAGCGCATGCAGGCCGGGCACTTCGAAACGCTCGACCTCCCCATGCACGAGGTGGGCGAAGTACGCGTGCACGGCCTGCGGCGTCATCTGTTCGCGCAGCAGAGCCAGGTACTCCGGCCGCCGCGCGATCACGCCGATGTTTTCGTCGTCGCCCTTGTCGCCACTGCGTGCGTAGGCCAGCGCGACCAGCGGGCGCTCGACGCGCGGTCCGGCGGGCAGCGGCTGCGGCACGGGCATGTCGATGGCCGCGGGCGGCCCGGCATCGCCGCTTTGCGCGGCATTGGCCAGCACGACCTCGCCACCCTCGAAACCCACGCGCATCGGCACATCGGCCTTCGGTACGAGGAAGGAAAAGACCTTGACCACCGGCTGGATGTCGACCCGCCCCGAAAACGACGAGCGTGTGCCCGCCGCCATCGACGTGCCGGCCGACGAGCATTCGCGCTGCAGGAAGCCCAGTGCCCTGGCCTGTTGATGGCGTGCGCCGATACGCAGGACCACCTCGCGCGTCGGCAGGTCGCGCGCATGAGGCCCGTACTGCGACTCACAGCCAAGCAACTCGACAATGGTCTCGCTGTAGTCCGGCAGCCCGCGCGCGGCCAGCATGTCGCGCGTGCGCTTCAGCAGCGCATCGGCCGTGCGGCGCGCCTTGGCGGGGGCATCGATGCCGCGGATCGCCATCATCAGGCTGATCTGGTAGCCGTCCTGCCAGGTCGCGTTGCCCTTGTAGTGGCTGCCCGGCGCACGGCCGCGCGCGCCCCACACGCGCACCTGGCCCGGTGCCGCCAGTTCCGTGCGCACCGCGCGGAAGTCGCAGGTGACGTCGGGCATCAGGTAGTTGGCGGGATCGCCCACCTCATACAAGACCTGCTCCGCCACGGCGGCCGGCTCGACCAGCCCGCCGGTGCCTTCCGGCTTGCCGAGCATGAAGCTGCCGTCGTGCGCGCAATCGATGACCGGATAGCCCATGCGATCCCAGTCGGGCACGCGCTGCCAGTCGGTGAAGAGCCCGCCCGTGGCCTGGGCACCGCACTCGATGACATGGCCGGCCAGCGTGCCTGCCGCCAGGCGGTCCCAGTCGGTCCAGTCCCATTCGAACTCGTGGGCCAGCACGCCGACCACCACGGCGCTGTCCACGCAGCGTCCGGCGATGACGATGTCCGCGCCAAGCGCCAGCGCGCGCGCGATGGCCTGCGCGCCGGTGTAGACGTTCGCGGACCACGGCTCCGTGGTCGGCACCGGCTGGCCGTCCAGGTCCGTCAGGCCCTGCCCGCACCATTGCGCGAACTGCGCCCGCACGTCGTCGCCCGTGATCACGGCGATGCGCGGCGACAAACCCTGCTGGGCGGCTGCCTTCAGCAGAGCGTCGCGGCAGGCTTGCGGATTCAGGCCACCGGCGTTGGCGACCACACGGATGCCGCGGCGCAGGATCTCGCCAAGGTTCGGGGCCATCGCGGCGTTCACGAAGTCCGTGGCGTAGCCCAGCGCCGCATCCCTCGCGCGGGCGCGCGCCAGGATGGACATGGTGGTCTCGGCCAGGTAGTCATAGACCAGGTACTGCATGCCCGGCACTGTCAGCAGTTGCGGCGTGGCAATCGCGGAATCGCCCCAGAAGCCCGAGGCGCCGCCAATGCGGATGGTCCTGGCGGTATCGGTCATGCGGCCTCCTTGTCAGCATCCGCTTCGACACGGGCCAGCAGCGCCCCGGCGCTGGCCTGCCCGCCCGTGCGCGCCGCCAGTTCAGCCACCACGCCCGCAAACGGCGCGGCAATGATGTGCTCCATCTTCATGGCTTCCAGCACCACCAGCGGCTGGCCGGCCGCCACGCGCTCGCCTTCGGCGACGTGCACGGCCACGATGCGCGCGGTCAGCGGCGCCTGCAGCAGGCCATCGGCATCGCCGGCGTCGCGGCGGCGGCGCGGGTCATGGCGCTGGAACTTCCACGCGCGGCCGGCCTGGAACAGGTGCAGCGCATGCTTGTCCGCGGCGAACACCAGCGGGTAGGCGACGCCGTCGCACTCCACCAGCGCGGTGCCGGCCTGCGGATCGGCACGCAGCACGCGCACCATGCAGGCTTCGGCCGGCGCGTCGCCGTCGCGCTCGCGCAGGCTGACATGCCAGCCGTCGCCCGCGGCACGCAGCATGGCCTGCCATCCCTGCCCCGCCGCATCCAGCGCAACGCTGGCCGCTGTGCGTGCCAGCGCAGCCGGCTGGCTGCCACCATCCAGCACGCCTGCGGCGGCCAGCGCGGCGCTCGCCGCCACGTGCCGCGGCGGCACCGTGGCCTGCAGCGCGGCCTGCATATGCGTCTCGACAAAGCCGGTGTGGACGTCGTTGCCGGCAAAGGCCGGACTTGCCAGGCAGTCGGCCAGGAATGCCTGGTTGGACGGCACGCCCAGCAGCACACAGTCTTCCACCGCGCGCAGCAGCTTGCGCCGCGCTTCTTCGCGGTCGGCGCCGTGCGCCACGAGCTTGGCCACCATCGAGTCGTAGTGGGTGGGAATCGCGCCGCCCTCTTCCAGCGCGTGATCCACGCGCACATCGCGGCCCGAAGCCGGCGGGCGCCAGCGCATCAACGGCCCGCCCTGCGGCAGGAAGCCGGCGGGCACGTCTTCGGCCGTGAGCCGGACTTCGATCGCGTGGCCCTTCAGCCGCACTTCGTCCTGCGTGACCGGCAGCGGCTCGCCAGCCGCCACGCGCAGTTGCCACTCGACCAGGTCGAAACCGGTGATCGCTTCGGTGACCGCATGCTCGACCTGCAGGCGCGTGTTCATCTCCATGAAGTAGAAATTGCCATCGCCATCGAGCAGGAACTCCATGGTGCCCGCACCGACGTAGCCGATCGAACGCGCGGCGCGCACGGCGGCGTCGCCCATGCGCGCGCGCAGCGCAGAGCCCACTGCCGGCGACGGCGCCTCTTCGATGACCTTCTGGTGCCGGCGCTGCACCGAGCAGTCGCGTTCGCCAAGGTGGATCACGTTGCCGTGGGTGTCGGCGAACACCTGGATTTCCACGTGGCGCGGCGCCATTACCGCACGCTCCAGGATCAGCTCGCCCGAGCCGAACGCGGTCTGCGCTTCGGAGCGGGCGCTGGCCAGCGCGGCGGGCAACGCCGCGGCATCGCGCACCAGCCGCATGCCGCGCCCGCCCCCGCCGGCGGCAGCCTTCACCATCATCGGGAAGCCGATCTGGCCAGCCTGGGCGAGCAGCGTGGCATCGTCCTGCGCGCTGCCCTGGTAGCCGGGCACGCACGGCATGTCGGCGGCCAGCATCAGGCGCTTGGCCTCGGCCTTGTTGCCCATGGCACGAATCGCCTGCCCCGGCGGACCGACAAAGACCAGGCCCGCGGCCACCACGGCTTCGGCGAATTCGGCGTTCTCGGCCAGGAAGCCGTAGCCAGGGTGCACGGCGTCCGCGCCGCTCCCGCGCGCGGCGTCAATGATCGCCGCGATATTCAGGTACGACACGCGCGGTGCGGAGGGACCAATGCATACGGCGCGGTCGGCGCAGGCCACGTGCGGGCTGTGCCGGTCGGCCTCGGAATAGACTGCCACCGTGGCCAGGCCGAGGCGGCGCGCGGTACGCATGATGCGCACGGCAATCTCGCCGCGGTTGGCGACAAGCAGCGTATGGAAGGGTCGGCAGTTAGCAGACATGAAGGGAATCCCGTGAATCTCTTTGAAGTCTCAGGCGATGGCCTGCGCGGCGCGCACGGTATCGGCATCAAAGCGCGCCACCCAGTTCGCGTCGCGCTTCTCGCGGAAAGCCGCCACGCCTTCGGCGCCTTCGCGCCGCATGCACTGCGCGAACAGGCGCGAGGCCTCATCCAGCAGCGGCACCACCGGCTCCTGGCCACAACGGCCCACCAGCGTCTTGAACACGCGGTTGGCCTGCGGGCCGCAGCGGCCAATACGCGTCAGCCATTCGGCAATCAGGGCATCCAGTTCGGCACTGTCCTCGGCAAGCTGGTCGACCAGGCCGATGGCCACCGCCGACTGGCCGTTGATACGCTCGCCGGTCAGCCCGAGCCGCCGCGCGGCCACGGCGCCCAGGCGCTGCACCACGAACGGCGCAATCTGCGCGGCGATGATGCCCAGCGTCGTCTCAGACAACGCGAAGCGCGCGTCGCGCGTGGCCAGCACGATGTCCGCCGCGCACGCCAGTCCCATGCCGCCGCCCATGGCCGCGCCGTCCACGGCGGCGATCACGGGCACCGGCAGCACCGACAGGCGCTCCATGAAATAGCCGAACTGGCGGTTGCGCGTGGCGACCGGGTCTTCCTGGCTGGCGTCCGCCTGCAGGCGCGCCTGGAAATTGCCGACGTTGCCGCCGGCGCTGAAGATGCCGCCGGCGCCGCGCAGCACCAGTGCACGGATTTCAGGGTCGGACTCCGCCTGTTCCATGGCGCCGGCCAGCGCCGCCACGACTTCGGGCGCGAGCGCGTTGCGCGTGGCGGGGATGTTCAGCGTGGCGAACAGGACGCCGCCGGCGCGGCGCACGATCACGCCGTCGTTCTGCGAGGTATCTGGCATGGCAGTATGTCGTTGAGGATGGTCGGAGCTGCGCTCAGCCGCGCGACATCAGGCCCATCTGCTTGGCGATGACCTGCAGCATGACCTCGTCGGCGCCGCCGCCAATCGAACCGAGGCGGAAGTCGCGATAAGCGCGCGAGGCATGGTTGTCCCAGGTGTAGCCCATGCCGCCCTGGAACTGCATGCACCAGTCCGCGACCTCGCGCGACAGGCGCCCGGCCTTGAGCTTGGCCATCGACGCCAGCTCGGTGACCTCGCCGCCGTCGATATAGGTCTGCGTGGCCACGTAGACCAGCGCGCGCAGCGCCTCCATCTCGGTCTTGAGTTCGGCCAGCTTGAACTGGATGAACTGGTTGTCCAGCAGCGGCTTGCCGAAGGCGATGCGCTGGCGCAGGTAGTCGGCGGTTTCCTCGATCAGCGCGGTGCAGGCCAGGCGGCGCGCGGCGCCGTTCAGGCGTTCCTCCTGGAACTGCTTCATCTGGTAGATGAAGCCCATGCCCTCTTCGCCGATGCGGTTGCGCACCGGCACGCGCACTTCGTCGAAGAAGATCTGTGCGGTGTCCGAGCACCACATGCCGAACTTCTTGATCTTCTGCACTTCCACGCCCTTCGCGCGCTTGCCGTCTTCCTTGAGCGGCACCACGATCAGGGACTTGTTCTTGTGCGCCGGGCCGTCGGAGGTGTTGCACAGCAGGCAGATCCAGTCGGACTGGGTGCCGTTGGTGATCCACATCTTCGAGCCGCTGATGACGTAGTCGTCGCCATCGCGGCGCGCGCGCGTCTTGAGCGAGGCCACATCGGAGCCCGCCCCCGCTTCCGATACGCCGATCGAGCACACCATGTCGCCGGCAATGGCGGGCGCCAGGAATTCGCGCTTGAGCGCATCGGAGCCGAACGCGGTCAGGGCGGGCGTGGCCATGTCGGTCTGCACGCCCACGCCCATGCCGATGCCCTGGGCGCGTGCATAGCCGAGCGCTTCGGCCGCGGCGATGGCGTAGGAGAAATCCAGGCCCAGGCCGCCATACTCGACCGGCTTGGTAATGCCCAGGAAGCCCAGGCTCCCCATCTTCTTGAACAGCTCATGCGCCGGAAAAATCTCCGCGGCTTCCCACTCGTCGACGTGCGGATCGATCTCCGCCGTCACGAAGCGGCGGATGCTGTCCATGATGTTGCGGTGGTCTTCGGTGTAAAGCATGCTGGTCTCCAGGAATTCTTGTTGGCTTGATTTCGTTGCAGTGTCGCAGGGTCGTGGTGTCGCTGCAGGCCGCTTACAAGCGGGCTACGCCGAACTGCACGGCGCGCGGCTGGCGCAGGTTCGCTTCACGCGCGGTGGCCAGCACGAAGGCCAGCACGGCACGCGTATCGCGCGGGTCGATCACGCCATCGTCCAGCATCAGGCCGCTGGTGACGAAGGCGCTGGCCTGGCGTTCGAAGTTGGCGACGATCTCGGCGGTCTGCGCCGCGAGCTGGGCTTCATCGACCGTCGTCCCCTTGCGCTCGGCCTGCTGGCGCGCCACGATCTCCAGCGTCATGGCAGCCTGCTCGCCGCCCATCACCGCGGTGCGCGCATTGGGCCACGAGAAGCAGAAGCGCGGGTGAAAGCCGCGGCCGCACATGCCGAAGTTGCCCGCGCCGAACGACGAGCCGCAGTAGATCGTGACCTGCGGCACGCTCGAGTTGGACAGGGCCTGGATCATCTTCGCGCCATGCTTGATCATGCCCGCCTCTTCCGATGCGCGGCCGACGATGAAGCCGGTGGTGTTCTGCAGGAACACGATCGGCGTGCCCGACTGGTTGCATAGCTGGATGAACTGCGCGGCCTTGGTCGCGCCGGCCGGGTCGATCGGGCCGTTGTTGGTGATGAAGCCGACGGCGTGGCCTTCGATGCGCGCGTGGCCGCACACGGTGCCAGGGCCGTAGTCGGGCTTGAACGGCAGCCACGCGGAATCGTCGACGATGCGCGCGATCACCTCGCGCATGTCGACGGGGCGCTTCATGTCCAGCGTCATCACGCCATCCAGCTCGGCCGGGTCCTGGCGCGGCGCACGCACCGGCTGTGCCGGCGCCGGCGACACGTCCGGCCAGTCGAGGCTGGCCACTATGTCGCGCGCTGTGGCAATCGCGTGCTCGTCGTCCTCGGCCAGGTATTCGGCCAGGCCGCTGACGGTGGCGTGCAGCTCGGCACCGCCCAGTTCCTCATCCGTCGCGACCTCGCCGGTGGCGGCCTTGAGCAGCGGCGGGCCGGCCAGGAACGCGCGGGCACGATTGCGCACCATGACCACGTAATCCGACAGGCCTGGCATGTAGGCGCCGCCTGCGGTGGACGAGCCGTGCACCACGGTGATCACCGGCAGCCCTGCCGCCGACAGGCGCGCCAGGTTGTAGAAGATGCTGCCGCCGCGGATGAACTTGTCCACGCGGTACTTGCGCAGGTTGGCGCCGGCCGACTCGACCAGGTGGATGAACGGCAGCCGGTTCTCCAGCGCGATCTCCTGGCAGCGCATCAGCTTCATATTGCCGGCCTCGGTCATGGCCCCGGCGTCGATGCCGGAATCGGTGGCCAGCACCATGCAGCGTACGCCGCAGACGATGCCGATGCCGGCCACGAGCGAACCGCCCGGGATCGACGTGTCGGGGTTCGGGTCGTCCATGCCGAAGCCTGCCAGGCTGGCGATCGGCAAGAAGGGCGCGCCGGCGTCGAGCAGGCGGCCGATGCGCTCGCGCGGCAGCAGCGCGCCACGTTTGGCAAAGGCCGCACGGGCGCGCTCGGAGGCGGCCACCGCACGCTGCTCCAGGCTGCGCAGACGCTCGATCAGGGCCTGCATGCCGGTGCGCTGGCTGGCAAACGAGTCGGAAGACGGGTCGATGCGGGTCTCGATGGGAATCATGGCGCTGGCTTGGTTGGCTTGATTTGCTCGGTTTGCATGATGAGCCGATTGCAAACCACCGCGTCGCGCGGGACAACCTCAATCGCTCAGTTTGTGCATAATGTGCACGCCCAACCCAATGCTCCGCCGCCGGGAGCCCGCCGCGCATGCCTGCCAAGCCATCCACGCCCAACGGCGTCCAGAGCCTCACACGTGCCTTCGCCCTGCTGGAACTGCTAGCCGAGCATCACGACACGGGGTTAACCCTGGCGGACCTGGCCATCAAGGCGGAGATCGACCGCACCACGGCGCACCGCATGGCGCGCTTCCTGGAGGCTGCCGGCTACATCGAACGGGAATCGGGCAGCAAACGCCTGTTCCTGGGCACCACGGCCATGTCGCTCGGCCTGCGCGCGATGAACCGCCCCCCGCCCGGCAGCGCACTCGTGACCAAGATGAAGGCGCTCGCGCGCCTGACCGGCGACGCGGTCTTCCTGATCGTGCGCATCGGCGACCATGGCCACTGCCTGCATACCGAACAAGGCAGCCACCGCATCAAGTCCTTCCATATGCTGACCGGCAGCTCGCGCCTGCTGGGCCAGGGTACCGGCAGCATGGCCTTGCTCGCGCGGCTGGACGATGACGCTGTCCGTGCGCACTACGAACGTCACCGCGCCGAGTACGAAGCCGGCGGCCTGAGCCTGATGAAGCTGATGCGGGGCGTGGAACGCAGCCGCACGTGCGGCTACGCGCTCGCCGGCGCCGACGGCGTGGCCGGCGTGGGCTATGCGCTGCCCATGGCCATGCACGCCGAGGCTGCCATCAGCATTGTGTCGGCCGCTTCACGCATGCCGGTGGCGCGCCGGCACGAGATGGGACGGATCATCGGCGGGATGTTTGCGGGGGACTGACGGCACCCGCGCTGCATTGCGATCCCATCGTTCCTGCGGCAACAAGCGAACGCCCGGCTTGAACGAAAAGGCTGCGGAATCAGCCTCTTCGTTCAAGCGCCGGGGAGCACGCGTGCGGAAAAATCTGCGGACCGAAACACTCTTTTCAGGAACGCATGATGGTTCGCACGTTAGCAATGTTCTCCATCCTTCTTGCCGGCTACGGCTGCACCACCCCGCCCCAGGACCTCGACCTGTCCCGCGACAAGTCCTCCGACGGCGGCCGCTACCAGGTCGCGATCGTCGCGCCGACGCCGTCCCCCGCGGTCAACCAGATGCATAGCTGGAAGGTCCGGTTGACGACGCCCGACGGCCATCCCGTGCGAGGCGCGCAATTCTCGGTGGCGGGCGGCATGCCGCAGCACGGCCACGGCTACCCGACGCAGCCGCGGGTGACGCGCGAAGTCGACGACGGCACCTACCTGCTCGAAGGCATGAAGTTCAGCATGAGCGGCTGGTGGGACCTCAAGCTTGGCATTCGCGCGGAGCCCGGACCGGATCAGGTCGCCTTCAATATTGTCATCGACCCCCGGTCGCAGCGCCCGTGAAGACGCTCGGCATCAAGGCCGGCATGGCACTCGCGGGCGTGCCGGTGGCCATGGCTATCGCGGCGGGCGTGTCGACGCCGGCACCGCAGGCGGCGCTGCGCGACGCCTGGGTGCCGGAAGACCTGCAGACACTGGCCACCATGCAGCTCGCACAAGCGGGGCCGCGCCCTGCCGACCCATCCAATATCCACGAGCGCAGCGGCAACGCGGCCAGTCTGGGCCGGGCATTGTTCAATGATCCGCGCCTGAGCCGCAATGGCCATGTCTCGTGCGCAAGCTGCCACGCGCCCGCCGCGCAGTTCGAAGATGGACGGCCACTGGGCCAGGGCCTCGGGACCGGCAAACGGCGGACCATGCCGGTGATGGGTGCGGCGGGAGCGCCGTTCCTGTTCTGGGATGGCCGCAAGGACAGCCTGTGGTCGCAGGCGCTGGGGCCGATGGAGGACGCCGCCGAACACGGCGGCAACCGGGTACGGTTTGTCCGGATCATGCAGGCGCACTACGCCGCGCAGTATGAGCAGGTCTTCGGGCCGCTGCCGGCAATGCCAGCGCTTGCGCCGGACGCCTCGCCGCTCGGCACGGAGGACGAGCGTGCGGCCTGGGCGGCCCTGCCGCCCGCCACACAGCAGCAGGTGAACCGCGTCTTCGCCAATATGGGCAAGGCCATTGCCGCCTATGAAAGCCGCGTGCAATATGGCCCTTCGCGCTTCGACCGCTATGTCGGGTCCACCCTCGCCGCGGACTCGCGCGGCCAGGATGTGCTGACTGTCCAGGAGGTACGCGGACTGCGGCTCTTCCTGGGCAAGGGCCAGTGCATCACCTGCCACAACGGCCCGATGCTCAGCGACCATGCCTTCCACAACACGGGCGTCCCGCCGCTGGATCCGGGGCATCCCGACCGCGGGCGTGCCGACGCGATTACAAAGCTGCTCCGTGATGAGTTCAATTGCCTTGGCCCATACAGCGACGCAAAGCCCGAACAATGTGGCGAGCTGAATTTCCTGGCGAAAGACGACCCTGCGCATCTTGGCGCGTTCCGCACGCCGAGCCTGCGCAACGTCGCGGAGCGCGCGCCGTACATGCACGCCGGGCAGATCACGACGCTGCGGGACGTGGTCCGGCACTACGTGGAAGCGCCAGACGCCGTGGTCGGGCAAAGCGAACTGGCGCGCCCTGGCGAGGCACCGGGACAGCGCCAGGCTGTGCGGCTGTCACCGCGCGACGTCGAGGACCTGGTGGCATTTCTCGGCACCCTGTCCGGCGCGATCGATCAGCCGAGGTAGGAGGACGAGGCGCGCAGCCGCTCGCTCAGCGGCCCCCTCATCTGCATGGCCGAGGGGGCCAGGCCGAACATGGTGCGACAGGTGCGCGACAGGTGCGCCGAGTCCGCAAACCCCGCTGCGTGGGCGGCATTCGCGAGGTTGTCGCCCTCCATGAGGATTTCCCAGGCCTTCAGCAACCGGCGCCAGAGCTGGTAGGTCCGCAGCGGCATCCCGGTCTGCTCGACAAAGACATGGCGAAACCGGCTGGCCGACAGGTGCACGACCGCAGCCACGTCCTCCAGGCTCGGTGGCTCGCCGCGATGCGCCCGGAGATGCTCGATCGCCTTCAGCACGCGTGGATCCGACGGCACGTGCGGGATGGTCCGCGACAGCGAGCCCACCAATGCCTGCGCGACGTCCTGTACCGCCTCCACGGTTCTGGTCATTCGCCAGGCGTGCTCCAGCCGGGACAGCACGCCCGCCAGCACCGCTTCGCCCAACAGCTCCACTTGCCCCTCCATCCGCGCCGACAGCGCACGACCCTCGCGTGTCTCCGGCTCGATGAACAGCACCGCGCTCCAGTCGCACGACGAGACATCTATGCTGTGCACCGCGCGGGATGGCACGAGCGCGCCCTGGCAAAGCATCGCTTGCCCGCGATGGCCGGACTGGACCCGAAGACCCGACGGGGCCCCGATCACCAGCTGGATCGCGTAATGCGCGTGCGGCGCCACGGGGCCGCCCCCTGAACCGATGAACAGGCAGCCACCGGTCCAGGCGACGTAGTCGCCCTGGTATCGCTGCGGCTTGCCACTCACCGGGCGGCTCCCGGCAGCCGGCGGCCGGGCGACGCCGCCGCCCTGTCCCGCACGCGTTTGATGCCGCGGCCCGCCGCAAGGCCAGCGCTTGCCCGACCCTGATTCAGGATCGGCGCCCTGATCGTCCCGCAGACCAGCGCACCGCCCTGCCTGTTTGCCCTGACGATCGGGTCACGTCCCGAATCGCGTCGATGCATGCCTTGTCCTGATGTCAAGTTTTCGTGTTCCAGCCGTGCCCGGCCGCGAGGGCACAAAGCCGCCAACGCAGGCAGAAGCCTCTGCTCCGATATTGGGAAGCCGCACGCGGCCAGGCGAAGTGCCCGCAAGTGTCGCATGCCCAGGCTTCCAAAGCGCTATCCGATGCCGCGATCCCACAGCACCGGGCTGACGGCGGTACTCAGCGAGTCGCCCGCTGCTGGTAGGCAAAGGTGGCGGCAAAGACCTCGTCCACGCCGATCAACTCGCCCACGGTTCCGCCCCCGGCACGCAGCTTTTCCTGGAGCACATGCTCGGTCTCAAGCAACTGCTCGGCCTTTTGCAGTATCTCCTGCGCACGCGCCTGCGGCACCACGACCACGCCGTTCTCGTCCCCCACCACGATGTCGCCCGGGTTCAGCGCGATGCCGCCGCATTGCACCGGCACGTTCACCTCGCCATATCCGGCCACTGCCGCCACGTTGGGCACGATACCGCGGCATACCACCGGGAAGCGGAGCCGGCGGATCTCCGTGACATCGCGACAGGCACCATCGACGACGGCGGCGACCACGCCGCGGTTCATCGCCGACAGGGTCATGTTCTCGCCCCAGAATGCCGTGCTGGCAGCCATATGCGCATCGACCACGACCACGTCGCCGGCCTCGCTCACGTCAATGGCCTTGAGCGGCGCGGCCAGGTCGGAAGCCAGCGTGCGCGCGGTGATCGCAGGCCCGGCGAACGACACGGGTTCGAAGACCGGCCGCATGGCCGCCGACATGGCGCCGAAGCGCCCCATGCAGTCAGACAATGCGCAGGTGACAGAGTCGTACATCTGCAGCAGCCCCCGGTACGCCTCGATGACTTCGCGGGCGGGACGTTGCACGGTTGGAATCAGCATGGCGGCCCCCTTCTTGCTACCGCCGGGCGGCAGTAGCGGCTGTGATCCTGTCATCCAGCATAGGCAAATAGCCGCGCCCTGATAGCGCCAGGTACCGCTCAGGGGAGGCGGGCCAGCAAGCGCTCACGCAAGGTCGGCGGCAGCACCAGCCTGCCCTTGCCGTCGACAGCGCCGGGATCGAAGATCTCGGCAACTCTGCCTTGCAGGATTCCGGTCATTCACCTGCTCCGGCAATCAGCATGGCGTGGAATTCGCGGGCGGTCGGCGTGAAAATCGCGGCCACCGCCCCCGCCAGCCCGGCATCGCCGCTGCGGGCTGCGTTCTCCAGCCTTTGCGAGAGCCGCTGAAAGCCCTGGCAGTCGGCAAGGTGTGCCGCTGCCTTGACGCGGTGCGCCACGCTGCCCAGGCTTTCCAGGCTGTCGCCTTCCGCCTGCAGCCTTTCGAGGTCGGATTCCGTTGCGGTCGCCAGCGCCTGCACCAGTTCGGCGGCAAGTGCGGGGTCGCCAAAGGTCTGGCGCGCAATGGCATCGGCCAGGCCAGCGCGCTCGCTGCCTGAAATGGCCACGTAGCCGTGCCTGGCCAACAGGCGGAATACGGCTTCCTCGGTGACTGGCTCGGCCAGAACATCGTCGCAGAAGTCCGGCTGCGCCTGGCCTACGCAGACCAGCAGCGCTCCATCCCGGCGTGCGCGCTGCAGCAACGACGTGGCGACTATGTCCGGCGCGCCGACGATCAGGCGAGGCACGGCGGCGGCGAGTACCGCATCGGCCTCGGCAGCCGTCACGCATTGCGCCGACAAGCCCGCGTCGCCAAGCCATTGCGCCAGCAACTCGCTCCAGGCGCTGCCCGACTGGGCCAGGACGAATGCATCAGGCATGGCAGTCCTTTGTCACCCGATGGCGATATGGTGCCGCCGGGCGAAATCGATCACATCGACCAGCGAACGCGCGCCCAGCTTTTCCATGATGCGGGTCTTGTGCGTACTGACGGTCTTGTTGGAAATGAACAGCACCTCGCCAATCTGCTTGTTGGACATGCCCTTGGCCAGCATCTGCATGATCACCAGCTCCTTGTCGGACAGGCTGCCCAGCCGGCGCGCCTCGTCCAGGTCTTCGGCGCGTCCGTTGCCAACCTCCGGCATGACCGAGTAGCCGGCCAGCACGGATTCCACGCAGCGGACGATCTCCGGCAGCTCCTGGGTCTTGCTGACATAACCATTCGCGCCGGCCTGCCGGGCACGCGGGGCAAAGGTGCTCTGGTCCTGGCCCGAGATCACCAGGACGCGTACGTTCGGCTGGATCGCCTTGAGCCGCGGGATGACATCCAGACCGCTGATGCGCGGAATGTCCAGGTCGAGGATCACGACATCGGGCGCATACTGGCGCACTATCTCGATGGCAGCCTGCCCATTGTCCGCCTCCAGGACATGCGTCACGCCGAGGACCTGCGACAGGTGCGTCTTCAGCACGACCCGCACTGCGGGGTGGTCGTCGACGATAAGGATTGTGACCACGCAAGCACTCCATCTCTAATGGCATTGCCCGCTGATGGCATTCGCAGGCATTTATTGTCTGGCGCATCATTGTGTTCAGCATTTTTCCTCACGGGGGCAGGAAATTTCCGAGTGCCAGTACGACTTTTCCCGATTCGGCGCCAAAAGCACGGTAGGTACCGCGACGCGCACCTGTGCATCATGTGGGCCGGCGATGCCCTGCGCACGGTCACCTCATGATGCGCCCTAACGCGCCCACCGGGCAATGCAGGCACGCAGGTCCTCCACGTGCACAGGCTTGAACAGGCATGCGTCCATGCCCGCCTCCAGACATTGCCGGGCGACATCGGTACCGACCGATGCCGTCAGCGCGACGATCGGCACATCGGCATTGGCGTCCGGCCTCGCGGCCCGGATCCGGCGCGCCAGCTCGAAACCGTCCATGCCGGGTAGCTGGCAATCCGTGAGCACTAGTGCAAACGATTGCTGCCTCAGCAGTTCCAGCGCTGATTCTGCGCCAGGCGCCAAGGTACAGTCCTGACCCAGCATTTCCAGCTGGCGGCGCATGATGACCTGGAATGGCAGGTAATCCTCCACCAACAGAATGGCCTTTCGCGCGCCGAGCGGTTCGATCGGCGCAGGCTGCGGCACGGCCGCTTCTCCGGTCGCAGGCGCTGATACGGGCTCAGCCACCGGCAACGTCACGCACAGCGAGACGGTGGTACCCGTGCCAGGCGCGCTGTCGAGCGTAAGCGTGCCGCCCATGCCCTGAGCCAGACGCCGGCAGATCGCCAGGCCCAGCCCGCTGCCGCCGAAGCGGCGCGAAATGGAGCTGTCCGCCTGGGAAAACGGTGCAAACAGCTGTTCCTGCTGCGCGGGCGGGATGCCGACACCGGTATCGGCAACGCTGAGCGCCACGCGCTGGCGCTCGCCCAGGTCTTCCAGCAATGCCAGCCGCACCGTGATGCCGCCCTGTGCCGTGAACTTGACCGCATTGCCGATCAGGTTGAGCAGGATCTCCTTGAGCCGCGTGGGATCGCCGAGCAAGGCCGGGGCGATGCGCGGATCGGCGTCGAACTCGAACGCCAGCCCCTTGGCTGTGACGGCGGGCCGGTGTACCGCCATCACGGATTCCACAAGCGCGCGCGGCTCGACCGGCAGCGATTCCAGCTCCAGTTGCCCGGCCTCCAGCCGGGAGTAATCGAGGATACCGCCAAGGATCTCCATCAGCAAACGCGCGGCATTGTCGGCCAGGGTGACCTCCGCGGCTTGCTGCGCGCTCATCGGGCTGCCGCGCAGCAATTCCAGCGCACCGATGACGGCGGCGAGCGGGGTGCGGATCTCATGCGTCATGGCGGCCAGGAAGCGCGCCTTGGCCTGTGCCGCCTCTTCCGCCGTGGCACGTGCCGCCGCCAGCGCGGCGAGCTGGCGGTGTTCGTCCGTGGCATCGCCGGCATAGCCGCTCCAGCGCAGCTGGCCCGATGCGCTGCGCACGGGTGCGCCCACGAACAGCCTCAGCCAGCGGGTTTCACCCTCGACCAGGATGCGCAGCTCGAACTGGGCCGCCGACTGCGCGGCCGCGGAGCGGCGCAGAGCCTCTGCCATTTTCAGCCTGTCGTCGGGCAGTACCGACGCATACCGCCCGTCGACCACGGCAAGCAGCCGCTCGGCGGACCAGCCGCGGTACCGCTCGGCCTTGGCAGAGAAGTACGAGAACCAGTGCCGGCCGTCGGGATCGGCGCAGAGCTGGAACGACGCCACCGGCAAGGCATCGGCGATTTCGTCGAGCACGCGCTTGGCATCGTGTGCGGCCTGTTCCGCGGCGAGCCGGTCCGTGATGTCGATCGTTGCGGAGACGGTGCCGGCCTGGGCGCCATCCGGCAGGCGCAGCGGCTGGGTGGCGAACAGCAGGTCGTGCCAGACGCCGGCGGCATCCCGCACGCGCAAGGTGGCGTCGACACGCTGGCCGGACGCCCGGGCTTGCTCGATCGGCGGCGTCACGGCGGCGATGATATTGCCCGCCACCCCGGCCTCCTCCATGGTCCGCCCCAGCATTTGCGCGCGGCCGGTTCCAAGAAATGTCTCCAGCGCCGCGTTGATCACGACAAAACGCCCACCCTCGTCGCGCGCGGCGATCGGGCAGGGCGCGGCGTCGACAATGGCGGCCAGCACATCGCGCTGGCCGCCCAGCGATCGCAGGCGCCGGTACATATGAAGCAGGCAGGCACCCATCAGCACCAGGCAGGCTGCCAGCAGGCCGGTCAACGCAGTCGGCATCGGAAGCTCCATCGCGAAAGGAACACGCAGGGAACACGCAGGACAATGATAGCGTTGTGCGGTGCCTTTCCCGACGCACCGGCGACCGGCAGGCACTCGCCTCGGCATGGGCGGCTCACAAATAAATAGGAAATTTCCGCATATAAACTCAGACGATTCAGAAACAGCAGCGAGTCAGGCATCCATAGAGTGTGTAGAGATCGCGCACCGCGGCCGCAACGCCATGCAGCGCGGTCCTCCATGCCCGTTGCCTGCACCCTCGATGCTGTCCGCCCTGCCCCCGCTAATCTTCTGGCTGGCCATGTGCCTGCCACTGCTGCTCGCGTCCGCGCTGCTTGCTGCGCGCCTGCGCGTGCTGCGGCGCCGGCTTGCACGCAGCCAGGCGTCCGCGGCAAGGCTGCGGCAGCGGCTGGCGCTTCATACGGCAGTGCTGGACAGCATCCCGCAGCCCGTCTACGTGCGCGACGCCGATCAGCGGCTCATTACGTGCAACCGTCGCTACGAGGAACTGGTCGGGGCTTCGCTGGCCTCGCTGCGCGGCCAGCCTCCGGACGCCCCCGAACAGCTGGCAGGCGTGATCGAGGACATCGAGGCGCTGTCGGAAGACTATCGCGACGTCATTGCTTCGGGCCGCCCGCTCAACAAGGACCGCTGCCTGCACATCCACGGAGCAAAACGGCACGTGCTGAACTGGGTCGCGCCATTGCCCGGCCCTGGCGAGGCGGTGACCGCGCTGGCGGGCGGCTGGGTGGACCTGACCGAGCGCCACGACATGCTGGCGCAACTGGCCGAAGCCAAGGCCCGTGCCGAAGCGGCCAGCCGTGCCAAGTCCACCTTCCTCGCTTCGGTCAGCCATGAAATCCGGACGCCGATGAATGCCGTGGCCGGCATGCTCGAGCTGACCCTGGAACGGCCTGGTTTGTCCCCCGACGACCGCCGCATGCTTTCCATCGCGCATGATTCAGCGCTGGCACTGCTGGCGCTGATCGATGACATTCTCGATCTGTCGAAGATGGAAGCCGGCAAATTGCGCATCCATCCCGTCCCCACAAGCCTGCCGGGACTGGTGGACGAAGTGCTGCAGATGCTCGGGCCAGTGGCCGCGCAGAAGCCATTGCCGCTGGTACCGGTGATCGATGCGGGCGTCGCGCCCGCGCACAAGATCGACCCGCTTCGCTTCCGGCAGATTCTCGGCAATCTGGTTGCCAACGCTATCCGCTTTACCGACCAGGGCGAGGTACGCGTGCGCCTGCGGGGCGGCCCGGTGCACGCGGGCCGGCAGGAAATCGAACTGACAGTCTCCGATACCGGCATCGGCATTGCCCGGGCCGACCAGGCCCGCCTGTTCCAGGCGTTCGAGCAGGCGCACGACCGCTCGCGTCCCCAATCCGGCGGTACCGGACTGGGCCTGGCGATCTGCCGCCGCCTGGTCGCGGCCATGGGAGGCCGCATCCGCCTGGACAGTGAGCCCGGCTCCGGCACGCGCGTGCAGGTCAACTTGCGGCTACCCACGGCCTGCGCGCCAGCGGCTCGTGCATCTTCCGCGCCGCCTGACTGCGCTGCGGCCACCGCTTCCCTGCATGTCCTGGTTGTCGACGACCATGTCCCCAACCGCCTGCTGCTGAAGTGGCAGCTCGAACACCTGGGCCATCGTGTCGACACGGCCGCCGACGGTTGCGAAGCGTTGGCACGGCTGGTCACGCCCGAGCCCGGGCAGGCCGATCCGTTCGACCTGGTGGTCTGCGACTGCGCCATGCCTGTCATGGATGGACTCGCGTTTGCACGGGCGCTGCGCGAGCGCAACGACACACTCGCACGCTTGCCGTTGATCGGCTGCACCGCCAGTGCCGTGCCCGAGGATCACCACGCCGCGCTACAGGCCGGCATGGATGGTGTACTGGTGAAACCCGTCGGACTGCGGGCGTTGGGCGAGGCTGTGCGCACTTATGCATGCGCAGGCCGCCGTCCTGACGCTTCCACGACTGTGCCGCTGCCCTGGCCTGCCAGCCAGGCGGACCCGCTGCCCCCGGCACCCGGGTCCGACGGATGGTGCGAGGTCTGCCACGCCATGAATGTGCAGTGCGACCGGTTCCGGCAGTAGGTCCCGTGGCCGGCAACTCTCCTGCGGCAAAGCGCTCGCAGGAAGTGGATGTGCCAGCAGTGGTATCATTGGCTCTCATTGCCATTCATCGACAGGTGTCGACCTGAATGTGCTGGCCGCCAGACCTCATGGGTCGAACAATATCGGCGGCCTGTCGGGCGTACACCCGAATTCTTCAGGGCAACCCGCCCACAACCCTACCCGACCGGCGGCACGTCCGCTCCGCAATGCTCGCGCATGTACCAGGTGCGCCGGCTTGCGCAAGCACGGTCCTCCAGCGCCAGTTCTGCCGCCCGTGCCATTGCGCGGGACGCGACACTGACGCTTCATCAACGGCACCCGGTTCGCCAGGCAGGCATGCGCGGCACAAGGCCGTGCAAGATGCTGCCCCAGGATCGAACGCGCCCAAGCAGGAGACAATATGAACCCAAGCATCACGCCCTTCAACGTTTCGGTGTATCCAATCCAACAGCAACCGGGTGTCTGGTTTGCGAACTACATGATCGCCGAATACCGGAATGGCGCCGAGCGCATCGTGGCCAACGTCTCGATGCGGCATTGCACGCACCGCTCTGAAGCCGAAGCCCGAAAGGCCGCCCACCGCGCCGGGGAAAGCGCCGCCGCGCGAATGCGCGCGCAGCGCTCGCCGCACCGGCAAGCACAGGCAACTTGAATCACTGACTGACACACGGGCGCAGCGTGGCCTCATGCCGGCACGCTGCACCCACCTTCACCAAACCCGTCCACTGGAGAGCAGATAGATCATGCCGAATAGCGAAGAATGGGAAGAATTGCACCTGACTCCCGCAGGCTGGATTGCCGGCAGTTACCGGCACACGCCCTGGGCGCCGGTTGAGGTTGCGCCGCCCGATGCTGGCGTCTTGACGGTGCGCCGCCACGTGACCGCAACCTACTGCGGTCCGTCGCGCGCCATCGAGGACCGCACGCCGCAAACGCAGGATATGGCACTGATCGAGTCGTTGCTGACGCGCTACGGCGGTCCTGAATTCAGCATCTGAAGGGCAGCCCCAGCGCTGAAAAGCGCAACGCATGGCTGCATGGGAAGGCCCTATCGTGCGCGGCCCGGTGCACCGCCACCTACCGGCCTGAGTTCGCCTTCCCATGGCACGGCTTGCAGATCCAGCACGGACTCACCCTCTCGCGTCTTCTCGTAGAGATGGTCCCGGATCGCCTGCCCGATTGCCAGGCGGCATAGTGTCTCGCAATTCTGTGGGATCGCGTCCGGAGACGAATCCGCCGCGACCATCACCCCGAACGAACGCCTGCCATCTCCGACAAAGCTGGCGAACCTGACGCCGGTCGGATGTCCCGCTGACGCAAAACACGCGGCAACATGGTAGGCAATCCCTTTGCCTGCGCCTGGCAGCGTGCACAGGAAGCTCGACGATACCGCGACATTGTTCATGGTTGTACCGGCGCTCCAGGCGGCTTCGCGCCGCTGTTGCCCTGTGACCTCTTGGGCGCGATTGACAACACCCGTCGACTACGCTCAGAGCGAGACGACGGATTGACCGGGAATGGCACCGTTGATGATGTCTTCGGCATAGCGAAGCACTGCGCGCCGTGCCGCGCCAACGTTGTCCCAGGGTGTTGCATCAAGACGGAAGGTGCGCGCCGTCTCGCCTTCGGGCTGTCCGCCCTCGCGACAGATCACAACTGCAGCGTTGAAGGATCGATCTGGCCTGGGCTCCAGCCAGGCGCGTTCCGCGGTATGCCTGTAGACCAGAGGGTAAAGGTCGTACCCCTTGTAAGTGGCAGTCGGGTAAGCATCCATGACACGCTCCGGGGCGTTTGCGGTGTATCGCCCACTCTACTCCTCTTGTGAGGCCGGGAGTGCCTTTATTTACCGGGGATAGCAACCGTACGACAGTACTTGCGAAAAGCCTTTGCAATACGAAGCCATCTGTGGCCATCCTCACGCGATCCCGCGAGGCCGGATGTGCAAGCGAAGCCGGTGATGCGTGCTACAGTGAGCCTCCCCCAATGCAAGAGGGGCAGTATGTCGCTCTGTGCAAACTGTCTCGCACTGATCCCTGACACACCCGGCATCGCTGGCCACCGCGCACTGCGCATCGTGGATACCCAGCGACGCAGGATGCCGCGGGCGGCCACGGTCACCCTGAGCACATTCCGCTGCGCGGACTGCGGTGCCATCTGGCGTTACCGCGAGGCGAAGGACGACGGCCCGCAAGGCTGGGCGCTTCTCACGACAGAAGCTGCTGGCGAGGGCCCCTGACTGCCCGGCGCCAGAGTCGCCAGCCTCAATCCGAGAACAGGCCGACGAACTCCTTGCGCAACCACTGGTTCGCGGGATCGCGATGATATCGGGCGTGCCAGAACAGGTTGATCTGGATTTCGGGCAGGTCGATCGGATGCGGGATGTGCCGCAATCCAAAGTATGCGGCGCTGCGCCGGGCAAAGGTCTCGGTGACCGTCGCGACGAGGTCCGTGCTCGCGACAATGTCAGCCAGCGCGGCAAAGTGCGGCACGCGCAAGCGGATCTTCCGCTGCACGCCGCGCTGAGCCAGGATTTCGTCGACGCGCGCATGCCCGGTGCCTGCCGCGGTCACCACCACGTGCTCCGCTTGCTCGAAGTCGCTGCGGCTGACGGTGCCCTGGTCCAGCGCATGGCCTGGCCGGAACATGCATACGTAGCGCTGGCGGAACAGCCGCCGCTGGAAGAACTCCGAACCCAGTTCCGGCAGCGGCCCCACTGCCAGATCGATCTTGCCGAGGCTCATTTCCGATGCAAGGTCGACGGCCGTGTTGCGCACCGTTGCCACCGAGACACCCGGCGCACGCTCCCGCAGCGCTCCCATCAGCCGCGGAATGAAGTGCACCTCGCCGATATCGGTCATCGCAATCCGGAAGGACCGGTCACTGCGCAACGGGTCGAACGAGACCTTCTGGCTCAGCGCGACCTGCAAGGACTCGAGTGCGTAAGCAACCGGCTCCGCCAAGTCCTGCGCGAGCGGCGTCGGCAGCATGCCCTTGCTGCTCCGCACAAACAACTCGTCGTCGAACATGCGCCGCAGCCGCGCCAAGGCGTTGCTGACAGCGGGCTGGCTCAAGTTCAGTGTCCTGGCCGCGCCCGAGACCGTCCGCTCGCGCAACAGGTGCTCGAATACGACCAGCAGGTTCAGGTCCACATCCTTCAGTTCCACGGCGCACCTTTATTGATTTTGTGAATATTCGATATTGCCGTGATTCTATTGGTTAATTTTGCCCGCTGCACCATGATTCCCCCAAGCCAGAACACAAGCACTTGCCGGAGACATCATGGAAGTCCTCATCCAGCCACTGGGCAAACGCCTCGACGTCGCCGGCGGCGAGAACCTGCTGGCCGCGCTGCAGAAGCACGGCATCCCCATTTCGCACAGCTGCATGGCCGGTCGCTGCGGGACCTGCCGCTGCCGGGTGATCGACGGGGACATCCATGAAGCCGGCGGCTACGAATTCCACAATGCCGACCACGCGTCGCAGCGCCATGTGCTGGCCTGCCAGTCGGTAGTAGCCGGCAACTGCACCATCGAGATTCCCGAGCCGGACGAGGTGGTCGTGCATCCCGCGCGCATCGTCAAGGCGACCGTCACCGCGCTGACCGACCTCACCCACGATATCCGGATGATCCGGCTGGCACCGTCCAGGCCGTTGTCGTTCTCGCCGGGCCAGTACGCGATGCTGCAGTTCACGCCGGACCATGTCCGCCCTTACTCGATGGCGCGCCTGGCCAGTGACGGCGAGCTGGAATTCCATGTGCGGATGGTGCCCGACGGCCGCGTCACCCGTTACATCCGCGACGTCCTGAAGGTAGGCGACACCGTCCGCGTCAGCGGTCCGCTGGGCACGTCGTACCTGCGCACGCGCAACGACGATCCGATCCTCTGCATTGCCGGCGGCACCGGACTTGCCCCGGTACTGTCGATCGTGCGCGGCGCCATCGCGGCGGCGCTGAAGAATCCGATCCATCTCTACTTCGGCGTGCGCGCGCCGCGCGATGCCTATGGGCTCGACTGGCTGAGCGAACTATCGCAGGGGCACCCGCAACTCCGAGTCGAGGTCGTGTCGACGTTGCCGGGCGACGACGCCGGCTTGCGCACCGGCCTGGTCACCGAGGCTGTCGCGGCGGACTTCTCCGACCTGCAGGGCTGGCGCGCCTACCTGTGCGGCGCACCGCCGATGGTCGATGCCGCCACGCTGCTCCTGCGCAGCAAGGGCGTGCAGCCCGCACACATCTACGCAGACGCCTTCTATGCAACCGGCACCTGACCACCGCGCAACACCCAGACATCCAGACATCACAACGACGGAGACATCCATGGCGAGCGACCCCGCACAAGACCGGCCGGTATGGGCCGACGACGGCATCAGCCGCATCCCGTTCCGCGTCTACACGGACCAGCAGCTTTACCAGCGCGAGCTGGAACGCGTGTTCTATCAGGGCCACTGGAACTACATGGGCCTGGAGGCGGAAATTCCGCATCCGGGCGATTTCAAGCGGACCACCATCGGCGAGCGCTCGGTCATCCTCGTGCGCGACCAGGAAGGCGGGATCAACGTGGTCGAGAACGTCTGCGCCCATCGCGGCATGAAGTTCTGCCGCGAACGCAGCGGCAACCGCAAGGACTTCCATTGTCCTTACCACCAGTGGAACTACGACCTGAAGGGCAACCTGCAAGGCGTGCCGTTCCGGCGCGGCGTGAAGCAGGACGGCAAGGTCAACGGCGGCATGCCGGCCGACTTCAAGCCGCAGGACCATGGGCTCACGCAACTGAAGGTCGCCTCGCGCGGCGGCGTGGTATTCGCGTCGTTCGACCATGGCGTGGAGCCACTGGAGGATTACCTCGGGCCGGAAATCCTCGGCTATTTCGACCGCCTGTTCAACGGCCGCAAGCTGAAGGTGCTCGGCTACAACAAGCAGCGCATCCCGGGCAACTGGAAGCTGATGCAGGAGAACATCAAGGATCCGTACCATCCCGGGCTGCTGCACACGTGGTTCGTCACGTTCGGCCTCTGGCGCGCGGACAACAAGTCGCGCCTGGTCATGGACCCGCAGTTCCGTCATGCGGCCATGGTCTCCACGCGCGGCCAGGGCGGCAAAGGCGAGGTCACATCGGGCGTGGCCAGCTTCAAGGACCAGATGACACTGCAGGACGACCGCCTCCTCGACATCGTCCACGAGCCCTGGTGGGGCGACCCGACCGCAGTGATGATGACGGTCTTCCCGAGCGTGATCTTCCAGCAACAGGTGAACTCGGTGTCGACGCGCCACATCCAGCCCAACGGCCCGGATTCCTTCGACTTTGTCTGGACGCATTTCGGCTTCGAAGACGACACCGAGGAAATGACGCGCCGACGCCTGCGCCAGGCCAACCTCTTCGGGCCCGCCGGCTTTGTCTCCGCCGACGATGGCGAGGTCATCGAATGCTCGCAGGAAGGCTTTGCGCAGAAGCCGTGGCACCGCGTCGTCGCGGAGCTTGGCGGCAAGACCGTGGAGAACACCGAACACATGGTCACCGAGACCCTGATCCGGGGCATGTACGCCTACTGGCGCAAAGTCATGGAGATCTGACGACATGGAATTCGCAACGTATCACGCGCTGCTGTCGCTGTATGCCGACTACGCCAGCGCCGTCGACCAGGGCGAGTGGGACCGCTGGCCCGACTTCTTCACCGACGACTGCCTCTACCGCATCCAGCCGCGCGAGAACTTCGAACGCGGCCTGCCGCTGGCCACCATGTCGCTCGAGAGCAAGGGCATGCTCAGGGACCGCGTCTTCGGCATCCGCGAAACGCTGTTCCACGATCCCTACTACCAGCGCCACATCATCAGCGCGCCGCTGGTGCGTGAAAGCACCGGCGAGCACATCGTCACGGAAGCAAACTACGCGGTACTGCGCACCAAGCCCGACCAGGTGAGCGAGGTCTTCAACACCGGCCGCTACCTCGACCGCATCGTACCCACGCCGCAAGGCCTGCGCTTCGCCTCGCGCCTTTGCATCTTCGACAGCGAGATGATTCCCAACTCGCTGATCTATCCCATCTAGCCACGACAACCGGAGACAACACCATGACCGAAACCTGGATCGAGGCCGCCGCGCTCGCCAGCGTACCGCAGGACGATGTGATTGCCGTGGAGGTACAAGGCCGCGAGATCGCCCTGTACGGCGTCGATGGCGAGGTGTTCGCCACCGACAATCTCTGCACGCACGGCCATGCCCGGCTCTGCGATGGATTCCTCGACGGCCACGAGATCGAATGTCCGCTGCACCAGGGCAAGTTCGATGTGCGGACCGGTGCGGCAATGTGCGCACCGTTGACGGAGGCGGTACGCGCCTATCCGGTGAGGATCGAGGGCGGCAAGGTGTTTCTCGACCTGGGCTGAAGGCGCACCGACGGGTGCGTTCCGCCTGCGGCGGTGGCGCTACAATGCCTGCAACACCCCGAGGAATCACCCGTCATGCTGCCAGACAGCGAATCCCTTCTCCTGCTTGTCACCCGCCAGATGCCGTTCGGCAAACACAAGGGAACGCTGATTGCCGACCTGCCCGGCAACTACCTGAACTGGTTCGCGCGGGAGGGATTTCCTCCCGGCGAAATCGGGCGGCTGCTGGCGTTGATGCACGAGCTGGACCACAACGGACTGACGGACCTGCTCAAGCCGCTGCGCGGCAGGGCCTGAACCTCGGGCTGGGTGCCCGGCCATAGTGTAATCTACAACCAGTCCATCCCCCTTTTTGCGGTGCCCGCGCGACCCAAGATCCGCTGCAGTCGCCGCACCGCCCCGTCACGGCGCTCGCCCCTCCCGATGATGCCGCCGGCATTCCTACCAATCCCGGAGACGCCCCATGACCTCCACCACCTCCTCCCGCAGACGAGCATTTCGCCAGCAGGTCGCGTCGAAGCAGGGCCTGCTCATGCCCGGCGCATTCAACGCCATGAGCGCAAGGGTGATCGAAGACCTCGGCTTCAAGGCGCTCTACCTGACCGGCGCCGGTGTTACCAACATGTCATTCGGCCTGCCCGATCTCGGCTTCATTGGCCTGAGCGACATCGCCGAGCACACCGCGCGGGTGCGCGATGCCGTCGACCTGCCGCTGCTCGTGGATGCCGACACCGGCTTTGGCAACGCGCTGAACGTCCGGCATGCCGTGCGCACGCTCGAACGTGCCGGGGCGGACGCGATCCAGCTCGAAGACCAGGTGATGCCGAAGAAATGCGGGCATTTCGCCGGCAAGGACGTCGTCAGCACGGACGAGATGGCGGCAAAGATCCGGGCCGCGGCCGAGGCGCGCGACGATCCGGATTTCCAGATCGTTGCACGCACCGATGCCGCCGCCGTGCATGGCATCGAGGATGCGATCGAACGTGGCCATCGTTTTGCCGAAGCCGGCGCCGATATCCTCTTTCTCGAGGCGATCGAGGATCTCTCCGACATCGCCCGCCTGCCCGGCCTGTTCAAGGTGCCGCTGCTGATCAATATCGTCATTGGCGGCAAGACGCCGGTGCAAGGCCGCGATGCCCTGCAGCGGTTTGGCTACGGCCTGGTGCTCTATGCCAACGCCGCGCTGCAGGGCGCCGTGCGCGGCATGCAGCAGGCTCTCGGCAGCCTGCAGTCGAACGGCCGGATGGACGAGGACCCTGCCATGGTCGCGCCCTTCGGCGAACGCCAGCGCCTGGTCCGCAAACCGATGTACGACGAACTTGAAGCGCGGTACAAGACCGAGGACTGAGCGCTGGGCCGACCTATAGCACCCGCCCGAACCACCATAACGACAGCAGCCCGGCACAGGCTGCCAGCAGCGCGCCCAGCGCCGCGAAGAACGCCGTCACTTCGACCTGGTCGCGCTTGTCGAAGGCAAGCCTTGCATTGAGCGCGCGGTATACCTTCTTCAGCGAGGCGGCATCCTCGAGGCGGAAGTACTCGGCCCCGGTTGCATCGGCGACTTGCTTCAACGCTTTTTCGTCGAGCCTGACACGCGCCGACCAGCCGTCCGCCGACAGCACCACGCCTTCGGTGGTGCCGACGCCGACGGTATAGACGCGCACACCGTACCTGGCGGCGAGTTGCGCGACCTGCTCCGTGCCAGGGCCCGCGTTGTTTTCGCCATCGGAGAACAGGACGATTGCGCCCGACGCATAGGAACCAGGCGTCGCGGGGCCATCGTCTCCGGGTGCCCCGGGCTTTTTCGGCGGCGCGACGTCGATGCCGTTCATCAGGCGTTCAGCGTCGCCGGCAGCCTCCGGCAACAGCGTTGTCAGCGCAACGAGCAGGCCATTGCCCAAGGCCGTGCCGCCTTGCGGCTTCAGCCCTTCAATGGCCGCGGCCACGTCGTCCTTGCTGCGACTGGGCGCCTGTGCCAGCGCAGCGGTGCCCGCCATCGCCACCACCCCCACGCTGACGCCCGCTGGCTGGGCGTCGAGCAGGACCTTTGCTGCCTGCTGGGCAGCGCGGATGCGGCTCGGGCGCACGTCCTGAGCACGCATGCTGCCCGACAGGTCGATGACGAGGATCACGGTCTTGATACGCGAAGGCAGCATCAAGACCGCCTGCGGGCGGGCCATGGCAAAGATCAGCGTGCTCAAGGCCAGCAGTGTCAGCACGGCAGGCACGTGACGGCGCCAGCCGGTCCCGCCCTTGATGGCCGCGCCGACGGATCTCAGCGCGGGACGGTTCACCGCCGCACGCCGCCGGCGCAGGTCGAGCCAGAGGTAGCTTGCGGCCAGTACCAGGACCAGGGCGAGCAGCCAGAGCATGCCGGGCCACAGAAAGCTGAATAGCGGCAACCGGTTCACGGTCTCGGTCATATCGCCCCCATGGCCGCCATTCTGTCCGCTCCCCTGGCTGCCCCTTGCCGGAATCGGCGCTCGCGCGTGAACTGCAGCAGTGCCAGGTCGATCGGCGCGTAGGTCGAAAGCGTCAGGCATTCCACGCCCGCGCACGCGAACGCGCGGCGCAGTTCGGTCTCGCGCGCCTCGGCAGCGGCAGCGAAGCGCTTGCGGAATGCAGGATCATGCGTGTCGACGAACATCTGCTCTGCGCTTTCGGCATCCTGCAGCACCACCAGCCCCAGGTCGGGCAAGGCCATCTCCAGCGGATCGACCAGCCGCACGGCGACGACTTCATGGCGCCGGGCCAGCATGGCAAGCGGCACTTGCCAGCCCGGGGTGCTGATGAAATCGGAAACGACGAACATCACCGAGCGCCGCTTCGCGACGGCGCGCGCGCGCTCGAGCAAGTCGCGCAGGCGGGTCTCGCCCGGGCATGCGGCCGGGGTCGCGTGCATGCGGTTCAGCAGGTGCAGCAGCTGGCGCCTGCCGGAGCGCGGCGGGATCATCGATGCCTCCGCCCCGCCTGCCCCGCCTGCCCCGCCATAGAGCACGGCGCCGACGCGGTTGCCATAGCGCGTCAGCAACAGCGCCATGACGGTGGTGAAGTCGCTCAGCAGGTCGCGCTTGCGCACCGCGCCCGAGCCGAATTCCACCGACCCGCTCAGGTCGAGCACGAACCACGCCGAGAGGTCGCGGTCTTCCTGGAACTCGCGCACATGCGGCGTCTGCAGCCGGGCCGTCACGTTCCAGTCGATATGCCGCACATCGTCGCCGGGACGGTACTCGCGCAAGTCGGCAAGATCCAGCCCGAAGCCGCGGAACAGCGTGCGGTAGTCGCCTTGCAGAAGACCGTCGAGGCGCCGCACCACGGTCCACTCCAGGCGCCGCAACAGCGTCTCGGCCTGCCTGGCGCCGACACTTGCCAGCGCCGCGCCGGCACGCGCGGCCTCGGGGGCGACCGCCCCCGCGCCGTGCCGGCGCTTACCGAGCCACCGCCCGAACATGGGATTCGAGCGGGCGCTCCGGAACCGGCAACGCCTGCAGGATGCGCGTGATGAGCTGGTCCGCCGTCGCGCCGTCCGACATGGCCTCGTACGACAGCGACAGGCGGTGGCGCAACACGTCGGGCACCAGGTCGACCAGGTCTTCCGGCACGGCATAGTTCCGGCCGCGCAGGAACGCCAGCGCGCGCGCGCCTTCGACCAGGCCGATGGTCGCGCGGGGACTCGCACCGAACGCAATGTAGCGCCCCAGCTCCTCCAGGCCGCAGCTCGCCGGCTTGCGGGTGGCGGCCACCACGCGCACGGCATACTGGACCAGCGACGGGTCCACATAGACGTTGCGGCATTCCTCCTGCAGGCCCGCCAGATGCTCGGGCGTGGCAATCGCACTCACGCTGATCCTGGGTCCGGTGACGCGGTTGACGATGACGACCTCCTCCTCCTCGCTCGGATAGCCGACCAGCACCTTCATCATGAACCGGTCGACCTGCGCCTCGGGCAAGGGGTAGGTGCCTTCGGTCTCGATCGGATTCTGCGTCGCCATGACCAGGAACGGCGTGGGCACGCGATGGGTCTCGCCGGCAATGGTGACCTGCTTCTCCTGCATGACTTCCAGCAGCGCGCTCTGCACCTTGGCCGGCGCCCGGTTGATCTCGTCGGCCAGCAGCAGGTTGGCGAAGACCGGCCCGCGCACGGTCGAGAACTCGCCGGTGCCCTGGTTGTACATGCGCGTGCCGACCAGGTCCGCGGGCAGCAGGTCCGGCGTGAACTGGATGCGCTTGAAGGACCCGCTCATGGTCATGGCCAGCGTGTTGACGGTCAGCGTCTTGGCCAGGCCAGGCACGCCTTCGACCAGCAAGTGGCCGCCCGCGAGAATGGCCACCAGCACGCGTTCGAGAAAGTGGTCCTGCCCGACCACGATCCGCTTCACCTCGTACAGCAGGCGCTCCATCAGGTCGGCGCTGTCCATCGCGCCATGGGCTTGATCGTTCATAGGCCTCCGCGTCTAGAAAGGAGAAGTTCCAAGGGAAGCGCCGGCGCTTTCGATGGTGACGGCAAAGCCGATCCCGAGGAAGGTGCCGCTCTGGTTGGGGTTGAGGATGGCGGTGACGATCCCGACCACTTCGCCGTCCATGTTCACCAGCGGGCCGCCCGAATTGCCGGGATTGGCCGCTGCGTCGAACTGGATCAGGTTGTCCAGGCTCTGCTTGTTGTCGGGCGACACGAACTGCCGGTCGAGCCCCGACACCACGCCGGCGGACACCGACGGCCCGATGCCGAACGGAAAGCCGACCGCGACGACTTCGGACCCCGGTGCAAGGTTGCGGCTGGAGCCCAGTGTCGCTGCCGGCAGGTCGTCGGGGATGGATTTCGGCCTGACGAGGGCAAGGTCCTTTTCCGGTATCGCCTGCATCACCGTCGCCTCGGAAGTCAGGCCATCGTGAAACCGGACCTCCACGCGCTTGGCATCGGCAACCACGTGGTAGCTGGTCAGCACCAGCCCGCTTTCGGTCACGACCACGCCCGAGCCAATGTGACGCGCTTCACGCCCGCCTTTGGCCGGATCCTTGCCGGCAGGCGGATCTGCCTTGGCCTGCTCGTCGGGCGGCGAGCGCCGTGATGGCGGCAAGGCTCTTGGGCGTGTGGCCGGCGGATCACGCCTGGCGCGCGGCGCGGGCGCAGCTTCGGGCACTGGCTCCGCCGGCGAGAAGCTGCGCACTTCCACCACGGATTCGCGGATGGCCTCGGCCGCCCGCGCGGTGCGCGACGGCAGGCTCTTGGTCTGCAGCGTGTGCAGCACGGCCGCGTCGATATCCGCCTGCGTCAGTACCCGTGGCGATGGGCGCGACAGCCACGCAAAGGCCAGCGCCGACGCCACCAGCGCCGTGACCGCCGCCGAGACCCATCCGTAGATCGTCACACGCTTCATCGCACGCTCCCGAGGTCCCGTGCCGCCTTAAAAAATACAGTACCATCCCCTTAACCATGCGCCAAGGAGCAGGGCATGCAGTTTCTCTGGCCGCAAATGCTCTGGCTGCTGCTCGCGCTTCCGTTGCTGGCAGTCGCTTACCTGTACCTGATCGCGCGACGCAAGAAGGCCGCCCTGCTTTACGCCAGCCTTGCGCTGCCGCGCGCCGCGCTCGGCCCCGGCCAACGGCTCCGGCGTCACATTCCCCCGCTGCTCTTCCTGTTTGCCCTGGGCGCCGCCCTGCTGGCCTGCGCGCGGCCCACGGCTACCATCACGCTACCGTCCGACACGATCACCCTCGTGCTGGCCATGGATGTCTCGCGCAGCATGGAAGCCACCGATGTGGCGCCCACGCGCATCAGCGCCGCACAGCAGGCGGCGCGCGACCTGATCGTCGGCTTGCCGGGTAGCGTTCGCCTTGGCATCGTCTCGTTCGCCGCCACGGCTACCGTGGTGCTGCGCCCCACCAGCAACCGGCAGGACATGATCGACGCGATCGACCGGTTCCAGCTCCAGCGTGGGACGGCGACGGGCAGCGGACTGATCCAGGCACTGGCCGTGCTGTTTCCGGACGATGGCATTGACCTCGAAGCGATTCTCTTCAGCGACGACCCGCCCTTCTCCTCGGCGCGCGGGGCCAGGCCGCTCGACGAAGCGGCCGCGGCCGACGCCGCGCGCAAGCGTGCGCAGGAGCGGCCGCCGGCGCAGCCGGGCTCCTACCGGCACGGCGCGGTCATCCTGCTCAGTGATGGCCGCCGCACCACGGGCCCGGACCCGCTCGACGCGGCGCGCATGGCGGCACAGCGTGGCGTGCGCGTCTATACCGTCGGCTTCGGAACGCTGGGCGGCAACGCGCCCGAGACCAGCCTCTCCTACTACATGCAGCTCGATGAGCCCACCTTGCGCACGGTGGCCACGCTGACCGGAGCGGAGTACTTCCAGGCAGGCTCGGCGGCGGACCTGAGCCAGGTGTACCGCGAACTCAGCGCGCGCTTCGCGATGGAGCGCCGCGAGACCGAGGTCGGTGCGCTGCTGGCCGCGGTGGCAGTCTTGCTGCTTGTGTCGGCTTGCGCACTTTCGATGCTGTGGTTCCGGCGCTGACGTTGCCTGGCAGGCAAGGTCCTGACATACCGGAATCCAGGTGTCAACGCGTGCCTGCTGCCTTGTGCACCGTGTCCCGACGCCATGTTGTTGAGGTATGCTTCCGCCTCCAGAACGATCTTCTCCAGAGGGGCAAATGCGGCGCGTCGTGTTCAATCAGAAGGGTGGCGTGGGCAAGTCGACCATCGTGTGCAATCTCGCCGCGATCAGCGCCAGCAAAGGCTTGCGCACGCTCGTCGTGGACCTGGACGCGCAGGGCAACTCCACCCAGTACCTGATGGGCGCACAGGCCGCCGAGGCCAGCCCCACCGCCGCCCACTTCTTCGAGTCGTCGCTGACCTACAGCTTCAAGCCGGTCGACCTGAGCAGCTTCATCCATGCCACGCCATTCGAGAACCTCGATGTGATGCCGGCGCATCCCGACCTCGATGCGCTGCATGGCAAGCTGGAATCCCGCTACAAGATCTACAAGCTGCGCGATGCCCTGATCGAACTGGAGTCGGTCTACGACGCGATCTACATCGACACGCCGCCCGCGCTCAACTTCTACACGCGCTCCGCGCTGATCGCGGTGGAGCGCTGCCTGATCCCGTTCGATTGCGATGACTTCTCGCGCCGGGCCCTGTACACGCTGCTCGACAACGTGAAGGAGATTCAGCAGGACCACAACGAGGCGCTGCACGTGGAAGGCATCGTCATCAACCAGTTCCAGCCGCGTGCGAGCCTGCCCGTGAAGCTGGTCGAAGAACTGGTCAGCGAAGGGCTGCCGGTGCTGGGCTCACGGCTGTCGTCGTCGGTGAAGATCCGCGAATCGCACCAGCACGCTACGCCCATGATCCACCTCGATCCGCGCCACAAGCTGTCGCAGGAGTACCTGGCGCTGCACAGCGAGCTGGCAGGCTGAGGCATCGTCGGGGATCGTCGGAGCCGGATCACGTAGAATTCCGGCCTGCCGCCCTGCCCCCGCTTTCGGGGCGGTGCACGACGACCACCGAGCCATGCCGAAATCCAAAGCCACCGCCATTGACCGGTCCACCAGCGAGCAGGCACTCCAGCTGCTCGACGCCGCCACCGGGCAGGTGCTTGCCAATGGCCTCGGGGACCTGTCGCTGCGCAGCATGGCCGATGCGCTCGGCACCAGCCACCGGATGCTGATCTACTACTTCGGGTCCGCCGATGGCTTCTGGCAGGCGCTGCTGCACCGTATCCGGCACGCGGAGCAGGACGCGCGCCAGCGCGTGATCGTCGACGGCATGGAGCCCCAGGCCGCGATGGAAGCCGCTTGGGACCGCTACTCCGCGCCCGGCTACCTGCCGATCATGCAGTTGCTGTTCGAGATCTATGGCAAGGCCATCCGGGATCGCGAGCGCTTCAGCGGCTTCCTCGAGGACGTTGTCGGCAGCTGGACCACGATGCTCGCCGAGCGCTTTCGCCAAAGCATGGACCTTGACGAGGACGAAGCGCGCCTGCGTGCGCGCGTCGAAGTTGCCACGATGCGCGGCCTGTTGCTGGACCTCGTCACCACCGGCGACCGCGAGGGCACCACGGCTGCACTGAAGTATTTCGCCAGCCGCATGGCAATATCCCCCACCTCCGGCAAATCCTCCACGTAGCTCCCGCTTCGCTGACGAGATCGGCGTAAACCCCGATTTCGCCCTTCGATGTACCACATGGTACATTGCTTCCACGCTCCGGCGGTCGGGGCGTCTCTCGCAATGAATCAAGGTGGAATATGGACCGGCGACAACTACTGGCCTGGGCGGCCGGTACCGCGGCAGCGATGACGCTGCCGGGTATCGGGCTGGCGCAGGTTTTTCCCTCGAAACCCGTGCGGCTCGTGGTGCCGCAGGCCGGAGGCAGCGGCAACGACGTATTGGCCCGCGCGCTCGCGGAAAAGCTGGGGCAGGCCTGGAAGCAGCCTGTGGTCGTGGAGAACAAACCCGGCGCCAACGGCACGCTGGCGATCGGCTACGTGCTGGGCCAGCCGGCCGATGGCCACACGCTGTTCTTTGCCGGCGTCTCCAACCTCGCGTTCAATCCCTTCCTTTACCCGAAGCTGCCTTACAGCCCGACCCGCGACCTGACCGGCGTGGCGATGCTGGCCAATTCGCCGTTCGTATTCGTCGCGGCGCCATCGCTCAAGGTCGGCTCGTTCCAGGATTTCGTGCGCATGGCGAAGGCGCATCCGGGCGAGATCAGTTTCGCATCGGGTGGCATCGGCAATTCCACGCACCTGGCCATGGAACTGGTCGCGGAACGCACCGGCATCCGCATGCAGCACGTGCCGTTCAACGGCACCGGCGGTTCCACCAGCCTGATGAGCGGACAGACGCCCGTGATGATGAACGTGATCGCCGGAGTGCAGCCCTTCTTTGCCGGCAGGAAACTCGTCCCGCTGGCGGTTACCGGTGACAAGCGCCTGCCGGCCCTGCCAGCCGTGCCCACCTTCAGGGAACTTGGCTACGACGTTCAGGTGCCGGGCTGGTACGCCATCGTCGCGCGGGCGGGCACGCCGGCTAGCGTGATCCAGCAGGTCAATGCCGACATCAACCACGTGCTGGACGACCCCGGATTCAGGGAGAAGCTCGGCTTCCAGTTCCTTGAGCCGATCAAGGGGCCGCCGTCGGAAGTCGAGCGCTACATCCAGCGCGATGCCGACACCTGGGGCCCGATCATCCGGCGCCTGAATATTTCTCTCTAGGACATCGATATGGCATACCTGAGCAAGGCAGTACACGACTATCGCCTGGCGGCGATGCATCGGCTGATGGACCGCCTGCGCGTCGACGCGCTGGTCTTCGGCACGCCCGACTTCTTCCAGTACGCGACCAATTTCCAGCTCGACGTCTGGCCGTGGGAACGCCCCGTGTTCGTGGTCGTTCCGCGCAACGGCGAAACGTTCGCGGTGATGAACGAACTGTCGACCAACCACCTGCGCTTCGCCGCCAGCAAGGGCACGGTATGGCTCACGGACGTGACCTTTTATGCCGAGCATCCGCGTATGTCGAACCGGCTGCCGTTGCCCGCGCAATTGCCTGAAGTCGTCGCGGCGATGCTGGGCGCAAAGGGGCTCGGCATGTCGCGGATCGCCGTCGACGTCCAGCATCCGATCCTTGCCGGCGCGCAGCGCTACCTGCCGGAACTGACCTTGCGCCAGTCGCTCGCGGAAATGCGCAGCCTGCGCTGGGTCAAGCACGCCGAGGAGCACCAGGTCATGCGCAACCTGGCCGCGCTGACCGACTGGGTACAGGACCGCTACCGCGAGAACATCCGTGCGGGCCGGCTGGTGCAGGAACTCGACCACGCCATGGCCGCGCTGATGGTGGAAGAAGCGGCGCGCCGCTTCCCGGGTGAGGACTTCGACATCCTTAAATGCTGGACGCTCACCGGGCCCGCCTCGGCCTCGCCGCATGGCGACGGCGCCGCATGCGGGGCACGGATTGCGCGCGGCGACACCATCGTCAACCTCGTGCTGCCGCGACTGAACGGCCTCCATGTCGAGAACGAACGCACCTGGTTCTGTGGCCAGCCCGACGCCGAACAGTCGCGGCTTTACCAGGTCGCCGCGCAGGCGACCGACGCCGCGGTGGCCGCCGCCGTGGTCGGCAACCGCGTCTGCGATATGGATGCCGCGGCCCAGGCGGTGATCGAAGCAGCCGGCTGCGGACAGTACGTCTTCCACCGTACCGGCCATGCGGTCGGCCTGCTGCTGCACGAGTATCCCGAAGACATGGCGTTCAACACGCGGGCGCTGCTTGCCGGCGAAGTGTACTCATCCGAGCCGGGACTCTATGTCTATGGCCTTGGCGGCTTCCGGCTCGACGATACGGTGATCGTCGGCGACAAGCCGGAAGTGATCGTCAATACGCCGAAAACGCTCGAGTATGCGACGGTGAGGTAAGACGCGCAGGGTTGGAGCGGGCGCCTGGCATCCCAGCCGCGCCAAACCCTTCCGGGATTGCCCGATGCGGCTGCCGGTCAACCCAGCGCCAGCCCGCCGTGCGCCAGCACTTGCCGGAACACCTCAAGCCGGGCGTCGCCGGTCGCGGCCAGCTGCTGGCAGACGTGCATATGCTTGTCCATGTCGCTGTGTCCGCGCAGCGCTTCCTCGCACTCCTGCTCGGAAATTTCGAGGTGGACGCCGGTCAGGATCGCGCGTCCCTGGCCGACCCGCGAACTGACGATTGCCGGTGGCGTGCCCTCGATATCGGCATAGACGGCCAGCACTTCCGTGCCGGCATCGGCCGCTTCGCCAAAGTCGAATCGGCAGCCGCCATGGTAGTGGGTGTAGACCGACATCGGCACCGCGGCCAGCCGGTCGGTGGTGCGCAGTTCGACCGCTGCGGTGGTGCGCGGCGTCCCGTCATAGAGCCGGCCGCCAGTGAGCTCGGGCAGCGAGCCGACCGCGACCGCATCGACGAAGCTCAGTTCGCGCGGGCCGCAGATCGCGCCTTGGGTGCCAGCGTGGAAGGCCAGTTCCCGGCACGCGTAGTAGGCGCCCGCGCAGATCCCCAGGTAGACGCCGCCCTCCTCGACGAAGCGCCGGATGCGCGCATTGGGCGCGCCATTGAGCTTCGCGCAATACGGCAGGTCGGCACCGCCCGGCATGACGAACATGACGGCGTCGTCGAACAGCGTCGGATCATGCCGGATGTCCGATGCCATGACCGCGCGCATTTCATAGGCGCCGGACTGTAGCTGCTGGCCGATCGTGCGCATCAGGCACGCGGTCCAGTCGGAGGCACCGGCATCGATGTAGGTCAGGATGTGGGGCTTTGGCATCTTGGATTGCAACCGGTCGGGCCACCATGGCGCTTTGCACCGAGTGTATGCCACATACGGATCGGCATCCGCAAAGGCTTCACACCTCCATCGGCACGGCGCTGGTGCACTTGATCTCGTCGAGGCACACGCTGGACTTCACGCCGCTCACGCCTGGAATGCGCATCAGCGTATCCAGCAGGAAGTCCGACAGCGACTTGAGATCCCTGGCGACCACCTTCAGCACGTAGTCGATATCGCCAGTCACCGAGAAGCACTCCTGGATCTGCGCGAGTTCCGCCACCAGGCTCTTGAAGTTGGACAGGTCGCGGATATGGCCGCGCTCCATGGTCACGTGGATGAACGCCACGACGCCGAAGCCCAGGGCCGCCGCATCCAGCCGTGCCTCGTAGCGCTTGATGATGCCGCTCTCCTCCAGGCGGCGGTGGCGGCGCAGCGTTTGTGCCGGCGACAGCGCAATGGCTTCGGCCAGCTCCAGGTTCGAAGCCCGTCCCTGCTCCTGTAGCACCCCCAGCAAACGGCGATCCGTGCGGTCCAGCTCGATGGTTTGCACTTTTGTTTCCCCTATATTCGATTACATGCAATCAGATTTCGTAATTCAGGGTTTCCCTGCGTGAGTTATGAAATCCAATTTTGTCGGCCAGAATATACACTGCATCCAAGATTGGCAATGCCTACGAGGAGCCAGAGAGACTTCCAGACATTGCCAGCGCGCGCCGCAGGTCACGATCGTGGCGCACCGTTCGCAATATTATTTCCCGGCCAACCGGCCGGCCTGCAAGCGCCCCATGACCACTCGCCTACCGTCCCTGCCACGTCAGAACGCCCACCGGCACGACCCCGGGCTCCGGACACGCGTGCGCTGATTCCAGCGCTTGCCCGCTTTTCCCTTTTCCCCCACGCTGCCGGGCACCCTATCCGGCGCGTGAGATCAAAACACTTACCTTCCCCGTGAGACAAACCATGGCCGACCTCTTTGACAACCCGATGCAACTGATGGGCTTCGAATTCGTCGAATTCGCCTCGCCCACCCCCAATGTGCTGGAGCCGCTGTTCGAGAAGATGGGTTTCTCGCTGGTGGCCCGCCACCGCTCCAAGGACGTGCTGCTGTATCGCCAGGGCGAAGTCAACTTCATCGTCAACCGCGAGCCGCACAGCCACGCCGCCTACTTTGCCGCCGAACACGGCCCGAGCGCCTGCGGCATGGCGTTCCGCGTGAAGGATTCGCACAAGGCCTATGCCCGCGCGCTGGAGCTCGGCGCGCAGCCGGTGGAAATCCCGACCGGCCCGATGGAACTGCGCCTGCCCGCGATCAAGGGCATCGGCGGCGCGCCGCTGTACCTGATCGACCGCTTCGAGGAAGGCAAATCGATCTATGACATCGACTTCGAGTTCATCGAGGGCGTGGACCGTCACCCCGAAGGCCACGGCCTGAAGCTGATCGACCACCTGACGCACAACGTCTACCGTGGCCGCATGGCCTACTGGGCCAGCTTCTACGAGAAGCTGTTCAACTTCCGCGAGATCCGTTACTTCGACATCAAGGGCGAATACACGGGCCTGACCTCCAAGGCCATGACCGCGCCGGACGGCAAGATCCGCATTCCGCTGAACGAGGAATCGTCCAAGGGCGCCGGCCAGATCGAGGAATTCCTGATGGCCTTCAATGGCGAGGGCATCCAGCACATCGCCTTCCTGACGGACAACCTGATCGAAGTCATCGACAACCTCCAGCTCGCCGGCGTGGAACTGATGACGGCGCCGAACGACTACTACTACCAGGCCCTGGATACCCGCTTGCCCGGCCACGGCCAGCCGGTGGACCAGCTCAAGGCCCGCGGCATCCTGCTGGACGGCACCACCGAAGGCGGCAAGCCGCGCCTGCTGCTGCAGATATTCTCGAAGACCGTGCTCGGCCCGGTGTTCTTCGAGTACATCCAGCGCAGCGGCGACGATGGCTTCGGCGAAGGCAACTTCAAAGCGCTGTTCGAATCGCTGGAGCGCGACCAGATCGCGCGCGGCACACTCAAGGTCGAGGCCTGACCGGCCCCGTCCTGTCACCGTCGCCGGGCACCGCACCCCATGCCCGGCGATCCTTACGGCCCAGGCGTCCCACCCGCACAGCAAGAGACGCCAGGTCTGCGCATGCCATTCCATAAGAATGGGTAGAGGAAACAACACAGATGGTTGCAAGCAACAATGACGGCACGCTCAAGCGTGGCCTCAAGAACCGGCACATCCAGCTGATCGCCCTTGGTGGCGCCATCGGCACCGGGCTGTTCCTGGGCATCGCCCAGACGATCAAGATGGCCGGCCCCTCGGTCCTGCTCGGCTATGCCGTCGCGGGCATCGTGGCCTTCTTCATCATGCGCCAGCTCGGCGAGATGGTGGTGGACGAGCCGGTTGCCGGCTCCTTCAGCTACTTCGCCAACAAGTACTGTGGCCACTTCGCCGGCTTTATGTCGGGCTGGAACTACTGGGTGCTGTACATCCTGGTGAGCATGGCCGAGCTGTCGGCGGTCGGCATCTACGTGCAGTACTGGTGGCCCGGCATTCCGACCTGGGTCTCGGCGCTGGCGTTCTTCCTGATCATCAACGCCATCAACCTGTCGAGCGTGAAGTCGTTCGGCGAGATGGAATTCTGGTTCTCGATCGTCAAGGTCGCGGCCATCATCGGCATGATCGGCTTCGGCGGCTACCTGCTGGTGTCGGGCAATGCCGGCCCGCAGGCCAGCATCACCAACCTGTGGCAGCACGGCGGCTTCTTCCCGAACGGCCTGGGCGGACTGGTCATGGCCATGGCGGTGATCATGTTCTCGTTCGGCGGCCTGGAACTCGTCGGCATCACGGCGGCGGAAGCCGACCAGCCCGAGAAGAGCATCCCGAAGGCGACCAACCAGGTCATCTACCGCATCCTGATTTTCTACGTCGGCGCGCTGGCGGTGCTGCTGTCGCTGTACCCGTGGGAAAACGTCGTGACCGGCGGCAGCCCGTTCGTGCTGATCTTTCACGCGCTGAACAGCAACTGGGTGGCCAATGTGCTGAACGTGGTGGTGCTGACGGCCGCTCTGTCGGTCTACAACAGCGGCGTGTACTGCAACAGCCGCATGCTGTTCGGCCTGGCCCAGCAGGGCAATGCACCGAAGTCGTTGCTCAAGGTCAGCAAGCGCGGCATTCCGCTGACGGCGCTGGGCGTCTCGGCGGCGGCCACCGGCCTGTGCGTGCTGATCAACTACTTCATGCCCGGCAAGGCGTTCGAACTGCTGATGGGCCTGGTGGTCTCGGCCCTGATCATCAACTGGGCCATGATCAGCATCATCCACCTGAAGTTCCGCGCCGATAAGCGCAAGGCCCGCCAGGAAACGCGTTTCCAGAGCTTTGGCTACCCGCTGACCAACTATCTGTGCCTGGCATTCCTGGGCGGCATCCTGTACGTGATGTACCTGACCGACGGCCTGCGCATCTCGGTGTACCTGATCCCGGTGTGGCTGGCCGTGCTCGGCATCAGCTACCGCCTGCGCCAGAAGAACGCCGTGCCGGCCCTGCAGGGCAGCGTTTCGGCCCGGTAAGTCCCCGGCAAGACAACGGCGGGGCGCCATGGCGCGCCGCCGGTTACACTTCAGTCTGTGCGCCCGGCGCCCGGCCGGCCGCGCACGCTCCAGCCCCGACCCAGAATCCTGAGAATCCCATGTTTGCACATATCGAGGCCTTTCCCGGTGACCCGATCCTTTCGCTCAACGAAGACTTCCAGAAAGACCCGCGCACCGAAAAGGTCAACCTGAGCATCGGCATCTACTTCGACGACGACGGCCGCCTGCCGGTGATGCAGGCCGTCGAAAAGGCGGAGGCCGCGCTGCTGGCCGACATGGGCCCGCGCCCCTATCTGCCGATGTCGGGCCTGGTGGCCTACCGCAATGCCGTGCAGGCCCTGGTGTTCGGCGAGGACAGCCCGGCCCGCGCCGCCGGCCGCGTCGCCACGCTGCAGACCCTGGGCGGCTCGGGCGCGCTGCGCGTCGGTGCCGACTTCCTCAAGCGCTACTTCCCGCAGTCGCAGGTATGGATCAGCGACCCGAGCTGGGAAAACCATCGCGTCGTGTTCGAGCGCGCCGGCTTCACCGTCAACACCTATCCCTACTATGACGATGCCACCGGTGGCCTGAAGTTCGACGCCATGGTCGACGCCATTGGCAAGCTGCCGAAACAAAGCATCGTGCTACTGCACGCTTGCTGCCATAACCCGACCGGCGTGGACCTGAACCAGGACCAGTGGCGCCAGCTCGTCGGCGTGCTCAAGGCGAAGGAACTGCTGCCGTTCGTCGACATGGCCTACCAGGGCTTCGGCGAAGGCCTGGAGGAAGATGCGTTCGCGATCCGCGAACTGGAGCGCCAGGGCGTGCCGTGCCTGGTGGCCAACTCGTTCTCGAAGAACTTCTCGCTGTACGGCGAGCGTTGCGGTGGCCTGAGCGTGGTGTGCAACAGCGCTGGCGAAGCGGCCAACGTGCTGGGCCAGCTGACCGGTGCGGTGCGTGCCAACTACAGCAACCCGCCGACGCATGGCGCACGCGTGGTGGCCAAGGTGCTGACCACGCCTGAGCTGCGCTCGCTGTGGCAGCAGGAACTGGCGGAGATGTGCAACCGCATCGCACGCATGCGCCAGGCCATCCACCACAACCTGCGCGACCATGTCAGCGGTGAAGCGCTGTCGCGTTACCTGACCCAGCGCGGCATGTTCACATACACCGGCCTCACCGCCGGCCAGGCCGACCGCCTGCGTGAAGACCACGGCGTGTACCTGCTGCGTTCTGGCCGCATGTGCGTGGCCGGGCTCAATGAACGCAATGTGACGGTGGTCGCCAAGGCCATCGCCAGCGTGCTCGGCGGCAAGTAAATCCCCCGCCGCTTGCGCGGTCCGGCCTCTGTTCCGGACCGCGTTCCCTCCTTCAGGGCCCACGGCCACCGTGGCGCCTGCGCTACATCCTCCGCATTCCCCTCGCCTGCAAGCCTTGGCCGTTCGTAGTACAAACGCAGGGGCGGCGGGCGGCGCCATGCCAGGTGCCGTCCATGCCATCCTCCGAGGCCTCCTGCGCCGCGTTCGGCGCACATCCTGAAAGGTACCGCCATGAAGATCGATCTGTCGGGCAAGACTGCCCTGGTCACGGGTTCCACCGCGGGTATTGGCTTTGCCACGGCGAGGGGCCTGGCGCAGGCCGGCGCGCGCATCATCCTGAACGGGCGAAAGGCCGATGCGCTGGCGAAGGCGGCGGACACGCTGCGCGCCGAAGTGACCGGCGCGGACGTGGTCACGTTCGCCGGCGACCTGGCCACGCCGCAAGGCGTGCAAGCGCTGCTGGCGCAAGTGCCGGCCGTCGACGTGCTGGTCAACAACCTGGGCATCTTCAACCCTCAGGATTTCTTCGAGACGCCGGACAGCGAATGGACGCGCTTCTTCGAAACCAACGTGATGTCGGGCGTGCGGCTGTCGCGTGCCTACGCACCCGGCATGGTGCAGCGCAAGTGGGGACGGATCGTGTTCATCTCGTCCGAATCCGGGCTGAACATCCCCGTGGAGATGATCCACTACGGTTTCTCCAAGACCGCACAGCTCGCGGTATCGCGCGGGCTGGCCAAGCGGCTGGCCGGTACCGGCGTGACGGTGAATGCGGTGCTGCCCGGACCAACCCTGTCGGAAGGCGTGGAGGAAATGCTGGCTGATGAAGTCAAGCGCACCGGTAAACCCGTGGAGGAAGTCGCGGCGGATTTCGTCAAAGCGCATCGCAGTTCATCTATCATTCAGCGCGCGGCGACCGTCGATGAAGTGGCCAACATGATCGTGTACGTGTGCTCGCCGCAGGCGTCCGCGACGACCGGTGCCGCGCTGCGCGTGGATGGCGGCGTAGTCGATACCATTGCATGACCGGTGCCGATGCAGATTCTGCGAGCGGCAGGGAAGTTTGAGATGGCTTGCACGGCTTTGCCGGGCCGCGCGAGCCGCATGACCAGCTGAGGCATCGGGCATCGCGCTTGCTCGGCCAGATACAAGAAAAAGACCGCCCTTGCATGGCATGCGGTCAGGAGGAATACGTGAAGAACGTGAAAACCCCGGGAATCGCAATTGCTTCCAGTACACCACGCGCCGGCTGCCGCATGCGCGTGTCAGCGTACCTGCTGGCGCTGGGCGCTCTGGCGTCGACGCAAGCGCAAGCGCAGACGCCGGCCCCGCTGGCCGAATGGCAGTTCTCCGTCGGCGTGCCGCTCGAAAAGCTGTTCGAAGAGACCATTCCGGAATGGGAAGTCCGCCTTGGCGCGGCGGCAATGCTGCGCCCGCACTATGACGGCTCGTCGAAATACATCGTGATCGGCGGACCCAGCGTCGATATCCGCTACCGCGACATCGCGTTCGCCTCGATTGGCGAAGGCCTCGGTGTCAATGTCCTGCGCGGCAAGAACTACCGGGCAGGTATTGCGCTGACCTACAACCTGGGCCGGCGCGCCGAGGAAAATTCCCCGCTGCTGGACGGCATGAAGAACATCAACCCGGCGCCGGAAGCCAAGCTCTTTGCAGAATACGCCGTGTCCAAGGAATTCCCGCTGGTGATGCGCGTCGACGCGCGCCGCAGCCTGGGTGGCTCGGATGGCTGGATCGGCGACATCGGCGCCTACATGCCGTTGCCGGGCAGCTCCGAGAAGTTCTACTGGTTCGCGGGCCCCACGCTGACCCTGGCGGACTCGCGCTACATGAACGCCTGGTACGGCGTGAGCGCATCGCAGGCACGGCCCGGACGGCCGCAGTTCAGCCCGGGCGGCGGCGTACGCTCCTACGGCTTCGGCCTCAGCGCGGTCTGGTTCTTCGACAAGCACTGGTTCGCCACGACCGATGTCTCGGTGCTGCAGCTCGTGGGCGATGCCAAGCGCAGCCCCCTCACGCAGACTGCGACGGGCGGGGCCTTCGATCTGTCGATCAATTACCAGTTCTGAGCGGCGCGGCAAGAAAAAAGGTTCTTTGCCGGATTGCGGGGGATGGGGAATGACGGGGTTGTCGTTCTTGGCAGGCGCCGCTGTTTCGCCGGCTACGCCGGCGAAACAGCGGCGCCTGCCAAACACGCCCCCCTCCCCCATTCCCGCAATCCGGCGAAGAACCGAAAAAAAAGCGGCGGAGCCTCCTGCCGAGGCTGCGCCGCACGGCAAACCCATCAGCCCGGCACTTATTGCGCCGTCTTGTCGGCGGCAGGCTTCTTCGCGTGCTTGTGAGCGTGGGTCTTCTCCTTGTGGTTGCTCTTCTCCACCTTGGCAGGCTCCTTCGACTCCGGCGCGGCAGCCGGCGCTTGCGCAAATGCACCAGCGGCAAACAGGCCCAGGGTCAGGATGGCAAGGACTTTCTTCATTGTCAGTCTCCGGAAGGACGCGCGAGGTTGCGCGTTGCTCCTGAAAACGTCGACCGGCAGCGTACTGTTGACGGGCCGCCCGCGGAGTGTGTAACGGAATATTTCCGCCGCACGGAGGACTTTGCGGTACCGCAATATCCCGTCGATGTGATTTAAAGCTGGCAATCCTGTGCCGATAACGCTGGCATCCCCCGCATATTCCGTTCCCCAGCCTCGTACGTACGTTGCCCCCGGCGTGGCGTGCAGCAAATCGCAAGCAGTCCCTCAACTGGAGCATCACCATGAGCCTGATCGAATCCGCCACGGCAAGCCCGCCCGTCCCCTCCTCTGCGGATACTCCCGCCATGGCAGCGGACGCGGCTGCCGATACGCCGGGTAGCGCCACGGCGCGGCCCGGTGCCGATGTCCGGATCTCCATGCCCGGGAGCATCCTGGGTTCCGGACGCGCGGCGAAGGAGGCAGCCGCCAAGGACAGCGAAATCGACAACAGCAACCTGCCCGACAACGTCAAAAAGCTGGTCAAGCGGCTGCGCGAACTGCGCGAGAAGCTTGAGCAGAAGGTCCAGGAATTGCAGGAGCTCAGCAACAGCACGACCGGCAACCCCGAGCAGCGCCGCATGTGCATCGAGGCGCTGCGCACCGAGGTTGACGGGCTGACGGCCGCCATGGCCAGCGTCAGCGCCGACCTCGCCGAAGCTACCCGCAAGTTCAGCAGGGATCAGAAGACGCTCGTAGCCAGCCTGATCATGGGCTGAGGCCACGCCGTATCCGGCTGCGGGCTCAATCGGGGCATCAAGCGGGGCATCAAGCGGGGCATCAAGCGGGGCAGCGACATCGGGCCGCCTTGTGATGCCCCGCCCTGATGTAACCGCTCCCACGCAAAGGAGCGCCCCTGGCACCCACATTGCACCTGGAATCGCCTAGTCTGGGATAGAGAGCAGCCGTTTTGGGGATGCACAGTGGCCGCAGCCAGATCCACACGACAGTCCAGCAAGCAGCGCCGCCATGGCCGCCATGCGCGCCGCTGGTCAAAGCAGGTCGGTGAACACAGTGACGCGCTGGACCTGGAACCCGACACCTTCAAGCGCACCGACCCGAAGGAAATCGCCGCTTCGCTGAAGCGCTCTGCCGAACACAGCCGCCGGCGCAAGGGCACGGCGTTCCAGTCAGCGATGTCGATGCTCAATTTCTACATCAACCGCGCGGGCCGCAACCTGCCGAAGACGCAGCTGAACGTACTCCAGCGTGCCAAGGGCAAGCTGCGCGAAGCCTTTGGGCGCGCGCCGTGACAGGACAGCTGGAGAACCGGAGAAGCTATGGATACCGCAAGCGAACTGCAGGCCACGGTGAAAGCCATGGTGCAGCCGGGCAAGGGATTGCTCGCCGCCGACGAAAGCGGCCCCACCATTGCCAAGCGCTTCGCCACCATCGGCGTGGAGTCGAATGAAGAAAACCGCCGTGCATGGCGCAGCCTGCTGTTGTCGACGCCAGGGCTTGGCGCGCATATCAGCGGCGTGATCCTGTATGAGGAAACGCTGGGCCAGCGCGCCGACGACGGCACGCCGCTGCCCGAGCTTTGCGCGCGCCAGGGGATCGTGCCCGGCATCAAGGTCGACAAGGGCAAGGTGCCGCTCGTGAATGCGCCGGGCGACGAGATCACGGAAGGGCTGGATGGATTGCCGAAGCGGCTGGAGGGCTACCGCCAGCAGGGCGCACGCTTCGCCAAATGGCGTGCGGTGATCAATGTTTCGGACACCTTGCCCGGCGCGCTTGCCGTGCAGGCCAACGCGCAGGTGCTGGCCGCGTATGCGGCGATCTGCCAGGCAGCGGCCATCGTGCCGATCGTCGAGCCTGAAGTCCTGATGGACGGCGACCACAGCATGGCGCGCTGCGCGGCCGTGACCGAACGCGTGCTGCATGCGGTGTTCCATGCGCTTCATCGCTATGGCGTGGTCTTCGAACACATGGTGCTCAAGCCGAGCATGGTGATCGCCGGCAAGAAGTGCGCGCAGCAGGGATCCGTGCAGGACGTGGCCAGCGAGACCGTGCGCGCGCTCAAGCGCACGGTGCCGGCGGCGGTGCCCGGCATCTTCTTCCTGTCAGGCGGACAGACCCCCGAACAGGCGACCGCGAACCTCGATGCCATGAACCGGCTCGGCCCGATGCCGTGGCCGCTGAGCTTCTCCTACGGACGCGCGCTGCAGGAGCCGCCGCTCGCCGCATGGCGCGGACAGGCGGCTAATCTCGGAACGGCGCAGCAGGCACTGCTGAAGCGCTCGTTGCTCAATGGCAAGGCTTGCCTGGGGCAGTATGAAGCGGCGCAGGAGACGATGAAGGAAGGCGCCTGACCGCTGGATGCTAAGCGTCGTGGTTCCGGCGCTTGCGCCCCGTCAGCATCGCCAGCACCAGATTTTCCTTGCCGGTCACGCTGAACACCACGGCGGCAAGCACGTGGACGATGATCAGCGCGGTCAGCATGTCCGCGAGCGCGCCATGGATGTCGATCGGCCAGTCTTCGCCCCACAGGGCATCGAGCCGCGACATCCATCCGGTGACTGCCAGCGCCAGGATCAATGCCCACATCAGCAGCATCATGACCGCGCCAAGCGGCGTGTGGCTGAGGAAGCGCGGCGCGCGGCGCTGCACCAAGGCCTTGCTGTAGGCCAGCACGCCAGCCGGCTGCGGCACCCACGCACGGAAGCGTGCATGCTCGCTGCCGACAAAACCCCAGAGCATGCGCAATAGCACGAGACCGGCGGCCACATAGCCAAGCGCGCGGTGCAGGCGGCCGCCGGAATCCTCGATCAGGTCCCAGAAGACCAGGACCGCCACGCTCCAGTGCGTGACACGGACGACCAGGTCCCAGACTCGGAACGAAGCCTTGTCCTGCATGGCGGAACCGATGAGGCAGAGGACCTTATTTCCCAATCTCGGACTTCACGATATCCAGGGTCTTGGTGTCGAAGTAGATCTCCGCTTTCTTGCCGTCCTTGGTCGTGCCGTAGATCTCGTAGCAGTTGCCATCCACCTTGAACTTCTTGATGACATAGCCCTGCGCCTCGATCTTGGCCCGGGCGTCGGCTTCCGCCATCCATTCGGATTTTGGATGAGACACGCACTTGGCACTGGCGAGTGCACCGGTAGAAACCGCAGCGGCGGCGGCGAAGGCGATGATCTTGAGCATGGGAGTCTCCGACAGTAAGCCCGTGACAGGCGATGGCGAGATCGTACCGTTAAACGGGAATTGTTCTCAATATCGGGTTTCCCCAGATTGCCTGGAATCGCCGTTTCACCGTTGCTTTACCCCCTGCCTCAGTAGGGTCAGCTCCCGGCCCACCCGGCCGATAGTCTCTTAACGACGGCTGACGTCAGGGAGCGATGCATGGGAAAGCCCGCATCGGGAACCGGCCAGCCGGCGTAGGAATCCCTCAAAACAAAAGAAGAGCCATGCAAAACAGTTCAGGAAACCACTCTGGTCGGTCCGTTGTTCGTCGAATTTCCCTCGCCCTGGCAATATCCGGCGCCGCGCTGCTGTCCGGCTGTGCCACCAGCTATGTCGATACGGCGACCAAGGAAATCCCCGCAGCGAGCATGAAGAAGCCCGAGCAACCCAGGCCGGTCCAGCTCGCTTTCGAGTTCCAGTCGAAAGGCGCGCCCAACGCCCGGGCCACCAACTTCCTTAAGGAAGATGTCACGAAGCAGGTGGCGGAAAGCGGGCTGTTCTCGAAGGTCACCACCGAGCCGACGCCAGGGGCTTCCCTGCTCAGCGTGACACTCAACAACATTCCCCTGACCGACGACGCCGCCAGCAAGGGCTTCGTCACCGGGCTGACATTCGGACTAGCAGGCAGCGCAGTGTCCGATGGCTATGTCTGCACAGTCAGCTATCTTCCGGCCGGTCAGTCGGCAGCAATCGTCAAGACAGCGCGCCACGCGATCCACACCACGGTCGGCAATGCGAACCCTCCCCCCGGCGCAGTCAAGTCCGAAAGCATCGCGGCGGCGGTCCACCAGATGACGCGCGATGTGCTGAGCAACGCGCTGAAGGAACTGTCGGATGACGCGTCGTTCCACTGACATCGCCATTGCCGGGCGCCCCGTCCGCCTGACTGTTCTGGTGGCCCTCCTCGCCGGCTTGCTGCAACTGGCCGGCTGTGCAGAAATGCAGATGGGGCAACCGAAGGCAACGGTGGAAAACGCCACCGTCATGCGTGGCGCCGGCTTCGCGCCTGTCGACGTCGGGCGGTTCGTCGCCGACGACGCGAAAGGCTCTGGCATGGACCGTGGCGTCAGCATCCGAAGCAATTCGTTGCGCTCGCCCGTTGACGGTTCCCTCGCGCAGTATTTGCGGGAAACCTTGCGCGTGGAGCTGGCTTCCGCAGGGTTATTGGATCCCAAGGCCGGAACAGTGGTGACGGGCGTCCTGTCGGACAGCGAGGTGAATGCCCCCGTAGGCGAGGGTACCGCATCGCTCGGCGCAAGGTTCGTCGTCACGCGCGCCGGCACGGTCCGCTATGACAAGCAACTCGGTGTCAGCGCAAAGTGGGATTCGCCTTTCATGGGCGTGTCGGCTATCCCGCAGGCCGCGGGCCAGTATGAGGCGCTCTATCGCAAGCTGGTGGGCACGCTGCTGACCGATCCGGCATTCCGGTCGGCGATGCGCGAGCCTTAAAGCCAGTCCGCGCCAGTCCAGACTTCAACCGGCAGCGCATCAGGCGACGCAGTCTCCCCGCCCCGGCCTGCACGCCGGGGCACGCTTCCAGTTGCCGTCAGAGCCCCAGTTCCGACAGCCCCGGATGCTCGTCCGGACGACGGCCAAGCGGCCAGTGGAACTTGCGATCCGCCTCCCTGATCGGCATGTCGTTGATGCTGGCGTACCGGTTGATCATCAGTCCGTCCTCGCCGAACTCCCAGTTCTCGTTGCCGTAGGAGCGGAACCAGTTGCCCGAGTCATCGTGCCATTCGTAGGCATAGCGCACGGCGATGCGGTTGCCGCCGAAGGCCCACAGCTCCTTGATCAGGCGGTAGTCGAGCTCCTTCTTCCATTTCCGCTCCAGGAAACCGCGTGCCTCTTCGCGGTTATTGGCGAACTCGGCGCGGTTGCGCCAGCGAGTATCCAGGCTGTAGGCCAGCGAGACTTTCGCGGCATCGCGCGTATTCCAGCCGTCTTCGGCCAGGCGGACTTTCTCGATGGCGGTTTCGCGCGTGAACGGCGGAAGCGGCGGACGGATTTCGGAGTTGGATGTCATGGGGAGCACCTCAATGGTGGGACGAAGACGGTCCATTGACGGACCGGGAAGATTCGAGCAGCACGGCCGCGGCCCTGCCGGCGCTGTCGGCGGCACTGGCATCGCCGCTGACCATCGCTACGGCAGTCGCGCCGTCGATCAGTACGAGTAGCTGCCGCGCGGTTTCGCCGGGATCCGGCAAGCCACAGGCCTGCGTCAGTTCATTGAGGTAGGCCAGCAGGCGCTGCTTGTGGAACCTGGAAACGGCGCGGATTTCGCTTTGCGGATCCTCTGTCTCGCCCGTCGCGTTGATGAAGGCGCAACCATGGAAGCCTTCAGACTCGAACCATTGCCGCATTGCCGGAAAGATCGACATCACGCGGGCAAACGCTTCACCCGTAGCCGGGGTCGAGCGCATGAACCACGCCATCCAGCGCTCGTCACGGTTTTTGAGCGCCGCTGACACCAGCGCTTCCTTGGTCGGATAGAGCCGGTAGATGCTCTTGCGGGCCACCCCCGACGCCTTGACGATGGCATCCATGCCAGTGGCGTGTATGCCACCCGAATAGATGAGCTGCTCGGTGGCTTCGAGCAACCTGGATTGCGCGGAGAGATCTTCGGTATCTTCGGTCATGGTCTTTCGCTCACGCGAGAATGATCGTTCTCTATAGGAAGCTATAGTAGAACGACCATTCTCCACAGTCAAGCATTGCCCGCGACCGCGTGTAGCCGGCTCCCAGGCGCCGGCCTATCCCCCTATCCCCTCAGTGAAGCCTGTCCGCTGCGCAGCGCGTCGACGATCGGCCCCACGCTGGATTCGACGCGATGGATCGGCCCGGCCACGGACATCCCATACACCACCCCGCCGATGTCCACTGGCACGGCGATCGCGCCCAGGTCGGGAAACGACTCGCCGAAGTTCGGATACCAGCCTTGCTGCTGCCACTGCGCGATGCCCTGCTCCAGCGCTGCACGGGAGGCCACGGTGCGCTCGGTGCGGGGCCGGAACGAGACCTTCGCCAGCGCCGCGTCGCGCGCCTCTTCCGGCATGGCGCCAAGAATCGCGCGGCCGATCGAGTTGACATGCACGTCGCGCAGTTCGCCCGGCGTGGCGATATAGCGCACGGGGTTCTGGGACTCCCGCACTTCCAGGTACAGCACGCGCCCGTCATCCTGCAGCTTGCCGAAGATGACGGTTTCGCCGGTGGCATCGCGCAGCGCTTCGAGCACGGGCTGCACGCGCTCCAGCAACGGGTCATTGCGCGAGATGCGCTGGGCGATATTGAGCAGCCGGCTGGTCGGGTAATAACCCTGCCGCCGCCCGGTCTCGTAGAGATAGCCGAGCGACGCCAGCGTGCGGATCAGGCCGAGGCAACTCGACATCGGCGCGCCGAGCAGCTTTGCCAGTTCCGTCAGCGTGAGCGAGCGGCCTTCGCGCGCGTAGATCTCCATGATCTCGATCACGCGCAGTGCCGTCTTCACGCTGGCCTGCCCTGCCTTGTCGCCCGTCTCGGATTCCGCCATCTCCCTGTTCCTTCAGCCTTGCCGTGCGCGGATTGTACGCGTCTTCATGCATCGTCCGGCGACGGCAGCGCCTGCGCCCATGTGCGGATATTGCCGGGCGTGCGCGAGAAGCGCGTCGGGATGCCGATGCCGCGCAGGCGCCCTTCGGTCGGATGCTCGTACTCGAACACCATGCCGGTGGCGCGCAGGTGCGGGTCCTGCACCACGTCTTCGAATGCCGGCACCTCGCTGTGCGGGATGTCGGCATCGGCCAGCAGCGCGAGCCACTGCGCCGTGGTCTTGCGGCTGACGATATCGGCCAGCGTGGCATACAGCTCGTCGATATTGGCACTGCGCGCCGCCGGGTCGATATAGCGCGGATCTTCCGCAAGTTCCGCATGACCGGACAGCGCGAAGAAGCGCGCCCATTGCGGCGTGGTATATGGCAGCAGCGCAATATAGCCGTCCAGCGTGCGGTAAGGCTTGCGGTGCGGCGACATCACGCGCGGGTAGCCGCATGCGCCCTGCTCTGGCACGAACGTATGCCCGGCAAGCTGTTCCGCCGCAAGGAACGACACCAGCGTCTCGAACATCGGCACCTCGATGGCCTGGCCCTGCCCCGAGCGCTCGCGCTCGTACAGCGCCATCGGGATGGCATAGGCCACCGTCAGGCCGGCGACCTTGTCGGCGAGGATAGTGTTGACGTACTGCGGACCCTCGGTGCTGTTGGCACCCTGGAACTGCGCCAGGCCGCTGCGTGCCTGGATGATGTCATCGAACGCGGGCATGCCGGCGTACGGCCCCGTTTCCGAGTAGCCGTAGGCACCGCAGTAGATCAGGCGCGGGTTGGACGCGCGCAGCGACTCGTAGTCCAGCCCCAGCTTGCGCAGCGACTGCGGGCGCACGTTGGAGATGAACACGTCGGCGCCGGCAATCAGGTCCTTGAGCCGCGCCAGGTCGTCCGCGCGCTTCACGTCGAGCACCAGGAACTGCTTGTTGCGGTTCAGGTTGAGGAAGGTGGCGCCCATGCCCGCGTGCAGCGCGGGCTCGGCATGCCGGAAGACGTCGCCGGCAGGCGCCTCCACCTTGATCACCTCGGCACCCATGTCGGCGAGGATCTGCGTCGCGTACGGCCCCATCCCGACCGAGGTCATATCCACTACGCGCACGCCTGCCAGCGGCCCGGTGGCCCTCGGGGTTGCTGCCGCGTTCTGCATCGTCATCGTGGCCTCCCGCTCAGTACGACTTGGGCAGGCCCAGCACGCGCTCGGCAATGAAGCACATGATGAGCTGCGGGCTCACCGGCGCAATACGCGGGATATACGACTCGCGCAGCAGCCGCTCGACGCGGTACTCGCGCGAGTAGCCCATGCCGCCCAGCGTCAGGATCGCGGTCTGGCAGGCATTGTGGCCCGCTTCGGCCGCCAGGTACTTGGCGGTGTTGGCCTCGGCGCCGCAGGACTCGCCCGCGTCGTAGCGCGCGGCGGCCTTGAGCATCATCAGGTTGGCCGCTTCAAGCTGCATCCACGCCTGCGCGAGCGGATGCTGCACGCCCTGGTTCATGCCGATGGGCCGGCCGAACACCACGCGCTCCTTCGCATACTGCGTCGCAATGGCCAGCGCCGCGCGGCCCAGGCCGATGGCCTCGGCGGCGATCAGGATGCGTTCGGGGTTCAGGCCATGCAGGATGTACTCGAAGCCGCGCCCTTCCTCGCCGATGCGGTCTTCTTCGGGGATGAACAGGTCGTCGATGAACAGCATGTTGGTATCGACGGCCGAGCGGCCCATCTTGTCGATCTCGCGGATCTCGATCTTGCTGCGGTCCACCTTCGTGTAGAACAGCGACAGGCCTTCGGTCGGCTTCTTCACCGATTCCAGCGGCGTGGTGCGCGCCAGCAGCAGCATGCGGTCGGCCACCTGCGCGGTCGAGATCCAGATCTTGCGGCCCGTCACCGAATAGCCGCCCTCCACCTTGCGCGCGTAGGTCTTGAGCTTGGTGGTATCGAGGCCCGCGTCGGGCTCGGTCACGCCGAAGCAGGCCTTCTCCTTGCCCGCGATCAGCGGCGGCAGGAAGCGCGCCTTCTGCTCGTCGGTGCCGAACACCACGACCGGGTTCAGCCCGAACACGTTCATGTGCACCGCCGACGCACCGCTCATGCCAGCGCCGGACTCGGAGATAGTCTGCATGACCAGCGCCGCTTCCAGGATGCCCAGCCCCGCGCCGCCGTACTGCTCGGGCATGGCCACGCCCAGCCAGCCGCCTTCGCACAGGGTCTTGTAGAACTCGTGCGGATAGATGTGAGAGACGTCCAGCTTGTTCCAGTACTCCATGTCGAACTGTGCGCAGACCTGCTGCACGGCTTCGACGATCGACTGCTGTTCGGCGGAGAGATCGAAATTCATGTCGGTGTTCCTCGTACTTTTTTATTCAGCCTCGATGCCGGCGTCCTTCACCAGCCGCGACCACTTCTGCAGTTCGGCCACGACGAACTGGCCGAGCTCGGCCGGCGTGCTGCCGAACGGTTCGAAGCCGAATGCGTGGAACTGCGGGGCGTACTGCTTGCTGGAGGCAATGGCCACCAGTTCATGGTTCAGGCGCTCGACCACCGGCGCTGGCGTGCCAGCCGGCGCAAAGATGCCGTTCCACGAGGTGATATCGAATCCCTTGAGCTCAGGCTGGCTGGCCAGCGGCGGCAGGTCCGGCAGCAGCGCGCTGCGCTGCGCGGTGGTCACCGCCAGCGCGCGCAGCTTGCCGGCCTTGACGTTGGCGATGCCAGCGGCAAAATCGACGAACATGACCTGCACCTGGCCGCCGATCACATCCGTCATCGCCGGAGGCGTGCTCTTGTAGGGGACGTGCAGCATCTTCAGCCCGGCCATTTTCGACAGCGTGGCGCCGGCCACGATGCCGGTGCTGTTGCCGCTCGCATAGGACATGCCCGGGTGCGCCTTGGCATAGGCAATGAACTCCGGCAGCGTCTTGACCGGCAGCGACGGGCTGACCACCAGCATGAACGGCAGGTTGCCCATGCGCGAGACCGGCGTGAAATCCTTCACCGGGTCGTAGCGCAGCTGCTTCATCAGCGACGGGTTGGCCGAATGCGTGGTGTTGGTGGTCATGAACAGCGTGTAGCCATCAGCCGGCGCCTTGGCCACGAACTCGGCCGCGATGGTGCCGTTGGCGCCGGGCCGGTTGTCCACGACCACCGGCTGCTTGAGCGATTCACCGAGGTATTTGGCCGTCAGGCGCGCCACCGCGTCGGTGCCGCTGCCCGCGGCGAACGGCACCACCAGCCGGATCGGCTTGGACGGATAAGGTTCCGCCGCGCCCGCCGGGGAAATCATGGCCATGGCGGCACCACAGCCCACCGCCAGGGTGAGCAAAGCCTGTTTTGCGAACTTCACGATGCTGGTCTCCTGTTTCAGCGTGTCAGTGCCGGTCTGTGGCGCCGGCTGTCGGACGGGGGAATTGGAATTCGGAAGCTGGGCGGCGGCGCTACGCGGGCCGCACGACGCGCTCCGGGGATTCTTCGTAAGGCGGGGAATAGATCACGAGGATCTTGGCCGGCTCGTCGCTCACCACGGTGAACACGTGCATGGTGTCCGGCGGAAAGTAGCAGCAGTCGCCCGGCCCCAGTTCCTTGCTCTGGCCGCCGACCTCGGCAATGGCGCGGCCTTCCAGCACGTAGCAGACCTGCTCGATGCCCGGGTGCGCGTGCGGCAGCGCGCCCTTGCCCTTCTCGATCGTGCCGTGCAGGACTTCGAGGTGGCGCGCGCCGACAGTCTCGGGGGAAATCAGCCGGCGGTTGAGGGTGCCGGTGTGGTTGGCCGGGTGGTAGCCCGGGGTATCTGCGGTGGAAACGAAATAGACGGGGGATTTCGGCATGTCGCGTGCGGCCCAAGGCCTCTAATTCATGTCTGTGAATTAAAGTTTATCATCATGAATTATTGAGGCAAGACCGATTAGGCGGATCCCGGGTTTACACCGGTGCCGGATGCGGCGTTCAGTCCGCCAGCGCCATGGCCACCTGCTGCCGTAGCCGCGGCACGACGTCTGCCTCGAACCACGGGTTGCGACGCAGCCAGAGCCGGTTGCGCGGGCTGGGATGCGGCAAAGGCAGGAAATCGGGCAGGTAGTCGGCGTAAGCGGCAACCGTGTCGGTCAGCGTCGGCCTGGCATGGCCCCTGAGGTAGTACGCCTGGGCGTAGCGGCCGACCAGGAGCGTGAGCCTGATATGTGGCATGGTCGCCAGCAACCGGGCGTGCCACAGGGGCGCGCATTCGGGCCGCGGCGGCAGGTCGCCGCTGGCACCCTTGCCGGGGTAGCAGAAGCCCATCGGCACGATCGCCACGCGTCTGGCGTCGTAGAAGGCGTCACGCGTCATGTCCAGCCAGGTGCGCAGCTGGTCGCCCGACGGGTCGTTCCATGGGATGCCGGTTTCATGCACGCGGCGGCCGGGCGCCTGGCCGACGATCAGCAGGCGCGCGCTGGCGGCTGCCCGCACGACCGGGCGCGGTCCGCACGGCAAGTCGCAGGCGCGGCAGCCGGTGATGTCATCGAGAAGGATGTCGAGGGGGGAACGGGACTTGGCGGGCAATGTGCGCGGGCGGTATCGGTCGGGAGGTTTCAGTGTAGTCCTGCCCCCCGTCCGCCGGCTCCCGCGGCCGCCCAGTCTGGCGACGAGTGCCGCGAAAGCTTTCCATGATTTGCTTTTCTCCTATTGGGCGGTATAGCCGCCATCCACCATCAGGCTGGTTCCAGCCATGAACGAGGCATCATCGCTTGCCAGGAACGTGATGGCCGCGGCAATTTCCTCTGCCCGGCCGAGCCGGCCGATCGGATGGAGGTTCGTGACCTGCGCGAGGAAATCGGTGCCGGCGCCAGCGATCAACGGTGTCTCGATATACCCGGGGCATACCGCATTGACCCGAATGCCCTCCTTTGCGCAGGCCACACCGAGCGAGCGCATCATGTTCACCACGCCGCCCTTGGCCGCGTTGTATGCCGTGGCGCCCGGCCTGCCGACATGGCCCAGCACCGAGGCGACATTGACGACCGCGCCGCCGCCTCCCTGCTGCTTCATCTGCGCGATGGCGTACTTGTTGCTGAGGAATACGCCGGTGAGGTTCACGTCCAGCATCTGGTGCCAGGCCTCGCTGGTAAGCGATTCGACCGGCACGGCTTGCTGCGCGATACCGGCATTCGCGACCATGATGTCGAGCCGGCCAAAATCCCGCGCCACCGCTGCCACCAGTTCACGCACCTCGTGCTCGCGCGTGACGTCCACGCGCGAGAATTGCACCGCATGCCCCGCGCCGGCCAGCTTGCGGGCCAGCCGCTCGCCGCGTTCCGACAGGTCCGTCAGCACCACCGTCGCACCTTCGGCGACGAACCGCCGCACGGTTGCCGCGCCAATCCCGCTGGCGCCTCCGGTGACAATCGCCACCCTGTTCTTCAGCTTCATCGATCCCTCTGCGGTTGTCCGCGGACTGGTTGCCTGTTGAAAACAAAGAAGAGGTCCCACAGGCGTTGCCCGTGGAACCTCCGAAACCCGGATGCCGGGAAAGTGTCATAAAGACCGGAGATCGGCATCCGGGGTGAGGAAGTTATGAATGTCCAATCTCAAAGCTCGCGGGGATGCCGTGGGCACAGGCTGCTAGCTGCCCGCGGCACCGCCGCCATGCGGGTCGATCGCGGTAGGAATGCTCATTACTGAGCACCCCCCGCACAGATCCGTACGAGCCCGATTCGGGCATACGGCTCCTACCTTGGGTGTTTGACGTCAAAGCGCCGGTCAGGCCACGGATGAAGGATTCGGGGCGGCGGGAGCCATGCATCCGCGATCCGCTCGACCCGCTTCCACGTCATGTGATCCTTTTGACTGCGACGCCGAAGCGCACGCCGCCAGAGGTCCATAACGTGGTAACGGAAAGCGCCGAGTGCTCGCGAATTCGTTGGTACTGCGTGGTACGCGAAGTATCCGCGCACCACAGTCCCTGTGGCACGCTTACCCGGTTCTGTGCCCGGCACGTGTTGGACTGACCCATGCTCCCCTTGGTCCCCGCCCTTCGCTCCACCCACTCCGGAGCCTTCACGGCGTTGTTCGCAGGCTTCTTCGCTACTACGGCGGAGTCTGACTTCTCCCGTCCGTTCATCATCGGCTACGGCTCCTCGCCTTCCCGATGCGGACCAGCCCATGCCGCGACTGGCCAGACGAGAGATCTCCCGGTTCCCGTGCAAAGAGCGTCCGTGCGTGCCAGGGTCTTCGACCACGCCGGGTCGTTGAGGCGCTCGCGCTCACGCGCCTCTTCGTATTGCCTTCCGCGTTCTGAACCGCGTCGGCACCCGGAATTGCATATCTATCGCGGCTCAATGGCTGGCCCGCACGCTCCCCTACCGACGCTTCGCCGACCACCTCGCGGCGGCCTGCGCACGGCTCGGGGCCGATGTGGTTCGCTATTCCTTCATCGTAGTGGACTCTCACCACCTACTCCTTGCCGGTCTCCCGGCGCACTCAGAAGATATGGCGGATGCCGACGGCCGCGCCATACATGGATTTCTGCCCGCTGGACAGCGAGTAGCTGTTGCCCAGCGACAGGCTGGTGGCGAAGCCGATTGCCGCCGAGTCCATGGCCAGGCCGGCGTTGCGCGTATATGCCGTGGTCAGGTAGACGTCGGTCCGCTTCGAGAACGCATAGTCGGCAATCAGGGCAATCTGCCACGGATTGGCCGCATTCGTGCTGCCGCCGAGGTTCTTCAGGTTCTGGTAGTCGTACTCCAGCGTGAAGTCCAGCGCCGTCGACACGCGGTACTGCCCACCGATCCAGTAGAAGTCGTCGCGCAGGAACTCTTTGCCGGTCTGGTCCTTGTTCTGCCCCCAGCGGTAGCCGCCCATCACCTTGCCCGCGCCAATCGCATAGCTGGCCATGACGGCCGCCTTTTTTATCGTGCCGTTGCCAGTGCCGATCGTCGGGTTCCACTGGTCATAGGCAACGCCCAGGCCGAGCGGGCCGTTCATGTAGGTCACGCCGGCACCGTAGGCCGAATCGCGCCGGAACTGGCCGGGCACTTCGCCATTGCCGCCCAAGGTGGGAATACCGGGATTGATCTGCGGCAGCGTGGTGCCGACGCCGAACGACCAGTGCGCCATGGCGGTCACGGGACCGAACGTGCCCGTGTACTGCGCCACGTTGTCCTCGCGGAAGTTCGCGCCGGCAATGACGCCCGCCGGTTCATACTGCGTGGCGAAGCGGGCCGGCACGAAGTTGGCCATCGACACGAACAGCGACGTGTACTGGCGGCCGAAGGTGACCTGCCCGTAGCTGTCCGACTTGACGCCGACAAAGGCCTGGCGGCCGAACATGCGTCCGCCCTGCTGCAGGGTGCCGGCATCGAGGTTGAAGCCGCTTTCCAGCACGAAGACGGACTTCAGTCCGCTACCGAGGTCTTCCGTGCCGCGCAGGCCCCAACGCGAGCCGGAGTAGCCGCCGGAGTTCTCGCGGACCACCGAATGGCCCGTGCCAGGATTGAAGCCGTTGGCCGGCGTCGGCACGACGCCGACCTTGTTGACGTATTCGATGTTGACGTCGGTCACGCCGTACAGCGTTACGCTGGACTGCGCCTGGGCTGCACCACATGCCATCGCGGCGGCCAGGGCAAGAATTGCTCTCTTCATCTACTCCCATCCTCCATGGTTCAACGTTTTGATTTGTTTGTTTTCAAGCTCAGTCACTACGACTTCCGGCGTCTGCGCGCGCCGTTGCTACAAAGAGGCGGACCTTGCGATCCGCCCCCTTTTTGGTCAACGATCACCAACCCGCCCCTGATCAGAAAGGACGGTCTCCGATGATCGTTGCGCGGTCCATCCTCCGGTGGCACGGCGGATAGTCCATGACGGCGTAATGCTGGGTCGACCGGTTGTCCCAGATCGCCACGCTGTTCTTCTTCCAGCGCCAGCGGACCTGGTATTCGGGGATGGTCGCCTGCGTCACCAGGTAGCGCAGCAGGTCCGCCGCCCCGGGGTTGTTGTCCTGGCCGAAACGCACGCGCGCCGGCGTGTGGAAATTGGTGAAGTGCGTGGTAAACCCGTTGACGAACAGCACCTTCTCGCCGGTCTCCGGGTGGGTCCGCACCACCGGGTGCTCGGCGTCAGGAAACTGGGCCTTCAACGCCAGGCGCTTTTCGATGGGCATGGCGGCGCCAAAGCTCGCCTCGATGCTGTGACGCGCGCGCAGGTCGGCGATCTGCTCCTTGACGTGGGCCGGCAGGTTTTCGTACGCCAGCGCCATGTTGGCCCACATGGTGTCGCCCCCGACCGGCGGGCACTCGCGGCACCGCAGGACAGCGCCAAGCGGCGGTGCTTCGCGCCAGGTAGCATCCGTGTGCCAGGCGTTCTCGTAGCGATCCGGCGGGTTCTCGGGCGTCTTGTAGATCTGCACCAGCCCCGGATTCTCCGGATCGCTGCCCGTCACGGGGTGATCCTCCAGATCCCCGAAGCGCCGGGCAAAGGCCACGTGCTGGGCGGCCGTGATGTCCTGGTCGCGCAGGAACAGCACGCGGTGCCTGAGCAGCGCCTCGCGAATGCCGGCGAACAGACCGTCGTCATGGATCGCATCGGCCAGGCTGACCCCGATGAGCTCGGCACCGATTGCGCAGGTAAGTTGTTCAACTCGCATGGTCGATCGGTGTTATTCCGGCTGGATATGGAAGGCCTTCACGATGCGGGCGTTGCGCTCGAAATCGGCGCGCAGATCCTGGCTGAGCTGGCCAAGGCTCTGCGGCTGCAGCGGCTCGAACCCGAGCGCGGCAATCCGTTCCTGCACGCTGGCCCTGGTGGCCGCCTTGTAGACCGCGGCCTGGATTTTCTCGGTCAGCTCTGCCGGCACCTTGGACGACACGAACACGCCGGTCCAGTTGCTGAAGTCAATGTCCGGATAACCGAGTTCGGCGAAGGTCGGCACCTGCGGGAGTATCGGCAGGCGCTGCTTCGCGGCCACGGCATAGGCCTTCAGCTTGCCCGCCTTGAGGTACGGCAGCGAGGTCACCATGCCGTCATACATCACGGCGATCTGCCCGCCCATCACCTGCGTCAGGGCCGGCGGCGATCCCGGGAACGGGATGTTCTGCAGATCCATCCCCGCCTTCTGGTTCATGATCATGCCGGCGTACTGCGAGGCCGTGCCCGGGCCGTAGGTGGCAAAGCTCAGGTTGCCCGGGTGCGCCTTGACGTAGCTGATCAGCCCCGGCAGGTCCTTCGCCGGCAGGCTCGGCGAGCTGACGAGCAGCAGCGTCGACTTGGCCGCGGCGGCAACCGGCTTCACGTCCTTCATCGGATCGTAGGGCAGCTTCATCACGTGCGGGATCTCCGCAAACACATTGGTCGCCGACACCAGGATGGTCTGCCCATCGGGCGGTGCCGCCAACATGGCGCCGACCGCGATGGCGCCGCCGGCTCCCGGCTTGTTGTCGACGATCACCGGTTGTCCCAGGTCTGCCGTGAGTTGTTCTGACAGCATGCGGGCCATCACATCCATCGTGCCGCCGGCAGGCGCAGGCACCAGCACCCGAACCGGTTTGTTGGTCCACGCCATGGCGGCAGGCATGGCAAGCGCCAGGATCGTCGCGGCGACGACGCGGCGTACGCGCAGGAAGGCAGGTCGATTCGACATCTCTAGTCTCCGTTTTGGAACTTCCGGCAATGTGCACTTGCCTTGTTGAAAGCAGTCTCGCCTTACGGCACCAGTACCGTTGCGCCGCTCGTCTGCCTGTTCTCCAGGGCGCGATGGGCCTGCGCGGCATCCTCCAGCGCGAACTGCTGCTTCGGTTCGCTGGCGATCTTTCCGGCCATCACCATGTCGAACACCTCGTTGGCCATGGCGAGCATGTGCGAGCGCGGCGTGGCGTAGTGCACCATGGCCGGACGCGTGACCCAGAGCGAGCCTTTCGCCGCAAGGGTGCGGCTGTCGATCTCGACGGGACCGGAAGTCGTGCCGTTGCTGACCAGCGTGCCGCGCACCTGCAGGCAGGAGAGCGACGCGTCCAGCGTCGACTTGCCGACCGAATCGAACACCACCGGGACCTTCTTGCCGTCGGTGATTTCCATCACGCGGTCGACGATGTTCTCGCGCGAGGTGACGATCACGTGCGAACAGCCGTTGGCCCTGGCAAGTTCCGCCTTCTCGTCGGTGCTGACCGTGCCGATCATGTTCACGCCGAGCGCGCGGGCCCATTGGCAGGCGATCAGACCCACGCCGCCGGCCGCGGCGTGATAGAGGATGGTCTCGCCGCCCTTGAGCGGATAGACCTGGCGGAACAGGTACTGCGCCGTCATGCCCTTCATGATGAGCGTGGAGGCGACGCGGTCAGAGACCCCGTCCGGCAGCGGGATCAGCCACTCGGCGGGCATGACCCGCACGTCCGAGTAGGCACCCTGCGGGCCGAGCAGGTAGCCCACGCGGTCGCCCACGCGGATGTCCGTCACGCCGGGGCCCACGGCCTCGACCACACCCACGGCGTCGGAGCCCAGGCCGTTGGGGAGGTCCAGCGGATAGTGGCCGGTGCGGAAATAGATATCGATGAAGTTGACGGCGATGTAGCTATGCCTCACACGCGCCTGGCCGGGGCCGGGATCGCCGACCTCCACGGTCTCGAGCTTGAGGACATCAGCGCTGCCCGTCTCGTGAAACCGGATTGCCTTTGCCATGACTTGTCTCCTGAAAACTTTGTTCATTGCGTCTGAGCGCGACTTGCAGGCCCAGCGCGTCGGCGGCTACATCGCTGTCTTGCCGCCATTGACTGCGAGAATCTGGCCCGTTATGTACCTGGACCCGGTGGACGCCAGAAACACGATGGCGTCGGCAACCTCCTCGGGGGTCCCAATGCGACCCGCGGGGATACCCGCGGCCACTGCCGCAACGTTCTCGGCGCCTCCCGCAATGCGGTCCAGCATTCCGGTCTCGATCGGGCCGGGCGCCACCGCATTCACTCGCACATTCGATCTGGCCACATCGAGTGCCGCAGCCTTGGTCAAGCCCTCGATCGCGTGCTTGCTGGCCACGTACATGGGATTCTTTGCATTGCCGCGGCTTCCCATGGTGGACGAGAGGTTGATCACAACGCCTTCCTTCTGTTCCAGCATGACGCGCAATTCGTGCTTCATGCTCAGGAACGTCCCAAGGACATTGGCGTCGAAAGTTGTCGCATAGGATTCAACAGTCTGGTCGACGATCGATCCTGGCGTGCCTTCAGTCCCTGCACTGTTCACCGCGACATCGAGCCGCCCAAAACGCGTGACGGTATGCTCGATGAGTTTGCGGACCTGCTCTTCATTGCCTACATCAGCGGGCACGAACTCGGCCTCGGCCCCGAGCTCCCGGAGTTGAGACACCAGTGCAGCGCCTGCAGCGGCATTGCGGCCGGAGCAAACCAGCTGCGCCCCCTGACGGCCAAATGCAAGCGCAGTGGCGCGGCCGATTCCAGACGTGGCTCCCGTAACGAGAACGACGGTACGAGTCATGACAATCCCTTTTGAATCAAGTCAAAACGAAGCGATCCGGTCACCGCAATCAGGCTGATGTGCGCACAGCAACCGGATCGATTTCCTGTCTGCGCCGTAGCCGGCTCAGGCTGCGTTGCGCAGCGGCACGTTCTTGACACCCGGCTTGCGGTTCGGGGTCATGCCGTTGGCGGCCAGGGTTTCATCGATATCGTCATACCAGGTGCCAATGCGGTAGATTTCCCGCGCTTCCTTGCCATTGGCGATCTCGCGTCCCAGTTCCTTGGCGATACGCACGGTCTGCTGGATCTGCTGCACCGAGGTGAAGCGATTGCCATGCTGGTCGATGAGGGTGTCCTCGATGCCGCAGCGCACGTGCATGCCCATGGCCAGCGCCATCGTGTTCCACGGCAGCACGTTCTTGAACAGCGATTCGGAGGTAATGGTGCAGCCATCCGGCGCACGCTGGATGAAGTCGAACAGGTTGTACGGATGCGGCCCATGGTGGCCGCCGCCGATGCCGATGCAGGTCAGGTTGAGCGGGCCCTTGTAGAGCCCCCTGCGCACCATGCGGTCCAGCGTCTCGAGCGCATGCATGCCGACCAGCTGGAAGTGCGGCTGGATGCCGGCTTCCTGCAGGCGGCGCAGGTGCTCTTCCGCCCAGGCCGGGCCGGCCGGAACAATCATTTCCCGGTAGGCGTCGTAGACGGCCGGGTTGGCCATGTGCGTGCTCTCGTAGAATTCCGGGTAGATCAACTCCATGATGTTCATCTGGATGGTGTTGAGTGCTACCGTCACCTGGTCCGGCTTGGGGTCGAGATCCGCCAGCGCGTGGCGCGTGTCATCATCGAGCCACTTCGCGGCCTGGCCTTCGTCTTCCGGCGCGAACGAGATCGAGCCGCCGACCTGGATGATCATGTCCGGCACCGCCTTGCGCACGCCGGCGATCAGCTCGTTGAACATGGACAGGCGCTTGGAGCCCTTGCCATCCGGCTCGCGCACATGCAGGTGCAGCACGCTGGCGCCGGCTTCATAGCAATCCACCGCCTTCTGGATCTGCTCTTCCATGGTCACCGGGATGTCCTCCGGGAAATCCTCCGGCATCCACTCGGGGCCGTACGGGGCCACGGTGATGACCACCTTGTCCATGTTCTCCGGGTGCAGCGAATCATCCAGGAATTGCATGTCTGTCTCCTTGATAAGGGATTTATTGACCGGCGTCGCAGCAGGTTGCGGAGGCCGGGTCGGGTATTGATCGAGTTGAAAGCCGGGCGCCGCGGGACGACTCAGAATGCGACCGCATGCCTGCCCTTCAGCTGGAGCATGTCGCGCGTCTCGTCCGGCGTGGCCACCTCCAGATTCAGGGATTTCAGGATCCCGACGATGCGCCTGACCTGGTCGGCGTTACTGGTCGAAAGTTGGCCCCGACCCTCCCAGAGCGAATCCTCCAGGCCCACGCGGACATTGCCGCCCATCGCGGCCGCCATGGAAGCGATCGGCATCTGGCTGCGGCCCGCTCCGAGCACGGACCAGTAGTAGTCCTTGCCGAACAGCCGTTCGGCGGTGCGGCGCATATGCATGACGTCATCGGGATGCGTGCCGATGCCGCCGAGCAGGCCGAACACGGACTGGATGAAGAACGGCGGCTTGAGGATGCCGCGATCAATGAAATGCGCCGCCGTGTAGAGATGGCTGGTGTCGTAGCATTCGATCTCGAAGCGAGTCCCGTTGTCGGCGCACGATTCCAGGATGTAGCGAATTTCCTTGAACGTATTGCGGAAGACGCGGTCCTCCGAGCCCTCGAGATAAGGACGTTCCCAGTCGTACTTGAACGCCTTGTGCCTGCCGAGCATCGGATACAAGCCGAAGTTCATCGACCCCATGTTCAGCGACGCGACTTCAGGCTTGAGTTGCAGCGCCGGTTGCAGTCGTTCCTCGACGAGCATGTTGGGGGCGCCGCCAGTCGTGAGGTTGATGATGACGTCGGTGCGCGCGGCGATCTCCGGCAGGAATTCCCGGAACAGTGCGGGATCCTGCGACGGCTGGCCATTCTCGGGCTTGCGCGCGTGCAGGTGGACGATCGAGGCGCCAGCCTGGGCCGCGCCGATTGCCTCGCTGGCGATCTCTTCTGCCGTGATCGGCAGGTAGGGGGACATCGTCGGCGTGTGAATACCGCCCGTTACGGCGCAAGTGACTATGACCTTGTTCTGAGGGGCTGCCATGGGGTTCCGTCTGTCGTCGATTTACGGGGACTAGTCTAGTAATCCCCAGTCGGCCGCCACCTCTCATTTCACGACATTCATGTCTCATTTCATGACAGAATGTCGGGTATTCGGGTTTGCCCGGAGCGAACGAATCCGGGTTAAACCGGATGCAGGAGAAGCAATGGGCACATTGATTCGCACTGGCGTGCTGACCCACTATTTCAAGATTGCGCAGCAACTCGGCCTGGAACCGAAACCGCTGCTGCGCAAGCTCGGGTTGAGCAGCGAGAAGCTTGCGGATCCCGAACACTGGATTTCCGGAAGTGCTGCCGTGACCCTGCTGGAAGCGTCAGCGCGGCTCACGCAATGCCCGACGTTCGGGCTGCGCATGGCCGAGCTGTGGCAGCTGTCCGACCTTGGCGTCGTCAGCGTTTTGCTCACGCATCAGAAGACGCTGCGCGACGCGCTTGGCACCATGATTCAGTACCGGCACCTGATGAACGAGTTCCTGGTCATCCGCATCGAGGAGAGTGGCAGGAAGGTCATCGTGCGCGAGGACGTCGTCGCGGATGAAGCCGGGCCGACCGTGCAGTCGGTCGAGCTCGCACTGGGCACGCTTTCACGCCTGTGCAGCACGTTGATCGGCACGTCCTGGCAACCCCTCGGCGTCCATTTCACCCATGACGCGCCCGACGACCTGCGGCTGCACCGCCGCATCTTCGGGGGGAAGCTGGAGTTCTCAAGCGCGTTCAATGGCTTGATCTGCCGCGCTGCCGACCTGGACTTGCCCAACCCTATTGCCGACCCCGTCATGGCGCGCCATGCGCAACGCCTGCTTGCGGGTCTGCCGGGCGCCAACGAGCCGTCGATCGTGCTCGAGGTGCGCAAGGCGATCTATCTGATGCTGCCGGCAGGGCGCGCGACGATCGAGCAGGTTGCCCAGGGCCTGGGAATGAACGTGCGTACCCTGCAGCGCCAGCTGGAAGGCGCCGGGAAGGTCTTCTCGGACATGGTCAATGGCGTGCGGCGCGATCTCGTCATCCACTATATGGACAACAGAAGCTACTCGCTCGGACGCATCGCCGAATCGCTTGGCTATTCGACGTATGGCTCGTTCGTGCGCTGGTTCGCGGCGCAGTTCGACATGACGCCGACGCAGTGGCGCAGTACCAGGCCGGCAAAACAGGTTCTTCGCCGGAGTGTGGGGGAGGGATAAGGATGGGGGTTCTTGGCGGGCGCCGCTGTTTCGCCGGCGTAGCCGGCGAAACAGCGGCGCCCGCCAAGCACGACAACCCCAACCCCCACCCAAACCCTCCCTGACGCATCCCACGCCACGCTCAGATATCCAGCACGATCTTCCCGAAATGCCGCTGTCCCGCCTGATAGCGAAACGCATCGGCGATCTCATGCAGCGGAAACTGACGGTCGATGACAGGCCGGATGCCCGTGGCATTCAGCGCCCGCACCATGTCAAGCTGATGGCGCCGGCTGCCAACAAGCAGCCCCGTGATCCGCAACTGCTTGCGCAGGATCATCCTGACGTTGAACGGCGAATCCGCACCCGACAAGACGCCGATGATGGCCACGTGCCCGCCGGTACGTACCGCAGCGACCGACTGTTCCAGCGTCGCCGCACCACCCACTTCAATAACGTGATCCACGCCGGCGCCGCCGGTCAGCGCCCGTACCGTCTCGCCCCACTTGGGGTCGTCACGGTAGTTGATCACATGGTCCGCACCAAGACTGCGCAGGCGCGCAAGCTTGTCCTCCGAGCCCGAAGTCGCAATCACACAAGCGCCTGCCGCCTTGGCGAACTGGAGCGCGAATATCGACACGCCACCCGTCCCCAGGACCAGCACGGTTTCTCCGGGCTTCAGAGCGCCGTCAACGAACAGTGCCCGCCAGGCAGTCAGTCCCGCAGTCGTCAGCGTCGCCGCCTCGGCATGGCTATAGCCGTCCGGCGCATGCGTGAAAGCCGTTGCGGGCAAGGTCACGAGGTCTCGTGCAAAGCCGTCGATGCCATCACCGGGAACGGTGGCAAAGTCGGACAGGGCAGGTTCACCATCGAGCCATGTCGGGAAGAACGTGCTGACCACGCGGTCGCCGACTGAAAATTCCTTCACGCCTGTGCCCACTTCCGTGATGATCCCGGCGCCATCTGACATCGGAATGCGCCGCACGGCCCCGACTCCGCGGCTGACGACGCCAAAGTCGTGATAGTTCAGCGAGCTTGCGTGAATACGCACCGTGATTTCGCCAGGGCCAGGCGGTTGCGCTGTGGCGGTTCCAAGGACCAGGCGGTCAAGCCCTCCAGGTGGATCGAGGTAAATGGCTTTCATGGCAGTCAATGGTCTTTCCTCCGGAGGTTTTCACAACAGTATCTGCTTCCTCGTCGCCACCCCTGAGTATTGGCGAAGATGCGGCTGGCCATTTGACCTTTCGGGACCGCCGCTTGATGCGTCGGGACACCCCCGGGGAAACCCGACATCAACGGTTCCGGCGGCTCAGTGAAAATCGCGGCTCTCCACCATCAGGCGGCCCAGCAGCGGGCTCAGGTCGATCAGCTCCTGCGCCACCAGGTGGCGCACCTCGCCCTGCCGCTGCCATGTGCCGACCACGCCCAGCAGCGTCGCGCCGAGCACTTCCTTGCGCTGCCGCTCGATCAGGTCGGGCCAGTAGATCAGGTTGACGGTGCCGGTTTCATCCTCGATGGTGGCAAAGATGGTGCCGCTGGCCGTGGCGGGCCGCTGCCGCACGGTGACGATGCCGCAGGCGCGCACGCGGCGGCCATTGCGGCAGTGGGAAAGCTGCTCCGCCGTGGCGTAGTCCATGGCATCGAGCTTCGCGCGCAGCAGCGCAAGCGGGTGGGACTTGAGCGACAGCCCCGTGGTGGCGTAGTCGGCAGCCACCTCCTCCCCGAGACGGGGCGCCGGCAGCGACAACTGGCGTTCGGTCAGCGGCGCTTCATGAAGCAGGTCCCGGTGCGCGACCTGCAGCGCCGCGGCGCTGGCCTGCCAGCGGGCCTGGCGCCGGTTGCCGGCGAGTGCCGCCAGCGCGTCGGAGGCAGCCAGCACATCGATATCGTGCCGGTCCAGGGCGGCGCGCAAGGCCAGGTCTTCCACGCTGTCGAACGGACGTTGCGCACGCGCGGCCTCGATGCGCAGCGCGGCCTCTTCGCGCATGCCCTTGACGCGGTTCATGCCCAGACGCACCGGCGGCTTGCCCGCGCCGGTCTGGCCGGGCGCGGGCTCCAGCGTGCTGTCCCAGTGGCTGACCGTCACGTCGACCGGCAATGCCGCCACGCCATGGCGCTTCGCATCCTGCACGAGCTGCGACGGCGAGTAGAAGCCCATCGGCTGGCTGTTCAGCAGCGCGCACAGGAATGCCGACGGGTGGTGGCACTTGAGCCAGGCGCTGATATAGACGAGCTTGGCAAAGCTGGCCGCATGGCTTTCCGGAAACCCGTATTCGCCGAAACCCTCGATCTGCTTGCAGATGGCCTGCGCGAAGGACATCGGATACCCGTGCCCGGTCAGGCCCTCGATCAACGCCTCCTGATGCCGGCTCAGGTCGCCGCGGCGGCGCCAGGCCGCCATCGAGCGGCGCAGCTGGTCGGCCTGCCCCGGCGTGAAACCGGCCCCGTCGATGGCCAGCTGCATCACCTGTTCCTGGAAGATCGGTATGCCCAGCGTGCGGCCCAGCACCTTTTCGATCACGGCGTCATAGTAGGCCGGTGGCTTCTTCGTGCGGCGCACGGCCTCGCGCCGCTTCAGGTACGGATGGACCATGCCGCCCTGGATCGGGCCCGGCCGCACGATGGCCACCTCCACCACCAGGTCGTAATAGTTGCGCGGCTGCAAGCGCGGCAGCATCGACTGCTGCGCGCGCGATTCGATCTGGAACACGCCGACGGTATCGGCGTGGCAGATCATCTCGTAGGTCTCCTTGTCTTCCTTCGGGATGTCTTCCATCCGCGCCGGCACGCCGGCCCTGGCAAGATCCTCATCCGGATTCGGCAGCAGCGCGAGCGCGCGGCGGATCGCCGACAGCATGCCCAGCGCGAGCACGTCCACCTTGAGCAGGCCCAGCGATTCGAGATCGTCCTTGTCCCACTGGATCACGCTCCGGTCGGCCATGGCCGCGTTCTCGATCGGCACCAGCCGCGACAGCTTGCCGCGCGCCATCACGAAGCCGCCCACGTGCTGCGACAGGTGGCGCGGGAAGCCGCGCAACTGCTCGGTCAGGCTGGCCCACTGCTGCACCGCCGGCGATTCGCGGTCCAGCCCGTAGCGGCCGATGCGGTCCAGGAAGCCCTGCCCGCTTTCCCACCAGGCCTGCCCCTTGACCACCTGCTCCACCACGCTGGCATCGATGCCCAGCGCGCGCCCCACGTCGCGCAGCGCGCTGCGCGAGCGGTAGGTGATCAGCGACGCGGCCAGCGCGGTGCGGTCGCGGCCGTACTTGCCGTAGATGTACTGGATGATCTCTTCGCGCCGCTGGTGCTCGAAGTCGACGTCGATATCGGGCGGCTCGTCGCGCTCGCGCGAGAGGAAGCGGCCGAACAGCAGGTTGGCCTGCTCGGGGCTGACCTCGGTCACGTACAGGCAGTAGCAGACCAGCGAATTGGCCGCCGAGCCGCGGCCCTGGCACAGGATGCCCCTTGCGCGCGCCTCGCGCACGATGTCGTGTACGGTCAGGAAAAAGTGCTCATATTGCATGTCCTCGATCAGCGTCAGTTCCTCTTCGAGCTGCTTCTCCCATTCCGGCTTCAGCCCGTGCGGAAAACGCACGCGCTTGCCGGCCTCCACTTCCTTGCGCAGGTAGCTGATCGGCGTCTCGCCCTTGGGCACCAGTTCCTCGGGATATTCGTAGCGCAGCGTATCGAGCGAGAAATCGCACAGCCCGGCAATCTTCAGCGTCTGCGCCAGCGCCTCGCGCGGATACAGGCGCGACAGCACCTGGCGCATGCGCAGGTGCTGCTCGGCATTGGGCGCGAGCGCCATGCCGCATTCGGGCAGCGGCTTGCCCAGCCGGATCGCGGTCAGCACGTCGGACAGCGGCTTGCGCGAACGCACGTGCATGGTCACCGCGCCCGCTGCCGCCAGCGGCACGCCGGACTGTGCCGAAGCGGCCTCGATCCGGCTGCGGTGCAGCGCATCGGCATGGCCCTGAAGCTGCTCCAGCGCGATCCACGCGCGTTCGCCAAAGACCTCGCGGCACCATTGCGCCTGCGCCAGCAAGTGCGAGGGATCGGGGCAGTAGTCGGGCAGCAGCAGTGCCAGGCAACCCGGCATGCCGCGCAGGTGTAACTGGCCTTCTTCGGGTGCCGACAGGTCGTCCGGATGCAGCCGGTAGCTGCCCTTCTGCGCGCGCATGCGGCCCAGCGTGATCAGCTCGCACAGGTTGCCGAAACCGTCGCGGTGCTGCGCGATCAGGATCAGCCGCAGCGGTGGCCGTTCGCCCTCGCCTGCCGGCGCGGTCAGGCTGAAGCGGCTGCCGATCAGCAGCTGGAAGGCATTGGCGGCTTCGGCGTGCTCCTTCAGCGCATTGAGTTCGCCGTCGTCCTGCGGGTCGCCGGCGGCCGCCTCGCAGCGTTCCACGGCATCCTTCAGGCGCGTGCGCAGTGTCTTGATGGCGTCGTGCGCGCGCGCGGTGCCCGCCACCGAGCATTCATCGGTCAGCACGATGCCGCAGTAGCCGAGCTGGAAGGCACGCTCGATCAGTTCGACCGGATGCGACGCACCGGTCAGGAAGGTGAAGTTGGAGATGCAGTGCAACTCCACGTAGTCGGGCAGCGTGGGCAGCCACGCGGACAGCTCGGGCACGCTCATGCGAACAACCCATGCAGGAACCAGCGGTATTCGCCGCCGTCGTCCTGCCCGTCACGCCCCGGATGGCCGGGGCGCTCGCGGTAGACCCAGCAGCGCAGGCCATCGGCGCGCTCGGCGATGAAGTAATCGCGCGTGGCCAGCGCGCCGTCCCACCAGCCGGCTTCGATCCGCTCCGGCCGGGTCAGCATGGACAGCGGCCCGCCGTGGTTCGGACGGTGGTTGCGCACCGGCAGCGGCTGCGGCTGCGGCAGCAGCCACAGCGGGCGCTCGGGCAAGGCCGGCAGCGGTGGCAGCGGCGCGCCCGCCGGCTTGCCGGCGGCCTCGTCGAGCGGGCACCAGCGGTTGGCGCACTCGGGCCGGTGGTCGGCCAGTGGCTGCGGCTGCAGCACGTTGTCGCGGCCCAGGCGCGCGACCAGCGTGTCGAGCACGCGGCCCAGCTCGGCCGGCGTGCCGCCGGGCTCGGGGAACAGCGCATCGCTCTGCGGCAGGTATTCGGCCATGGCCTCCACGCGCAGCGCCAGGCCGGTCACGGGGGCATGGAAATTCAGCTGGTCCAGCTTCTCGCGCAGCAGGCGCGACAGGTGCGCCGGATCGCGGCTGGGCTGGGCCAGGCCCACTGTCACGGGCGTGCCCACGGTATCGACGCCGAGCCGGTAGCGCTCATGCTCGAGCACCAGCACGCAGCGCGTGACCCCGGCCTGTTGCACCGCCAGCCAGCCGGCCAGCGCCAGCAGCAGGCGCTGCGCACCGGCCAGCACGCCTTCGGCCGATTCGATGCGGCCCGGCAGGTCCATGCGCTGCGCGAACGCAGGCGGCGGGGCAAACCAGGTGAAGCTGGCCGTGGCCTCGCCATAGGCCTGGTCCAGCCGGGCCAGCAGTGCCGGGCCCAGCCGGCGCGCGAGCCCGGCGCGCGGCAGGCGCCGCACCTCGCCCAGCGTGCGGCAGCCGATGCCGTCGAGCCAGGCCGGATCGGCCAGCAGGCGCAGCACCTCGACCGGCAGGCGGTCCAGCAGGCGGCCCATGCGCGCGGCCTGCACCGCCCGCCGCGCCGGCCGCACGATGCCGCGGCGGGTACGGCGCATGGGCTGGCGCGCGAGCCACGCCGCGCCATGGGCCGTGGCCCCGCTGCCCACCTGCGCAAACGTGCCGAGTTGCCGCACGCATGCGCGCACCGCCCGGCACAGCGCGCGGTGGCCGCCGAACAGGCGCAGGCTGGCGGTGACGTCGAGCATCAGCGTGGCCGCTTCCGGGTCTTCATCGAATGTCACCAGCGGCGTGAAATGCAGCAGCGCCAGCGCCGCCGCGTGCAGCAGCGCGGCTTCGGCGGCCGGGTCGCGCTCCAGTTGCACGACCTCGGCCGACAGCGCCTGCACGCCGCCGCGCCGCATGCCGAAACCCACGCCCAGCGCCATGGCCGGGGCGTTGGCCAGCATCACCCGTTCGCGCTCCATCACCACCACCGGCACGGCATGGTGCAGCGTGCCAAGGGCGGAGACGGGCGTGGAGGAAGACGCCGCGGAAGGCGGCATGGCCGGCTCAGGCCAGCTCGGCTGCAGCGCGTCCAGCGACAGGCGCGGCAGATGCACCGCGATCCAGTACGACATGGGCGGAACCTCCCGCAACAACAGGTGAAACAGCCGGGACAGGCGCGGCATGGCCGCCGCGGCGGGCGCCCTCCAGGCCATCCAGCCGCAGTCGCAGCGGGGCCTCGCGCACCGGCCCGCGCCGCTTGTGGAAGACGATGGACAGCGCGTTGCCCGGCAGCGGCGACAGCAGCAAGCGCAGCACCGCCGGCGACGACTCGCGCAGCGCCATGGCCGGCCGCATGGCCCACACCGCGGCGTCGCCGGCCTGCGCCAGCACTTGCAGGCGGCGCACCGCTTCCGGCCGCGCGGCCGGCAGCCATACCAGCACCGCGCCGAACGCCTGGCTGCGCAGCATCTGCTCGGCCGCCCACAGCACATCGGCCTGCTGCGCGTGCTTGCCGGCACCGGCGGCCGCCCGCACCCAGTAGAGCTGGCGCGCCGGCAAACCCGCCGCGGCCAGCCCCATCGCATTGGGCAGGTAAGGCGGCCCCACCAGCCCGATGCGCCGCCCCGCCGCCGCCAGCGCCCGCAGCGCCGGCAGCAGCAGGCGCAGTTCGCCCGCCCCGCCCTGCGTGGTCAGCAACTCCGTCACCCCGCCCACCGGCCAGCCGCCGCCGGGCAATTCCGCCGCCAGTCCGGCATAGCCGGCCGGCCACACCGGCTGGCTGCCGGCGCGGCCAAGCTGGCCGGCACGCCACAGGCTGGGATAGCGATGCTCGAGCGCGGCCACGGCCGCCTCCCGGCTTGGCGGGGGATGCTGGGCAGGCGCAGGGAAAGCGGGAGCCTCCGCGGCGGGGGCTGCGGGTGCGGTCATGTGAATGTTGAGTCTCGCCGGCGTGGCGGATGGCGTTTTTACGATAACTGTATATTTATACAGTATTCGAGGCAATGCAAGGGGGACGGTGGAATGTGATCGGATCGGTTCAGAAAGCCGACCCTAGCCGACCCTAGAACTCACAAACCGACGCGGGAGGCTCTAGCTCGCCGCCATCCCTTTTTCCGCCAGTTCCTTTTTCGCGTTCTCGTTCTTGGTCAGATGCATCAGACCCATGCCGCGCAGAACGTTCGGAGCCTTGGTGAACTGGATATTGTCATAGCCCACGATCTCGATGCGATTGCCCCAGGGGTCGCGGAAATCCAGAAACGGACCGCCGATCAACTGGACCCCTGCCGCCTTGAGAGCGGCACGCGCTGCCTCCTTGTCATCGACAACGAGGCCGACATGCCGGCCGTCATCGGGGGACTGTTTGCGTCCTGCCTGCAGCGCGATGAACTGGTCGCCAAGATCGATGAAGGCCATCGTCTCGCTCTTGCCGCGCAATTGAAAGTCGAAGATGCGGCCATAGAATGCCAGCGCTGCCTCGATATCGCCGACTTCCAGCGCTACATGGTTAAAGCCGATAGCGCGCGGCTTTGTGGAGTTGACCATCTGGCCCTCCTCTTGCAATCCGTGGATTTGTTTAAACCATTCTTGGACAGAGATCGCCCTCCATCCAAACGATCTGGTGATACTCGCCCACGTCGTCCACGCGGGGTGCTTTTCCGGCCACGCAAGAGCCGATCAAGTCGCCGTTATCGGCTGCGGCCTTCTGGCGGCATTTCTTCGATCGTGTCCACGCGGTCGGGATAGAACGCGAGGTGATTGCGGATCAGTGCGACGGCCTCGTACGGGTTCTCGTATGTCCAGACGGCGTTGACCGATCGCTCGCCACCTGCCGGAATCGAGAAGTACGCGCAATCGCCCTTATATGGGCAGTGCGTTGTGTGTTCGGTGCGCTCGAGCATGCCCATTTCAGCATCTTCGCGCGGGACGTAGATGACTGCCGGGTAACTGGCCTCGCGCAGCGTCAACGCATTGCGCGTATCGGCGACGACCTTGCCGGCCACAGTAACCACCACCCGTGACGGATTGCGTTCGATGGTAATCGGGTGGTCCTTGCCCGGAATCCTCACTGGCCGGGCTGTGTCAGCGCTGTTTCTGTCCATTTGCTTTTCCTTGAACTGGCTACTCAGGTGATTCGGCCTACTCGCACTGAGCCGAGCAATCTTCACATGGCGGCAAATGCAAAGTCATCTGCATGCAATGCAAACAAGGCCGGTGACGAAGACCCTATATTGACTCTAAGCGATATTCGACGGAGCGCGAGCGAGCACTTCAAGCGGCTTTGCGAACGTGGACTCCGGTGGATGTGTATCTGCAACCGTCAAGGATTGGAATTGAGTTTTCTTGAAAGGATCAAGTCCGCCGTCTATATGCTGGGCGGCCAACATGCAGCGTCGAGAGCGAGGATTCTCTCCAGGGATATTCGGGCAGTCATACGCGAAGCGGGTACCACCCCGAATGACGTGGACGAGAACTATCGGGTGAAGTCGAAGATCTGGCGGAGAACGCGTCATTGCTCCGAGAAGGAATTGCTGTTTCTCTATGCGGTGGACAAGGAGGTTGCGATGCTCTGCGAAAGGGTCGCGCGACAGCACCTGCAACTGGACCTGCTGTAGCCGCCCGCGGCTTGCTATGCAGGACCAACGAGAGGACTTGCCATGATGACAATAAGCGGCAAACGAATCGCGGCGGGCCTGATCCTCGCGATGATGGCATTGGTCGGCGTGTGCCCCGACCTGTTTGCCGAGGAAAGCGGCAATGCGGCGCGCCTGCGCGACAAGTACGCGAGCCTGGCGGAACCGTTGAGCCACAATCCGTTTCGGCGTCAGTTGTACCTGAAGTCAACGGAATCCGATTCCACGCTCACAGGGGATATTTATGCGGTGGTCGACTATCCGTTCGCCAGCGTCAACGGCACGCTCAACGATCCCGTGCAGGGTCCCGCCAACTGGTGCGACGTATTGATCCTGCACCTGAACGTCAAGTATTGCCATGCATCGGCCAGCGGAAACAGCGCCCGGCTTACCGTGAACCTGGGCAGAAAGGTCGAAGAGAAACTTTCCTCCAGTTACCGCGTGCAATTCAACTACCGGGCAGTGGCGACGGGACCGGAGTATTTCCAGGTCAACCTCGATGCGGATACCGGCCCGATGAGCACCAGGGACTACCGCATCGTGCTGGAGGCCACGTCCATTACCGCTACCCGCACCTTTCTGCATCTGACCTATTCATACAGCTATGGCGCGACCGGTCGCATCGCGATGAAAACCTATCTCGCGACCCTGGGCCATGGCAAGGTCGGCTTCACCACCGCGCGCGATCCGTCTTCCGGACAAGCCGAATACATCGGCGGCGTACGGGGACTGACAGAGCGCAATACGATGCGTTACTACCTGGCTATCGATTCCTACCTCGGCACGCTGTCCGTCCCCTCCGACAAGCGCCTGGATCAGCGTCTGGCCAAGTGGTTCGACGCGACAGAGCAGTATTCGCGTCAGCTGCATGAAGTGGATCGGGATGCCTACATGAGCATGAAACACAACGAGTACCCGAGGCAGCAAGTCATGCAGTGAGCCCGCGGTGCATTCCGATGGGGCGCCCCCTCACTGCTCCGGTCACTTTTCCGGCATCGCCGACGAGTGATGGCTCGTGATCAGCCATCGCGATCCATCCCAGCGGTAGGTGTAGGTATAGCGGGCCTTCACCACCGCGCCCGTGCGCGCGAAGGTGAATGTATAGAGCCCCGCATCCACCGCGGAATTGCATCCGATCTCGATCTGGCGGAAATCGATCTTCCCCGAAGGCCGGTCCTCCAGGAAGTGCTGGAAATAGTCTTCCCGCTCCGCGACCGTCACGCGAGGCTTGTTGGAAACCGTCGGCAGGAGAATCGACCGGTCGGCATAGTTGGCCACCACCTTGCGCGGATCGCCCGTCAGCAGCGACTGGTTCCACCGGTCGAACAGCGCCGCGATCTCCTGCTCCGAAGTCGCCTTGCAGCTTGCCGCGGGCGCCCCCTGCGCGCCGCCTGGCGATGCCTGGTTCATGGCGCATCCCGTCAGCACGGACGCCAGCACTGCAATGGAAATCAGCTTCATGGCAACGTTCCTCCGCTTGTTATTCGGCGCCTGGCCCCGGTTCAACGCATGAAGTATGGAACATCCCGCCAGCAATTGTTAGGCCCATCCGGCGCTCGCCATCACGAGGCAGCCGTGAACAAGGACTTCCGGATGATGGCGTGCACGCCCCAGTTGCCATTGACGACCTGCGTGATGCCGAAGTCGACCGTTGAGGATTCCCGCCTCCCGCGTGCGGCCCGATCTGCGGCCATGACACATGGCGACATATTTCCCGCGTGGCGCCCGGCGCGGCCGCCCGCTACATTAGCCTCACCGACGCAGCAATGCCGGCTCCGCAAGGCAAGGCGCCACCCGCTCCCCACACAGGACGATCATGCACAACCTCAACAAGATCACCCTCCTCGCCACGGCCTTCGTCGTATCGGTCTCTCTGGTCGAGGCCTTCTTCCTGGCCCGCAAGGCCCGCCGGCAAGGCAAGACCTACCCCTGGCATGAAATGGGGCTGTCGCTGGTCGACATGATCGGCCGCAAGCTGATGGTCCTGCTGCCGCTGTCGCTGGCCACGCCGATCTTCGCGTTTGCCTGGGACCATCGCCTCTTCACGGTCGAGATCAACAGCGCGCTGGCCGTGCTGCTGCTCTTCATCGGCCAGGAGTTCTGCTACTACTGGTACCACCGGGCGTCGCACCGCATCCGCTTCTTCTGGGCCACGCATGCCGTGCACCACTCGCCCAATGAACTGACGCTGGGCACCGCCTACCGCCTGGGCTGGACCGGCAAGATCACCGGTAACGCCGTGTTCTTCGCGCCGCTGGTCTTCCTGGGCGTGCGACCCGAGGTCGTGCTCGCCACGCTGAGCCTGAACCTGCTGTACCAGTTCTGGCTGCACACCACCTGGATCCCCAGGCTCGGCTGGTTCGAATACGTGTTCAACACCCCGTCGGCGCATCGCGTGCACCATGCCTCGAACATCGATTACCTCGATGCCAACTACGGCGGCGTGCTGATCGTGTTCGACCGCCTGTTCGGCACCTACGTCGAAGAGCGTGAAGACGAACCGTGCCGCTTCGGCCTGGTCCACCCGACCACCACGCGCAATCCGCTCGTCAACCAGTTCGAACACTGGGTCAGCCTGGGCAGGGACATGATGAAATCGGGCAGCGTGCTGAATGCGATCGGCTACCTGACGATGCCTCCGGGCTGGGCGCCGGACGGCAAGGGTCAGACAACTGAAGCGCTGCGCCAGCAGTAAGCCGAAGAGCGGCTGGTGGTGAGTGCGAGGTAACAGGAGCCAGGAGCGAATGGGGCAAAAGAAAACGGGCAGCGTGAGGTGCCCGTTTTGCTTAGGGAACCGCCACCCCCTCACTCCCCCGCCGCCCGCACAAATGCCTCCCGCGCGGTCACCCGCCCGACATAGTCCTGGATAACCCGGCTATCACCAATGCGCGGCGCCCCAAACCTGCCCGCCCAGGCAAGCGACGCCCCCAGGTAAACATCCGCGGCACTGAAAGCCGTACCCAGCACGAACGGCCCGGGCGTCAGGGCCTTCTCGATGGCGTCGATCACATCGTCGTAGTCGCCCCAGCCGACGGCCTGCCTCGACACCGGTGCGTCTGCCCGCATCATTCGATCGGTGAGTGCAGGCTCGAAGCAGCTGCCGCAGAAGAACAGCCAGCGAAGCACCGTGCCGCGCGCGGAAGAGCCCGGCGGCGGTATCAGCGCGGCCTGCGGAAAGGCATCCGCGAGCCAGGCGATGATCGCGCCGTTCTCGGTCAGGACCGTACCGTCATCGAGAACCAGGGTCGGGATCTTTCCCATCGGGTTGATGGCCAGGAAAGCCGGCGACCGGCTCTCCCCTTTGGTGAAATCGATGTGCTGCAACTGGTAGTCTGCCCCGACCTCCTCCAGCATCCAGCGCGCCACCGAGGCGCGGCTCTGGGGGTTGTAGTAGAGCGTCATGGTCATACCTTCCTCCTGCTGGCTGTTCGGTCAAGGTGATGCAACCGCAGCAGGATAGCACCATGGCCTGACTGGCCTGACTGCCTTACACAGATGGCTCCAATGGGCATCCTGGTCACCTGGCCGGATCAACTGGTCTGGTCAGATGTCATCAAACTGGCTATTCCCACCCAACCGGATGCGCGGCACACTTGCGCTCAGCGTCGCGCCGTGACGACGCCCGTTCACAGTGGAGTCCCATGTACCTGCCCGAACAATTTGCCGAGCCGCGCGCCGAAGCCCTGCATCGCATCATGCGCGAGCACGCCCTGGCAACGCTGGTCACCCATACGGCGGCTGGCTTCGATGCCAATCATCTGCCGTTCCTGTTCGACCCCGCCCAAGGCACGTGTGGCGTGCTGCAAGCGCACGTGGCCCGGGCCAATCCGGTCTGGCAAGAGGTTGCCGAAGGATCGCAGGTGCTGGTGATCTTCACCGGGGCGCAAGGCTATATCACGCCCAACTGGTACCCCGGCAAGCAGCAGACGCACCGCCGTGTCCCGACCTGGAACTACGAGGTGGTGCACGCCCACGGCACGCTTCATATCCGGGACGACGAAGACTATGTCCGCGGCGTCGTGGCCCGCCTGACCCGGCAGCACGAAGCCACTCAACCGCACCCCTGGAAGATGGGCGACGCGCCCGCCGACTACCTAGCCGAGCAACTGAGCCATATCGTGGGCATCGAGGTCCGCCTGTCGCGGCTCGAAGGCAAGCGCAAGCTGAACCAGCATCACGAGGCACCGGATCGCGAGGGGGCGATCCGCGGCCTTGAAATGTGCGGGAACCCTGGCCTGGCCCGGGCGATGAAGGAAACCGCGAAGTCCTGACGCTAGCGGTGACGGTCGCACGCCGCGCTTGACGCATGCGTGCCCGGCATCCCTTACATGCTCTGCAATCGTTGCAATGCCTCGGGGGCCACAAAGCCCCCACAAAGCTCCCAAAAAGTCCCCAAAAAGCTCGCATAACACGCCGCGAGCGCCCGCCACGGGACGACACTGCCACACGGTACGAATCTTGCCGTTTCCTGGATACACGTGCACATGCGCACGCGGGCGCGATCGTGCCGGCCGTGCGCGTTGGGCATTCCCCATCTTTCAGGACACGAGCATGAGCAACTACTACGATGACGAGCGCGAACGCGGCAGGCAGTGGGACGATGACGACTGGCAACCCGAATCGGGACGCGAAACATGGCAATCCGAGCGCATGCGCCGGCGGATGACGCCGGGGCAGACCAGTTATGGCGGACCGGCGCGGCAGAGAGGCGGCGAGCCCGAGGCATACCGCAGGTGGTCCGACGAGCGCTATGGACGCCAGGATACCGACGACAGGTACCGCGAATATGGCGCGGCGCGTCGCCCGGACTACCCGACACGCGGGCGCTATGGCGACCGCTACGGCAGCAGCGACCAGGGAAGCTACGAGACCCAGGCGTCTTACCGCGGCGGCGATCGCGGGGACGAGGGCGGCCGCTATGGCAGCGACCTGCGTGCTGGCATGAACGGTGGCTACGGCTGGGAGCGCGCCAGGGAATGGCGGCGCGATCCGCAGGCCTGGCAGCGCGACGACAGATACGCCGAGCGTGAATGGCGCCGAAGCACGGAACGCGCGCGCGCATCGGACCGCGGCGAGGGCGGCCGGGACACCTACTTCAGCGACCTGCGCAGCGACACCCGCTACTGGACCGATCCGGACGACGAGCGGCTGGAAGACCGGCGCTACGGCCGGCACTATAGCCGTGAAGCGGCGCAGCGGCGCGGCTGGGAGGTCGACAACGGTCGCGACGACAATCGCGACGACGATGAACATGGCACGCTGTACAACCTTGGGCGCCGCATCGGCGAAGCCGTGGGCGACTGGTTCGGCACCTCCGAACGGCACGAGCGTCCCACTGGCCCGCGTGGCTACCAGCGCACCGACGAGCGCATCCGCGACCATATCTGCGAGCGCCTGAGCTACGCGCGGCGCCTCGACGTCAGCGATGTCAGTGTCGATGTCAAGGACGGCGTGGTGACGCTGTCCGGCACGGTGAACAGCCGCAGCCAGAAGTACTACATCGAAGAACTGGTGGATGACACCTATGGCGTCCGCGAAGTCAACAACGACATCCACGTGCGCCGCGATGCCGGCAGCCCGTCGCAACCGGGCAGCGGCGAGGTGACGGGCAGCACCTGGCGGGCCTGACCCGGGAGCCGGTCGCCGATGCCGCTAATGCGCGGCGTCCCCAGGACCAGGTGCTGGCGCTGCAACGTCAGCCTGGTCCTTGTTGCGCTTCGCCGGCTCGCGTCTGCCGCTAGCGCGCTTCGACATGCTTCTTGAAATTGTTCAGGATGCTCTGCCACCCGCTTTGCTGTTGCTCGACCGGATACTGGGATTCGGCATCGAAACTCACGCGCACCGTAACGCCCTGCGGCGCATCCGAGAATTCAACCTGCGCGGTCCGGTCGCCAAAGGCATACTCGATCAGCTGGTGTTCCACGATCTTCGTGTAGGTTCCCGCAAAATCGAACCCCATGCTGCCATCCTTCGCTTCCATCCGCGAGGAGAAGGCGCCGCCAACCCGCAGGTCGACCGTGGCGGCAGTGGTATGCCAGTCGTCGGAAGCGGCATTCCATTGCATGATGTCTGCCGGCGTTGTATAGGCTCGCCACACCTTCTCCATGGGGGCTGCCACGGCGGCTTCTACCTTGATCTTCATAGTCTCCCCTGATTAGTCAATCTTGCTCCGTCATGCGCCCCGCCGGAGATGTCGAGCGGGTGGTGATCGTCTCACCTTCCGAGCTGGTTCAGCGGTGCATAGTACCTCGACTCGCGCCAGTCTGGCACTGTATCCCTGGCGGGTTCCGGGACCGGCGAGCACGGCAAACGGTGACTCACGCCGCGGGCGTCGTCCGGATATTTTTGCCATTCAGCAGCAGCGGGATGGCCCCGATGGCAATGCCTCCCATGCCGACCACATTGGTGACCCAGTCAAAGGTCGGAATGCTGTAGAGCGCGATGAAGAACAGGAATATCCCGCTCGCCGATGGCCAGATGACGTGGCTCACGGCAAGCCACGGTCCGCGCACCAGCATCTTGCGGTAGTACCAGCCACAGGCGAGTCCGGTCAGCCCGAGATAGAAACAGATCTGGAAGCCGATGGCGGTGATCGAATCGCGCAGGATGACGTTGATCGTCGGCAGATAGGACGACATGAACAGCAGCGCGAGTCCCGTGATCCAGATGAAGAAGATCGCGATGTACGGCGTGCGCCAGCGCGGATGCAGGCGCGCAAAGCGGGGATGGAGGGCGCCATCGCGGCTCTTGGCAAAGAGGGTTCGCGTGAACTGCAGGATCTGCGTCTCGACCGTGCCAACCGTGCTCAGCAAGACCGCGATGATCGCGACATAGCCCCACGCGGGCCCGAAGAGCTTCTCCGCGATGGCGAAGATGATGTTGGTGTTGTAGTGCTGGATCTCCGCATCCGACAGGCCGATCAGCGTGATGACGATAAAGACGAGGAAGAACGCCATCAGGAACACCATTGACCAGAACGCGGCACGGCCCGGGATGCGGTTCGCGTCCCGCGTCTCTTCGCTCAGGTTCATGGTCACGTCCCAGCCATAGAAGAAGAAGATCGCCACCAGGGCGCCGTTGGCGAACAGCTTTGGCGAGAATGCGAAGGGCGAGAACCACTCCAGCGAGAACGGGTGTTGCGGCGCGCGCGGGAACATGAAGAAGCTCGCGACGATGATCGCGAGCAGGATGACGCCTTCGATGACCGTCATCAGCACTTGCACGTAGCTGGTCAGCTTGATGCCCTTGACCACGATCGCGCTCACCACCGTGAGCCACGCGGCCGCGATCAGCGTCACGTAGTGCACGTTATTCATCTTTGGCCGGTCGAAGATGAGCAGCGTGGCGTTGGCTGCCGGGATCATGGCGGAAACCATGAACACGCAGCACAGCACCAGCAGCGCCCAGCCGGCAAAGAAGCCCAGCGTGCGCCCGAACACCATGCTCACCCACGAGTAGGAGGTGCCGGCGCTCACCAGGGCGCGGTTCATGTTGATGAATGCATACGCAATGCCGAACATGACGAGACCGCACACCAGGATGCTCGCCGGCGCAAGCGTGCCGGCCGTCCCGATGATCGTCGAAGTCGTGATCTCGACGCTGTAGGCAGGCGCCGTGCCGGCGATGCCCATGATCACCGACTCGACGATGCCCAGCGAATCGGCATTGAGCTTGGAGGGTTCGTCCATGGGCGTGCGACTCGCGGTCGGCATTGATGGACCGACTTTTACTCCGTGCGGGGGGGACTGGCAAGAGGGATGGCGTCCGGCCGGGCGCAGCCCCCGCCCGCCAGCTGGCAGGCGCTCACGAGCGCGCCTGCTTCAGTGCGTCGATGCGCAGGCGATAGCTTTGCAGCAGGCAGGCCTTGTCGCTACACCGGTTACGGGAATCACGAAGCCAGTCGCGCTGATCCGCACGCAGCCGCGCCTTGTTCGCCGATGCCTTCAGCTTCTGCTCGTAAAGTCCCGCCAGCGCCTTATCGGCGCGGGCCAGTTCCGCATCGCCGCAAATCAGCTGGGCGGGAACGGAAATAAGCTGGCTGCAATCAAAACTGCGCATCAACGCTGCCTTTGCCTCGCTTTGCGTTTCCAGCAGCCCCGCCTTGCATAGCCCCTGCAAGGACCGGCAAGCGACATTGCGCCGGACCCACGCCATGTCTTGCGCACCATACTGCTTGACGAACTGATTGATGGCGGCGTGGCTCACCCCGCGTTGCATGGCGTTTGCCGCGATGATCTCGTTGCAAAGCGAGTCCGCTGCGTAGGTCTTCCCGTCGCGCCGGTAGCAGCTGTGAAACCCCAGTTGCCCGCTGCCAACGACGCTGCGTCGCTCGCCGGAAGCAAACAGGATGGAAGCGCAAGCGGACGCGCACCTGGCGTTATCCGGAACGGCAGTATAGACGCGGACCTTGTCCATGGCATCGACCATCCGGAACGCGGCTTCGACATTCCCCCCTGGACTATTCAACACGAGAGGCACAAGTCCCTCGCGATCACGGCCGGCCATCCTGGCGACGGCAAGGAACCGGTCAGCGTCACCGTCCTGGATCTTCCCTGCGCCGATGATCATCTTCAGATCCAGCTGGGGTTGGTGGTAGATCTTGAATTCCATTCCCGACACCACACCCGGGGACACCAGCACGGCGAGACAAAGCCCGCGGAGCCAATCCCGGATCACGAGCCAAACCCCCACGCACTCCACTACTGGGTGCTCAGTGCTGCGCATAGAGTCTCCTCGAAATACGAAGGGAGCGAAGACTGGGAGCCGGCCCGCCATGGACGGCTCGGAGGGGTGGGGTCATCGGCAGTCCCTTGATCCAGATCAGAATGATCTCCGGATAGAAGCATAGGGTTCAAGCACGAGGCTTCGATACGACGTGGCCTCAAAGGCGACCGAACTTAATCGATGGAGCCCCGCCATGGCCACCGCGTTTTCCACCTGGCATGAAGACCATGTCCATTTCGCCCGGCTGCTTGACCTTCTGGAAAGCCAGGTCATCCTGTTCAACCGGGGGGAGCGGCCCAATTACAGCCTGATGGGGATGATTATCCATTACATGCGAACGTTCGGTGATCGCATTCACCATCCGCGCGAGGATCTTGCCTACGAACGGCTGCTTGAACGGGATCCTGACATGCGCCCCGTGGTCGGCCGTCTCCAGCAGGAGCACCGCGTGATTGCGACCGTCGGCGAAACGCTGCTGGAGCGTCTCAATGAAGCCGAGTGCGACACGATCAGTTCTCGCGCGGCACTGGAGGCGGCCGCGGCCATGTACCTTGTGTATTACCGCAATCATCTCTCGACCGAGGAGCGGTACGTCATGCCGCGCGCGGCGCAGTTGCTGACCCCGGAAGACTGGGATGCCGTCGACACCGCGGTGCCGGCCAGCGCAGATCCGCTCTTCGGGCAGGAGGTCCATCCGCGCTTCGCCATCCTTCGCGAGCAGATCGAGAGCGAGGCGCGCATGACCAGCCACGGCTAGAGACCTACGACGGCAGAGTGACGCCGCTACGAGCTACCCTGGTCCTTCGGCCAGAACGTGATCCGGATCTCGGGCGGGGCGACACCGTTCTCGTCGCGCGGCAACGGGTCGGAGAGCGTCACCGCGCGCAGGACGGCGTTGTCCCAGCCGGAATTGCCGCTTGACTTGGCCAGCCTGGCGGACAGGATCGATCCGTCGGGTGCCATGCGCACGGCGACGACGGCGGCCGGATTGCCGTTGATATCCTCTGCGAAGATGATGTTCGGCTTGACCCGCTGGCGCACGCGCTCGGCATAAGCGGAAGAAGGCTTCCCGGAAGTACCGGTGCCGGTACTCGCGTTGGCACCCCCCGCCTGCGCGCGCAAGCGCGACAGTTCGCTGGCCCGTTCGGCATTGGCGGCCTGTCGCTGCGCTTCCTGTGCCTCCCGCTGCGCGGCCTTGCGGGCGGCCTCGGCGCGCGCCTGCGCATCGTGTTGCGCCTTCTCTTGTGCCTTTTCCCTGGCCTTCTGTTCGTCCTGGGCCGCGCGCTCGGCCTTGCGCGCCTTTTCCTGCAGCGCGATATCGGCGTTCTCTTGTTCGACCGGCTTCACGCTCGGCGCCGGTTTGACTTCCGGCTGACTCTCGGGCTGACTCTGCACGGCCTCCGGGATGGGGTCCCACATTTCGGCGGAAACCCCTTCCGGCGCCGTGCTGCGCCAATGCACGCCGTAATAAAGCAGCGCCCCCAGCAGCAGGTGCATGAACAAGGCTGCCAGGAAGCAAATCAAGGTCCCCCGTTCCCGCACGGGCTGAAAGGGAAATGCACCGGTCTGCATGGATCACCTGCCTCGCCGCTGTTCGCCGTCGGGATGGCCCGCCATCTCCTACGATGCGACGTGCGCGCCCGGCCAGTCCGGCTTCCGTTTAGGCGATAAAGCAGGACAGGCCCGAAGGGCCGCACCCCCAGACACAAGTACATTCTACGAAGTGCAGCGCAAGAGGGGGAGTGATCCGGATAGCCGGCGAAGCCAGGGCCGGGACCGGTCGCCGGCGCGCCAGGCAGGCCGCCGGCCGGGCGTGGCTATGAAGGGTCTTTGGTGCGAGTGCGGGACACGGCAGCCATGATGCCGAGGCCGAGGATGACCAGGCATGCAATGCCGATATAGACCGAGGCCAGGCCCGCGACCGACAGTCCCCAGGCGATCCCGCCCACCAGCACCAGCAATCCGATCAGATAGAGCGCGAATGACATAAGGTTTCTCCGGCAGTGAGTCGGATAAGGTCAATGTAGATCCCGGTGTATCGCTGGGGCATCGGAGGCCGGCGCGCCGGCGCGTAGGCGGGTTCTGACTTCCGGTGTGCCGCAACCGCCACGCAGGCGCTGCCGCGCGCGCTTTCGCCGGACTGCGTGCGGCGCATCAGGCACTGTCTGCAGGAAATGACGTTTTCCGTCACAATGCGGCCTCGCGCTGCGCCGGAGCGCGCTGGCAACGCATGAGGCGGGACGCAGAATCCCGCCCGCCAGCGAGCAGCGACTGGAACAACAAGACTTCGCGCTCCCCATGACGGCTCCGCACGGCACACCCGATACGCTCCCCGCTTTCTGCAGCAACCCGACCCTCGCGCCCGCCCAAAGCCGCCGCGCCCTGCTCGCGCTCGGCGTGGGCAGCTTCGGCATTGGCACCGGCGAATTTGTGATCATGGGCCTGCTGCCCGACGCCGCGCGCGATCTGGCCATCTCGATCCCGCAGGCCGGCCACCTGATCAGCGCCTATGCGCTGGGCGTGGTCATCGGCGCCCCGCTGCTCGCCGTGCTGGGCGCGCGCTGGCCGCGGCGCAACCTGCTGATCGCACTGATGGCCGCCTTCGCCGCCGGCAATTTCGCCAGCGCGGCCGCGCCCGCCTACGCCTCCATGCTGATTGCGCGGCTGCTGACCGGCTTTCCGCACGGCACCTACTTTGGCGTGGCAGCCCTGGTGGCGGCCGGCCTGGTCGCTCGCGAGCGCCGTGCCCAGGCGGTCGGGCTGGTCATGCTGGGGCTGACGGTGGCGACGCTGGTGGGCGTGCCGATTGCCGCTACCGTCGGCACCTGGCTGGGCTGGCGCGCGGCGTTCCTGATCGTGGGATCCATCGGCGCGCTCACGGCCTGGCTGGTGTGGTGCTGGGTGCCGTTCTTCCCGGGCGATCGCCGCGCGAGCCCCCTGCGCGAGCTGACGGCGTTGCGGCGCAAGCAGGTATGGTTGACGCTCGGCATCGGCGCCATCGGCTTTGGCGGCATGTTCGCCGTATTCAGCTACATCAAGCCCACCATGCTCGAAGTGGCACAGTTGCCGGCAAGCGCCATCCCGGTGGTCCTGGCGCTGTTCGGCGTGGGCATGGTCGCCGGCAACCTGGCCGGGGCCTGGCTGGCGGACAAGGCCCTGACACCGACCATCGGCGGCGTGCTGGCGTGGTCCGCGCTGGTGCTGGGCGCGTTCACCGTGACGGCGCCGCATCCGTGGCTGGCCAGCGCCAATGTGCTGCTGATCGGTACTGTCGTGGCACTGGGGCCGGCGCTGCAGATCCGCCTGATGGACGTGGCAGGCGACGCCCAGACCCTGGCCGCCGCCCTCAATCACTCGGCGTTCAATCTGGCCAATGCGCTGGGCGCCTGGCTTGGCGGCGTGAGCATCGCTGCCGGGCTGGGCTGGACTTCTACCGGCTGGGTCGGCGCGCTGCTGGCGGTGGGCGGCCTGGCAGTGTTTGCCTGGTCGGCGCTGGCCATGCAGCGCGGCGGCGCGACCCTGCCGCAGGCTTCCTGATCCATGCCGCCACGTTCCGCGGACGCCCTGACGTCATTCTTCTGGAGCGGCGACGCCATCCGCAGCCGGAGCGTGAGCGGGATCGTGCTGTCCGGCACACTCGACGTTCCGGAGCCGCCGGCGCGGCTGCTCGCCGATTGGGCCAGGGAAATATCGTCGCGCCATATGACCCTGGACGTGGGAGATGTCGAGGTCATGCCGCTTGCCCGCGCGCGGGCGCGATGGCCCGAGTACTCGCACTGCGTGCGGGCCGTGGCCGACTGGACGAGCAGGCTCGGGCTGCCCGGCGTACTCGCCTCCAGCGAGGTTGCCCTGATGGTCTGCCGCGGCGCGCGGTATCACCACGACGGCGAGCAGTATGGCGGCGCGGCCTTCTGCAACCTGTTCCTGAGCGAAGACAAGGGCCAGGACGTACATCTCCCGGCACTGGACCTGCGCATCCCGCTGCGCCGCGGTACGGCCCTGGTATTCGACACCTGCCAGCCTCACGGCGTGATTCGACGCGGCAGCCATGGCTTTGACGAGGCCGACTTCCCGGGCGACCAGGATTGCACCCAGCTATTCCTGACCTGGGAGCTTCCCATCGAGGATGCCCATGTCGCACGCGCGCTCGATATCGCCTTCGACACCGCCCCGTCCGCCTCGGCCACCATGAGCGAGGAGCAAGTCTGGCTGCATGGCGAACGGGTCAGCGTCCGCCAGGAGTCGGGGCGGTGGCGCCGCGCTGACTAGGCAATCCAGGCCGGGGCCGAGCCGCGCCGGTCAGAACTGGATCGACGCGTGGCCAATGCCGTCGAACTCCGCCGTGACCAGGTCGCCCGCCGCAGCGGGCAGGATCCCCACCCAGGTTCCCGTAGTGACGACGGTGCCTGCCTCCACGCGCTGGCCATGGCTCGTCGCGTGGCGCAGCCAGGCCCCGAGTCCGTACGCCGGATCGCCGAGGGCATGGGTACCCTTGCGCTCGAAGCTTTGCGCGCCAATCCGGACATGGCAGCGTTGCGCCGCCCAGTCGCGCGCCTCGTAAGGACGCCACTCGCCGAGTACGAGCGCGCCGTGTGCCTGCAAGTCCGCAAGCTTCAGCAGCGCCGGCGCATCGGTGAACTGCTGCCAGCGCGAATCCACCACTTCGATCGAGACGGCCATGGCATCCACCAGCGTGGCAGCGCTGTCGCCATCGAGCGCCGCCGCGTCTTCCGGGCTGACCGGGCGTGCGAGACGCAGCGCGATCTCGGCCTCGATGCCGCGCCAGGTGAAGTGCCGGTCCCCGGCCATGGCCGGGCTGCTCCAGACGCCGTCTGCGGGCAACTGCGCGTGCGTCAGCCGGGCCTGCCGCGACGGTCCGCCCGACTTCCAGTAACCGGGGCCGGCCGCGTGCCAGCCCAGCGAGCCGGCGACCGCCGCCTGTACGGCGTAGGCCTCCTCCGGTGTGGCCAGTGCGGTGGCGAAAGCCTGTGCATCGGCGCAGCGTTGTTCGCGGCGAGCGCGGATCAGGGTCTGGGCGACTGCATCAATCTGGATTTCGTTCATGCCGGCGACGGCTCCTTGACGAGAATTCGGGTGGATCGGAAGGACGGTCAGTTGGAAGTCAGGACCTGCTGACGCTGGCCGTGCGCGTGTCGGCGGCCAGTTGCGGCTCGTCTTCCAGCTCGGGTTCGCCCATGGGCCTGCCAAATGTCTCTGGCGCGAACTGCACGCTCAGGGCGAATACGGCGTACATCGCAGCCAGCATGCTGAACATGCCGCCAACGCCGTAGGTTTCGAACACGCGCCCGCTTACCAGCGGCGTCAGCGCACCGGCCAGTGTACCCAGCGCAAGGATGAGCGAGGTGCCGAAGGCGCGTACGTCGGTCGGATACTGTTCTGGCGCGAAGATCCAGATCGAGGTATTCAGCAGCACCACGCAGAACGTAAAGCAGGCGCCGAACAGCAGCACCAGCCCCACGTTGAACGTCAGGAAGCCGAAGCTCAGGCCCGCGGCGCAAGCCAGCCCGGCGCCAAGGGTCAGCACGCGCTTGCGCGGAAAGTGATAGCCGCAGTACGACGCCGCCAACGCACCGAACAGGCTCCCGCTTTGCATCACCATCGTGAACAGCAGGCTTTTCGAGATGGTGTAGCCCTGCGACATCAGGATGGTTGGCATCAGCGTCAGCACGGAAATCTGCGCACCGTACGTCATCGACACCGCGACACCCAGCGCCACCGTACGCCGGCCCAGGCGCCCCTGGAACACATCGCGCAGCCGCACCCTGGCACGGGGCGCCTCGTCCTGGACGGCGTCCCGGATGTACTGCGTCGGCGCACCGCGCAAGGTACCCAGGCGTCCGGAAGCCAGGCCGGAGAGCACACGGTTCGCATCATCGACCCTTCCCTTCGACAACAGGAAGCGCGGAGTCTCGGGGATAAAGCGGCGGTAGAACACGACGAAGATTGCGGGCACTACCAGGCAGCCGAACAGCCAGCGCCAGTTGTCCGGCCCGGGGAACAGCGCGAACACGGCCAGTCCGAACGCGGGTGCCAGCATATTGCCCAGGCCGCCGCTGCCCACGCTGACCAGGCCGACCGCGGTGCCGCGAAAGCGGGTGGAGCACAGCTCGGCAAGGATCGTCACGGCGACCGAAATTTCGCCACCGAGCCCGATGCCGACGATGAAGCGGCCGGCCGCCAGCACCGTATAGTTGGGCGCCAGCGCACAGATGATCGCACCCAGCGTGAACAGCAGCAGGTTCGCGTTCAGCATGGCGCGACGGCCGTAGCGGTCGGCGATAAAGCCCGATGCCACGCGCCCCAGCGCGGCCGCGCTGAACGTCAGCGTATTGAGAAAGCCGATGTGCGCGACCGATATACCCCATTGCTCGCGCAAGATTGGCCCGACCAGGCCAACGGCGTTCTGTTCGAAGACGTCGAACATCACGCCCAGCATGATCAGGAAGATGATCTTCTTGTGTGCGGCGGTAACGCCGATGCCATCCATTGCCCGGTCGAGTTCGTGCTGCTGGGGCGAACGCGACGATTGAACATTCACTTCTGCGCCCATCTTGTCTCCTCCTCGGAATGAGGTCAGTCACGGTGTGTCCGCAAACTTGCCGCCGGCATCCTTGACCGGCTTTGGAATAGAGCAGTAAGGAAAGTACGGCTGTCGGCGCGGGGCTATGTCAGCGCCGGCGCGCACAGCGGTGGCCGGCGCGCGTCCAGGGCGTGCTCCGCCGCATGCGCCAGCCGCAGCAACACGGCTTCCGAGAATGGCCGGCCGAAGAACTCCAGCCCGACCGGGACGCCTTGCGGGGCGTTGCCATCCGGCTCGGAGAAGCCTGCCGGGATGACGATGGCCGGGAAGCCCGTGGCGGACGCCAGCACGCCATTGCGCTCGGCCTGGGCCTGGCCCACCGGCACGACCAGGCGGCGCTGGTGCGGAAACGCCAGCGCGTCGAGACGGTGTGCCGCCATCAGCCCGAGGATGCGATCGCGCAGGGCCTGCTGGCGTTGCAGCCGCTCGCAGTATTCGGTCTCGTTGCCCGCCAGCGCCATGGCGCTCTTCAGCGTGCCGGTGACGCCGGGATGCACGCTTCCTGCAATGATCATGTCTGCCATCGAGCGGACCGGCACGGCGGCCGGAACGCCGGCAAGGTACGCATCGAGATCGCCCTTCATCTCGTACAGATGCACCAGCGTGTCCGCCAGCAGCGCGTCGGGATGGATCGCTTCTTCGATCTCGACCAGTTCGGCGCCGCGAGCGTCGAGGGTGGCAAGCGCCCGCTGCATGACGGCATTGACGGCGCGATGCCCGGGCCCCTCGCCAAAGAAGGCGCGCAGCACGCCAATGCGTGCGCCCCTGAGCCCGTCAGGGTCCAGCGCTTCGGCGTAGCTGCGCGGCATATGCGGCTGCGCCTGGCGGGTCGCCGGGTCGCCCGGGTCGTGGCCGGCAATGATGTCGAGCAGGACCGCCGCATCGGCCACGGTACGCGTGATCGGCCCGATGGTGTCCTGCGTCAGCCCGCACGGGACCAGCCCGGTACGGCTGACCAGCCCCATGGTCGGACGCAGGCCGACGAGGTTGTTCGCCGAAGCGGGCGATCGGATCGAATTGATGCCATCCGTGCCGATGCCCAGCAGGCCCAGGTTGGCCGCGATGCCGGCGCCGGTGCCGCCGCTGGAGCCGCCCGGCGTGCGTGTCAGGTCATACGGATTCAGGGTCTGCCCGCCCAGCGTGCTGACCGTCTCTCCGCCCGAGGCAAGCTCGTGCAGGTTGGTCTTGGCCAGCACGATGGCGCCAGCCTCGCGCAACCTGCGGACGATGAATGCATCCTCCCGCGCGAGATTGCCCTGCAGGCAGCGCGCGCCCGCGGTCGTCTCGATGCCGGCGCATTCGATGTTGTCCTTGATCAGCACCGGAATACCATGCAACGGCGCAAGCGGCACGGACGGGCTTGCCGCGGCCTGCGCATCCAGCTGGTCGGCTTCCGCCAACGCCTGCGGATTGAGCTGCAACACGCTGTTGATGCGGGGGCCGCTCTTGTCATAGGCCATAATCCGGTCCAGGTAGGCCTGGACCAGCTGGCGCGCGGTGAGCCGGCCAGCGCGCATGGCGGCATGGATGCCAGCCACGGTGGCCTCCAGCACGCTGATGCCTGAGTCGGGGGATCGATTCATGTCTGTGTTCCTTGCGTCCGGGACAGCGGACGCCGGGGGGTTGATTCCTTGGGGGAGCGGCACGCCGCTCCCCGCCTGCGCTAACGGTTGACCAGCTTTGCCGGCAAGGTCCAGATCGCGAACGCGCCAAGGATGAGCATGCCCGCGATCATGTAGTACGCGCTGCTGCCGCTCTGGGTCACGTCACGGAGATACCCGATCATGTAGCCGCTGGTAAAGCCGGCCAGGTTGCCGATCGAGTTGCTCATGGCAATCGCCGTGGCCGCCGCCGCGCCGCTGAGGAAGGCGGTGGGCAATGACCAGAACAGCGGCGAACAGGTCAGGATACCGGCCGCGGCGATCGACAGGAACACCAGCGACAGGGCCGTGCTGTGCATGATCCAGGGCAGGGCCAGGAAGCCGATGGCGCCCATCGTGCAGGGCACGATCAGGTGCCAGCGCCGTTCCCGGTGTTTATCTGCGCTCCTGGCGAAGAAGTACATGGTGATGATCGCCGCCACATACGGGATCGCGCTGAGCAGTCCGATATGCAACGGGTCGGAGACGCCTGTCGACTTGATGAACGTGGGCAGCCAGAGCGTGATGCCGTACTGGCCGGTGACATAGCAGAAGCAGATCAGGCTGATCAGCCAGACCCGCGGGTCGGTGAAGACCTTGCCGACGCGCGCCTCGGGGCCTGCCGCCTTGTTGTCCTCCGCCTTGGCCCGTTCGAGCACCTGCTTCTCGTCCTCACTGAGCCACCTGGCCTTGGCGATGGAGCTGTCCAGGTACCAGAAGCAGGCCAGCCCGAGCAGCACGGCGGGCACGGCTTCGATGAAGAACATCCACTGCCAGCCCGCCCAGCCCGCAATGCCGCCCATGCTGCCCATCAGGAAGCCGGACAGCGGGTTGCCGATGATGCCCGACAGCGGCGAACCCATGCAATAGATCGCCATGATCTTGGCGCGGCGGTGCGACGGGTACCAGCACGACAGGTAGTACACAATGCCGGGCGTGAAGCCTGCTTCCGCCAGGCCCAGCAGGAAACGCAGGGTGTAGAAGGCGGTCGGGGTCTTCACAAAGACGAAGCAGGCGGACAGCAGCCCCCACGTCACCATGATGCGCCCGATCCACACCTTGGCGCCGAACCGGTGGAGCGCAAGGTTGCTCGGGATCTCGAACAGGAAGTAGCCGATGAAGAAGATGCCGGCGCCAAGGCCGTAGACGGTTTCGCTGAAGCCGAGATCCTGCGACATCTGGAGCTTGGCAAAGCCCACGTTGACCCGGTCGAGATAGGCAATAAGGAAGCAAAGCATCAGGAACGGTACCAGGCGCCAGCTTACCTTGCGATAAACCGCGTCCTCGTACGAACCTACCTTTGCCCCGGCCTGCAGGGTAGTTTCCACAGCGTCTCCTTTTGTATGGTCAGGTACGTCAGTGCTGCCGCGCCGATCCTGAATCGATCAGTGCTGTGTGGAACGGGCCTGTACCGCCGGGGCCTGCGCCCGCGTGCGTGCCGCGATGCCCGCACCCCGCTTGCTGCCAGGCCCTCCCCGGCCCTGGCATGCGAACGGGTGCGCGCCGCGGGCGCGGGACCCGGCGGCCTGCGTCAGGCGGCGGCCCGCAGCGGCAAGGGGCTCGCGTGGGCCGCGAGATAGTCCATGGCCGCGGCCACGCCGCTGGCGGCCACCGGAACGCCCGACAGCTTCAGCCCCATCTCGCAACCTGCAAGCGTGGCCATCAGCGTGAGATCGTTGCAGTCGCCGAGATGGCCGATGCGGAACATGCGGCCCTTCATCTTGCCCAGCGCCGCGCCGAGCGACATGTTGAAGCGGTCGTAGATGACCCGGCGCACCGCGTCCGCATCGATGCCATCGGGCATCATCACGCCGGTCAGCACCGGGCTGTAGACCGACGGGTCGGCGCACTGGATCTCCAGGCCCCACGCACGCACCGCGCGGCGGCAAGCCTCGGCCAGGCGCTGGTGGCGCGCGAACACGTTGTCCAGCCCTTCTTCCAGGATCATGTCCAGCGCTTCCGACAAGCCATAGAGCAGGTTCGTGCTCGGCGTGTAGGGCCAGTAGCCGGTCTGGTTCATGGCGATGATCTCTTCCCAGTCCCAGAAGCTGCGCGGCAGCCGGGCCGTTTTGGCGGCTTCGAGGGCCTTCGGCGAGACGGCGTTGAAGCTGATGCCCGGCGGCAGCATCAAGCCCTTCTGCGAGCCGGAGACGGTCACGTCCACGCCCCACTCGTCATGGCGATAGTCGGCGGAAGCCAGCCCGGAGATGGTGTCGACCATCAGCAGGGCCGGATGCCCGGCGGCGTCAATGGCCTTGCGCACGGCGGCGATATCCGACGTGACGCCCGTCGAGGTTTCGTTGTGCACCACGCAGACAGCCTTGATCGCATGGCCGCCGTCCTGGCGCAGGCGGGCTTCGATCAGGTCGGCCTGCACACCGCGGCGCCAGCCCTCGATGCCCGGCAGGCCTAGGAATTCCGGACGCAGGCCGAGCTTCTCGGCCATCTTCTTCCACAACGTGGCGAAGTGGCCGGTCTCGAACATGAGCACGGTATCGCCGGGGCTCAGCGTGTTGGACAGCGCCGCTTCCCACGCCCCCGTTCCGGAGGCCGGATAGATCACAACCGGTTGCTCGGTCTTGAAGATCTTGCGGATGCCCGCCAGCACCTTCAAGCCCAGGGCGCCGAACTCGGGCCCGCGATGATCAATGGTCGGGTAGCTGATGGCGCGCAGGATACGGTCCGGCACCGGGCTCGGTCCGGGGATCTGCAGGAAATGACGGCCGGCGGGATGGAAGTCCAGTTTCAGCATTTACTCCTCCTGTTGAATTTTGCATTCAAAATACTTTAGCAGGCGGAGACCGGAAGGGAAGCCGTCGGGAACCACAAAACAGAGCGGTGTTTACCCCGATTCATCAGGGACTTGCGTCTTGTCGGCAGTGTGCTAGGCGTCTGATAGAATTCCCGGAAAACGACCGTCGTTGGACTTTGCATGCAAGATCCCATTTCTTCCGGCGAACCTTCCCTTGCTTCCGTGCTCCCCAAGGTCGAGCGCCAACGCCTGCATGACACGGTGGTGAATCACTTGCGCAACTTCATCGTGGAGGGCGTGCTGAAGTCCGGCACCAAGCTCAACGAGCGGGAGCTGTGTGAAACGCTCGGCATCTCCCGAACCCCGCTGCGCGAGGCGTTCAAGGTGCTGGCGGCCGAAGGGCTGATCGACATCTCGCCCAATCGCGGCGCCTCGGTGGCAAGCCTGTCGCCGACCGAGATCCTGGATACCTTCGAGCTGATGAGCGGCCTCGAGGCCCTGTCGGGCGAACTCGCGTGCGAACGCATCACGCCCGTGGATCTCGCCGAGATCAAGGCCCTGCACTACGCCATGCTGGCGTGCCGCGCGCAGGACGACCTGTCGGGCTACTACAGCTACAACCGGCAGATCCACGACCGCATCAACCAGGCCGCGCGCAACAGCGCGCTGCGCCAGACCTACCTGGCCGTGAACCGCAGGCTGCAGGCCCTGCGCTTCCGCTCGAACTTCCAGAAATCGAAGTGGGACAGTGCCATCCGCGACCACGACGAAATGCTGGTGGCGCTGGAAGCCCGGGACGGCAAGCGCCTGGCGGCGATCCTGCGCCAGCACCTGCTGGACAAGCGCGACGCGGTGCTGAACATGCAGGCGGCGGAGGCCGAGGCGGAATCCGCGGCGTCAAAGACCTGAAGCCGGCGACCGCCTGCGGGGATCCGCGAGCGGACCGGCGATGGCCACCACGCGGGCCTGCCTCACAATCCGTTACAACCTCGTCTGCGCGGAGCCCCTATGCTCTCGCCCGCATGTGGCCAGTGGTGGCCATTGCGTGACGAGGAGAACGCAATGAGGAGGATCCAGGTATTGGGTCTGGTGGCGTCCGTGGCGACGCTGTTGTGTGGCGGGGGCAACGCGCTCGGCCAGCAGGTCGTGGGCGGCATGGGCGAGCCAGTTCATATGGGTGCGTTCGGTGCCCACGCGGACAGTCTTCCCGCGAAGCGCAATCCGGCAGCGATGCCATCGGCCAGGACACGGCGCAAACCCAACCCTGAAATGCCCGGCGCGCAGTCGCGGCAAGTGACACCAACCTTGCCCGGAAGGCATCTGCGCTAGTCTGCGACGCGCGCGCTCTGGGCACTACAATCATTGCCGCAATCTGATCGGGGGCCGGCAGAGAAAGCGGCCTCGGCGAGCAAAGCCCGGTCCCGGCGGCCCCCTGCGCAAAAGAGGTCTGACAAGCTCAAGGTATTCGGCATGCAGCGGGCACTGATTTCGCATGCCATGACCTATCATGAGGAACGGTCAGTCTTTTGCACGGGGCGGCAGGCAACAGCGCACCGATGCAATCCGGTTGTGACGGGGCCCGTTCGGTTGCCGGGCCAGGCTGCCAAAGACGTGTGCAATGCCGGCAAGGTTCGCTGGCATGTGAAATGCGTGGTCACAGGCTAACGGAGGCCTGAGCCGTGGCAGGTCTGTCCTGCCCCGCCCCAGGCCTTGCCAACACGACACGGTCATGTCAACGCGCGGCGCCAACCTGTGGAAGCGGTTCCTGGACATCGCCAAGCCATATTGGCTATCGCGGGAAAAGTGGCGGGCGTGGGCGCTCATGTTAATCCTCATCTGCCTGCTGCTGGGCCAGACCTGGACCAATGTGCGCTTCAACGAGCAAACCGGCGAGTTTGCCTCGGCACTCGCGGCCGGGGACGCCGATCGCTTCTGGTATGCCATCGAGATCTTCGTCTATGTGCTGATCGCGGCGGTCCCCGTCTACGCCCTTTTCTACTACACGCGTAACCGGCTGTTCATGCAGTGGCGGTCCTGGATGACGCATCACTACCTGAACAAGTATTTCGGCGGCTGCGCCTTTTATGCGCTGAACGCCAGCACGGCCATCGACAACCCTGACCAGCGAATCTCCGAGGACATCAGCACCTTCACCCAGCAGTCCTTGTACTTTCTGCTGCTGATGCTGGGCTCGTTGCTGCAGCTGATTGCCTTCAGCGAGGTGCTGTGGTCGATCTCGCGCGAGCTTGTGGTGTTCCTGGTGCTCTACGCGGTCTGTGGCACGGTGGTTTCAGTACTGTGCTTCGGCAAGGTGCTGATCGGGCTCAACTTCTACCAGCTCAAGCGCGAGGCCGACTTCCGCTTCAGCCTGATCCGGGTGCGCGAGCATGCGGAGTCGATCACCTTCCATCGCGGCGAGCAGCATGAGTTCCATCATGTACGCGGCCGCTTCCTGCATGTGTTCGCCAACTACAACCGCCTGAACCGCTGGCAGCTCAATCTCTACCTGTTCCAGTATGCCTATTCGTTCCTGACGCTGATGCTGCCCAGCGTCATCGTCGCCAACCGTGTGCTGGATGGCGAACTGGAAGTCGGTGCCGCGATCCAGGCCGCGGGGGCCTTCGCCGCCGTGCTGGCGGCGCTGACGGTCATCGTCGACAACTTCGAAAGCCTGAGCCGCTTCGTGGCGGGCGTGGACCGGCTGGCGACGTTCGCTTCCACGCTGGCGCACACGCGCGTGCTGCGCCGCAAGCCCGGCAGCCAGGTCCAGCGCCGGCGGGGCGACACACTGTCGCTGCAGCACCTGACCCTGCACACCCCCGACTATGACCGTACCCTGCTGAAGGACCTTACCGTGACCGTGGGGCCCGGCCAGAGCCTGCTGATCGTCGGGCCCAGCGGTGGCGGCAAGAGTTCGCTGATGCGGACCATCAGCGGCCTGTGGAACAGCGGCAGCGGTTGTATCGTGCACCCCGAGCCCGAGCAGATGCTGATCCTGCCGCAGCATCCGTACATGGCCGTTGGCAACCTGCGCTGCCAGTTGCTGTATCCGAACCACCACGAGCGCCGCACACCCGATGCCGAGCTGTTGAAGCTGCTGGAGATGGTCAACCTGCCCGACCTGGCAGAGCGCCTCGGCGGCCTGGACGCGGAACTGGACTGGGGCAAGGTCCTGTCGCTCGGCGAGCAGCAACGCCTGGCATTCGCGCGCCTGCTGCTGGCGCGTCCGCGCTACGCCCTGCTCGATGAAGCTACCAGCGCGCTCGACGCTGGCAACGAGGCCAGGCTTTACAGCCAGCTCGCCGCCGGCCATACGACCATCGTCAGCGTCAGCCACCGCCCGACCCTGCTCAAGTATCACGTCCAGGTACTGGAGCTGTGCGGCAACGGCGAGTGGCAGCTCCATCCGACGAACGAATACCGTTTCGCCTGGTAGGGGGTAATGGCAGTACGGGCGGGAGCCCTATGACTTGTCGAAATACGCCTGAATCAGCCTGGCGGACGCTTCCCAGAGTGCGGGGGCACCGCGCTCGATCGGCGGCCGGTAGCGCGCAAGAGCCTGTGCCTCGGTGACCTGGCACTCCACCCAGCTACCGCCTCCCGTTGCGGCGTTATGGAGCAGTGGCTGAAAGCGGTCCAACGCTTTCGCAAACCGGGCGTCATCGCTTTCGCCCGCCTCGAACTCGCTCCAGAGGCCGCGAAACTCCGTCGCCTGCGCATCCGGCAACAACGAAAAGATTCGCTCGGCCGCCTGCTGCTCCAGTTCCGCCTGGCCGGCGCGCGCCGACGGGTCGTGGAACGGAACATCGCCGGCATCGATCTCCACGATATCGTGGATAAGAAGCATCTTCACGACGCGCACCACGTCAACCGGCGCGGCCGCATGCTCCGACAGGACGAGGGCATACATGGCGAGATGCCACGAATGTTCGGCGCTGTTTTCGCGGCGCGACTGATTGATCAGCGGCGTCATGCGCACGACGCTCTTCAGTTCGTCGATCTCCCTGAGGAAGGAAAGCTGGCGTTCAAGGTTGGCAAGGTTCACGTTGAATGCAGATGGCCTGGGGGACTCCTCGCGGAGTTTAGCAGCCGCCTGCCGGGGCATGCCGGGGCATGCCGGGGCGCCAGCGAATCTCCCGCGGCTCCTGAAGCCGGGGCACGCAGCCAGATCACGCGCCTGCCATCGTTTCCGCCGACACCTCCCATCCCGCATCGATGCCTCCCGGCAGCATTTGCCCGCGATCCTCCCCGACCTCAGTGTCGATCAGCCGGTTCAGCTTCTCGTTCATGGCAACGATAAGTTCGCGATTGGGCTTGCCACTGGCCGCCAGGTTCACCAGCTCATGCGGGTCGGTATGCAGGTCGTACAGCTCGAGGTCGTTGAACCGCGTGAGATCCTCCAGCGTCGTCGGCCGGTTGTGCTGCTTCGGCGAGAAGTAGCGCGCGAAGCTGTAGCGGCCGTCGTACACGGCGCGCACCGCGCCGCGCTTCATCAGATCGGGACGGATGCCCGCGCTCTTGATCTGGTCCGGCTTGCCGCCGTTCTGCACGAACGCCGTGGCCTTGAGCAGGAAGTCGCCGTCGAGGTAGGCCAGCATGTTGTAGCAGAACAGCGCGCCGTCACGCACGGCAGTCACGTCGGCCGTGCCGGGCGCGGCCAGCAGGCCCGACAGGTCCTTGCCCGGCAGCCCCTTGAGCAGGCGTGCACGCTGCTCCGCGGGGCTTCCCGTCATGGCGACCACGGTAGGCACGATATCCACGTGCGAAGTCACCGCGCGGCACTGCCCGCCGCCGCGATGGGCAGGATGCGCGATCACCAGCGGCACGTTGTTCTGCTCGCGGTAAGAAACCGCCCCCTTGGCGTGAAGCTGGTGCGCGCCGTCCATGTCACCGTGATCGGAGGTCATGATGACGATGGTCTTGTCCGTCAGGCCCGCCGCATCGAGTTCCGCGAGCACGGCTGCAAGATTGCGGTCCACGTCCCGCATGCAGTTCAGGTAGTAGTTGTGCCGCCGGCGCCAGCGGCCGGGCTCGTTTGGTATCTCGCCGACCAGCGCGTCGTGCGAGCGCAGGAAATCGCGATGCGCGGGCGGGCGGCCAGGCGCATCCAGCGCCTGGCCGTGGCTCGCCGGCAGCTCGAATTTCCACTGCTTCGCGTAGAGCGGATCGAGCGGGTCCCTCGCCACGTGCGTGATGCCGCGCTGCGTCTGCACCGGCGAGTCCGGCGGATCGGTGTCGTAGAACATGACGTCGTGAGGATTCACGAGATTGACCGCGAGGAACCACGGCTTGCCCTGCGCGGCCAGGTCGCGTCCCTTGCTGCGCAGCCAGCTCGTGCTCATGGCGGCAATCACGCCGTCGTGGTTATATCCGCCGCGAGTGTGGGCAATGATGTCGCCGATGCCGACATAATCGGAGAAGCCGTATCCTTCCATCTCCGCGGTAAAGATCCTGGTCGGCGTGCCCAGCTTGTTGACCGTCTCGAATTCCTTGGTAAGGTGCCACTTTCCCTTGTAGGCGGTGTAATAGCCGGCTTGCCGCAGCAGATGTCCCAGTGTCGGGATCTCCGTCGACATGCTCGTGATCCACGGAAAGTTGGTGTTGTCGAACATCCGCGTGTGCTGGATATGCTGGCCGGTGTAGATCACCGAGCGCGATGGCGTGCAGACGCAGGAATTGATGCGATGGTTCACGAAGGTGGTGCCGCGCTTCATCAGGCGCTGGTGTGCCGGCAGCTCGAACCCGGCCGGCAACTCGCCCGGACCGAAGAAGCGCTCCTGGTCGACGAGAATCAGCAGGATATTGTAGGGGCCCGCCCCCTGCCCACCCTGAGACTGGCGCGCGTCACCGGACGCCGTTGCCGCGCTTGCACTGCCCGCATCGAGACCCGCCGCCACGGCGCTGGCCCCTGTAACCCGCAGGAAATCCCGCCGGCTCAGCCGGGCGCCCTGCCGTTCGTCGTTGCCCATGGATTCCCCTTATGAGGTAGCAGCGGCCAGATGGTACGCCCCGGCGCGCGATCGCAGTAGCGCGGTAGCGCAGGCTTTGGCAACTGGACGCCGACAGTCTAGCAACGGCGGAACGGGTCCTGTGTTGGCTGGCGCACCGATGCCGGCGCCGTCGGGATCGCATGCTGGCGTGCCGATGGCGCCGGTTGCTATAGCATGTCCGTCTCGCTTGTTCGAAAGCTCGCCGCCCCGGGGAGTAAAGATCGTGCCTGGAGGAGCCTGTCATGCTGAAAGGTCCGCGGATCGCCATCCAGCTCGCGCTGGCTGCCCTTGCCATCGTCCTCATCGGGTGCGCCGGCATGTCGCCGCAACGAACGAGCGTTGTCGAGCGCCTGTACGTCCTCGACTGCGGCGAAGGCACCGCCATTGACGTCTCGCGCTGGACGCCTGGCGTGGATATCGGCAAACCCGCGGCGTTCGTCGACAACTGCTACCTGATCAAGCACGCGCAGGGCTGGCTGCTGTGGGACACGGGCGTGGACGATGCCGTCGCCAAGCTGCCCGACGGGGCGGTGCCCGCTGATCCGAAGTCCATACTCTGGCGCCGGCCCAGGACGTTGGCGAGCCAGCTCGAGCAGCTCGGCGTGAAGCCATCGGACATCCGCTATGTCGCGATCTCCCACACCCACCCGGACCATATCGGCAATGTCGAGATGTTCCCGCAGGCCGTGCTGCTGGTCCAGAGGGCCGAGTATGAATGGCCTGGCGCCGGCAACGCGCCGCGCTTCAAGCCCGGGCATCCGGTCACTCTGCTCGATGGCGACAGGGACGTGTTCGGCGACGGCAGCGTTACGATCCTCTCGACACCTGGCCATACGCCTGGCCACCAGTCCCTGCTGGTGAACCTGCCGAAAACGGGGGCGGTCGTGCTGACCGGCGATGCGGTCCACTTCCGCAGCAACTGGGACCAGCGCCGGGTGCCTTCCATCAACTTCAGCAAGGAACTGACGCTGAGTTCGATGCAGCGCATCGCCGATCTGATGGCACGGGACAACGCACAACTCTGGATCAACCACGACAAGGACCAGCGCAATACCATGAAAATGGCGCCGGCATACTACGAGTAGGCGAGGCGCCCGCCCTGGACGCCCCGCTCTACCCCGGAAACAGCGCCATCTGCCCGGTCAGCAAGGTCTCGAAATCGTCGTCGAGGAACGGCAGGATGGCGTCGGCAACGGGCTGAAGCTGTCTGGCGACGTAATGGCCGTAGTCGATCGGCGCCGTGCGGACCTCCAGCGGTTCCGGCCCGGCCGTGGTCATCACATAGCTGATCCAGCCGCCACGCTGGTACTGCGGTGGCCGGCCCTGGCGTTCGTTATGGGCATCGGCCATGCGGGCGGCGCGAACGTGCGGCGGCACATTGCGCTGGTATTCATCGAGCTTGCGGCGCAAGCGCTTGCGATAGACCAGCTGCTCATCAAGCTCGCCGGCCAGCGTGCGGCGCACGATGTCCCTCACGTAGTCCTGGTAGGGCTCCCGATTGAAGATCTTTTCATAAAGCGTCTGCTGGAACTGCTGGGCAAGCGGCGACCAGTCCGTGCGCACCGTCTCCAGCCCCTTGAACACCATCTCGACCTGGCCGTCGGGCCGCTGCACCTGGCCGGCGTAGCGCTTCTTGCTCCCCAGGTCCGTGCCGCGGATCGTCGGCATCAGGAACCGCCGGAAGTGCGTTTCGAACTGGAGTTCGAGCGCGCTATCCAGGCCGTGGGCCTGCGCCAGGTGCTCGCGCCACCAGTCGTTGACGTAGGCGACCAGGCTGCGGCCGATCTGGCCCGCATCGGCCTCGGTGCGCGCGCGGCGCAGCCAGACGAAGGTGGAGTCCGTGTCGCCGTAGATCACCTCGTAGCCGCGCGCCTCGATCAACGCCCGGGTCTGCTGCATGATCTCGTGCCCGCGCATCGTGATCGACGAGGCCAGCCTCGGATCGAAGAAGCGGCAACCGCTCGACCCCAGCACGCCGTAGAACGCGTTCATGATGATCTTGAGCGCTTGCGAGAGCGGCTTGTTCCGGTCGCGCTTGGCGGCGTCGCGGCCTTGCCAGACGCGCGAGACGATGGCCGGCAGGCAGTGCTTCGTCCGCGAGAAGCGCGCACCGCGGAACCCGGGCACCGAGTCCGCATCGCCGGGATGCGCCAGCCCTTCCACCAGGCCGATCGGGTCAATCAGGAACGTGCGGATGATGGACGGATAGAGGCTCTTGTAGTCCAGCACAAGCACCGATTCATAAAGCCCCGGCCGCGAATCCATCACGAATCCGCCGGGGCTCGCCTCCGGTGCCTTCTCGCCGAGGTTGGGCGCCACATAGCCCTGGCGGTGCATCAGCGGCATGTACAGGTGCGTGAAGGCGGCCACCGAACCGCCGCTGCGGTCCGCCGGCAGGCCCGTCACCGTGGCGCGCTCGAGCAGGAACGTCAGCAGTTGCGTCTGTTCGAAGATCCGCGTCACCAGCTCGCAATCGCGCAGGTTGTAGCGCGCCAGGGCCGGCTTGTCGTGCTCGAACATGCGGTCGATGGCGTCCATGCGGTCATACGGGTTGTCGATCGCCTTGCCTTCGCCGAGCAGCGCCTGCGCCACCGACTCGAGACTGAACGACGGAAAGCTCCATGTGGCGGAGCGTAGCGCCTCGATACCGTCGATGATCAGGCGGCCAGCGGCGGCCGCGAAATAGTGCTGCTGGCTGGCGTGCTCGCGCCACTCCATTTCCGCGCCGCCGCGGCCCAGGCGCAACGGGACCTGGCACTGGCGCGCATGCTCGTGCAGCACGCGCAGGTCGAACTGGACCAGGTTCCAGCCGATGATGGCGTCCGGGTCGTGACGGGCCATCCACGCGTTCAGCCGCCCGAGCAAGGCAGCGCGCGTCGGACAATATTCGAGCGAAAAATCGACCTCGGCGACCTCCGCGGAGACTGGCGGCGCCGTGCCGAGCATATAGACCTGCCGCTGGCCGCAGCCGTCGAGCGCAATCGAATAAAGCTCGCCGAATGCGTTGGTTTCGATATCCAGCGAGACCAGGCGCAGCGTCGGCCGATAGTCCGCCGCTGGCTTCATCTGCGCATGGCGGAGCACGCCGCTGCTGTCGGGATCGCCGGTGAAGGAGACCGGCGCGGTGATGAAGCGCTCCATCAGGTAGCGCTCGGGCGGCCGGATATCGGCCTCGTAGACATCCACGCCGGCGTCGCGCAGCGCGCGGCTGTGCTGGCCCAGTTGCCGATACTGGCGGCAGTAAAGGCCGAGAACGGGCCGGCGCTGGAAATCCTGCAGCCTGAGCGCGCGCAGCTCGGCATTGCCGTCGCCTTGCAGCACCGCCTCGGCACGTTCGCGCTGCGCCTCGGGGATAAAGGCAATGGCCGGTTGCGGAGGCAAACGCAGCAGGCGCGGTCCGTCGTCGGTAGCCAGCCAGACCTCGACTTCCGCACCTGCCGGCGTATCGCGCCAATGTCGGGTCAGGATGAAACCCTGTTGAAATGCCACGCCGCAAACCTTAAGGAACCGCCTCGGCAGGATTTTAGCGGAGATGCGGCGCATGCAGCCGCCGGCGCCGGCAACCGGTTGGTCAGGCGCGGAACAGGATGGCCAGCCGCACCAGGTCCACGACGCGGCTGCAGTGCAGCTTGACCTTCAGGCTGGCGATCTGCTTGTGGACAGTGTGTTCGGATACCGCGTTCTCCGCCGCATACGCCAGCGGCGTGCTGCCGCCGACCAGCGCGGCAAGCACGCGCGCTTCGGTGCGTGTCAGGCCGAACTCCGCGACAAGACAGGACATATCGAGGGTCCGGCTCGCGGTGTTCCTGCGAATCCGGACGAACGTCAGCGGTTCCCCGACCATCTGCAGCTTCGCCGGGGCCGGAGCGATATCCAGCGACAGCGTCTCTCCCGGCGACAGCGCGACTGCGGTTTTCATGCGCGACCGGGTTCGAATGGCCAGGTGCAAGGTATCGAGGACGTGCGAGCAGACCGCCCCGTTCGGATGGGACAGGCGCCCGCGCCGGATGGCCAGGCCTTGCCTGCCATCGAGCAGCATGGCGCACAGCGGCGACATCCGAACTACCGCCCCGCCCTGCGACACCAGGCAAATGGCCTCGCCAAAGGCACTGAACGTCTCCTCCAGAACGTGGATGTCCTCGGCGATCAGGCTGCGCTCGGAGTTTCACAACGACTACCTGCGCCAGGTGCTGCTGAACTCCGGACTCGCCTACTTGCTGAACCGCCGGCTTGGCGTCGCCCACTGCGTGGCCGGCCCGTCAGCTCTGATCGGCGCGAGCAATTTCTTCGAACTGGCGGTGGCCACCGCCATCAGCCTGTTCGGCTTCCGCTCCGGCGCGGCGCTGGCGACGGTCGTCGGCGTGCTGATCGAAGTGCCCGTGATGCTGTTCGTCGTCGGCGTCGTGAACCGCTCGCAACGATGGTATGGGGCGAAGGGCTAGGAAGTGAACCGGGCACGGACAACGGTGGCCGGGGGTAGCCGGAACCCGGGCTAGGGCTCCCCGGCACGTTCCTGCGACAGCACCTTATCCGGCACCGGCGCCGCTTTCGACGGCCGCCCGCGTGTGGCCAGCCAGCACAGGATCGATCCCGCGCAGACCATCGACGCGCCCTTCCAGAACGCCAGCGACAGCGGGGTATGCAGCAGCAGGCCCGCCAGCAAGGCGGAGAAGACCGGAATGAAGTAGGACGCCCCGGCAAGGACCGTGACATTGCCGTGCAGGATGCCCACGTTCCAGGCCGCATAGCCGAACCCCATCGCCGAGGCGGCCATGGCCAGGTAAATGACGGCGTGGACACTGAATGACATCGGCGCGTGTTCCCCAAAGACATACTTGGCCCACAGGGCTAGTGCGGTGAGCATGAAGAACAGCGTAATGCCGTTCTTGCCGCCGGCAATCCGGCTCGTGACCGTGCAATAGGCCGCCCAGATCAACGCGCCGAAGAAGGCCAGTCCGTAGCTGAGCGGATTGTCCCTGACGTTTGCCGCCATGCCGGTGAAATCGAGCCCCTGCTCGCCGCCCAGGACCAGGCAGATGGCGAGAATGGCCACCAGGAAGCCCGGAAGGATCAGGAAGCTGGCCTTCTGCTTGTTGAACGCGATGGCCGACAGCATGGTGAAGGTTGGCCACAGGTAGTTGACCATTCCCACCTCGATCGCCTGCCTGTTGCTATGCGCGTAGCCGATCGACAGCGACAGGCACAGCTCGTAGGAAACGAACAGGATGCTGCCCCAGAGCAGATAGCGGCGGGGAAATTCGCCGATCCTGCCGAAGCCGACCGTCACCCACAGCAGGACCGATGCGACGGAGTACATCATGGCGGCACCGCCGGTCGCGCCAAGGCCTTCGCTGACGCCGCGGATCAGGCCGACGATGGAACTCCACAATACGATCGCAATCAACCCGATCAGGGTGGCTTTACGCTTGCTCTGCATGACAGCTGGTTTGGTTCGCCTGCCGGCGGGGATGAGGGGGATGCGATTATCCCCTCATCGGGTGAATCCGGGGCAGGAAGCAAACGCCGCAAGTCGTCTCCTGTTTCGTTCGCTTCCATATTGCATCTCTTGAGATACAACCAAGGACACAATAGGCCCCGAACGGCCTGCGGACGTGTCGGGCGGCGGTCAAAGATGCCGCAAATATGGGGTTCCAGGTCACGGCGGCCCGGCGATCGCGCCTGGGCAGGGAAGTTTGGGTTCGTCTAAGCTGGTAGTCGCGAAAGCCCTCGCGGCGTCTGGGCGGTGGCGCCCATGGCGCTGCCTGTGTCCTGAAAATAAAGTATCGCGGAGCATGCACCATGCGAAGCGGTCCCGAATCCAACTTTCGCAAGGGGGAGAACATGAACACGCAAGCAAGCACGATTCGTCTGGCCGTCCATTCGCGCGAAAACGGCAAACTGGTCTCGGCACGCGAAGCCGTGCGCCTGATCCGCGATGGCGATACCGTGGCGACCGGCGGCTTCGTCGGCATCGGCTTCGCGGAAGAAATCGCCATCGCCATCGAGGAACTCTGCCTGGCACAGGACGACGAGGCGCCAGTCGGCCTGAAAAAGCCCGGCAACCTGACCCTGGTCTACGCCGCCGGGCAGGGAGACGGCAAGGACCGGGGCCTGAACCATCTCGCGCTGCCCGGCCTCGTGAAGCGGGTGATTGGCGGACATTGGGGCCTGGTGCCAAAGCTCCAGCAGCTCGCGGTCGGCAACCAGATCGAAGCCTACAACCTGCCGCAAGGCGTGATCACCCACCTGTTCCGCGATATCGCGGCCGGAAAGCCGGGCCACCTGTCGCGCGTCGGACTGGGCACTTTCGTCGATCCGCGCTTTGGCGGCGGCAAGCTGAACGAGCGCACCACCGAGGACCTGGTCGAACTGATGCGCATCGGCGACCAGGACTATCTCTTCTACAAGGCCTTCCCGATCCATGTCGCCATCGTGCGCGGCACCACGGCCGATCCGGACGGCAATATCACCATGGAGCGCGAAGCCCTGACGCTGGAAGCCCTGGCGATCGCCATGGCCGCGCACAACTGCGGTGGCCTGGTGATCGTCCAGGTGGAACGCATCGCCGAACGGGGCACGCTCAATCCGCGCCAGGTGAAGATCCCCGGTGTGCTGGTGGACTGCGTGGTCCTGGCGAAACCCGAAAACCACCAGCAGACCTTCGCCACGCCTTACAGTCCGGCGTTCTCCGGCGAAGTCCGCGTGCCGGTGAGCAGCGTGGCGCCGATGCCGATGAGCGAGCGCAAGATCATCGCCCGGCGCGCGGCGATGGAGCTCAAGCCAAACAGCGTGGTGAATCTCGGCATCGGCATGCCGGAAGGTGTCGCCAGTATCGCCAACGAGGAACGGATCCTCGACCTCATGACGCTCACCGCGGAACCTGGCGTGATCGGCGGCATTCCCGCCGGTGGGTTGAACTTCGGAGCGGCCACCAATCCGGACGCGATCATCGACCAGCCCTATCAGTTCGACTTCTATGACGGCGGCGGACTTGACCTCGCCTTCCTCGGGCTGGCGCAGGCCGATGCCCAGGGCAACCTGAATGTATCCAGGTTCGGACCGCGCCTGGCCGGCGCAGGAGGCTTTATCAACATCAGCCAGAACGCAAAGAAGGTCGTGTTCGTCGGTACCTTCATGGCGGGCGGCAGCGAAATCGAGGTCATCGACGGCAAGCTCCAGATCCACCGCGATGGCAGCGCCAGGAAGTTCGTCCAGGAAGTGGAGCACCGCACGTTTTCCGGACCCCACGCGGCTGCGGCGCTAAAGCCAGTCCTCTATATCACCGAGCGTTGCGTATTCGAACTGGGCGCACAAGGCCTGGAACTCATCGAGATTGCGCCCGGCGTCGATCTGGAGCGCGACATCCTTGCAAAGATGGATTTCGTACCGATCGTGCGCTCCCCTGCGCTGATGGATGCTCGCATCTTCAGCCCCGAGCCGATGGGGCTGCGCGCGGACGTGTTGCGCCTGCCATTGGCAGCGCGCGTCAACTATGACGACGAAAAGAACATCCTGTTCCTGAATTTCGAGCAGCTCGAGGTGAAGCGCGCAGAGGACATCGCGGCGATCCGCGCACAGGTATGCCGCGTCTGCGAGCCACTGGGCCACAAGGTCTATGCCGTGGTCAACTACGAAGGCTTCGTGCTTGACCGCAGCGTGGAAGATGCCTATGTCGAAATGATCGCGGAAATGGTCCGGCGTTTTTATATCGGCGTGACCCGCTTCACCACCAGCGGCTTTATGCGCGCCAAGCTCGGCGATACCCTCGCCCGGCGCGGGCTGGCTCCCTATGTCTATGAGACCGAGGCCGAGGCGAAGGCGTACTTGCGTGACCAGTCAGCCTGACGACTGCGCAGTCATCTCGTGCTACGATCCGCGCAAATGAAAAAGCCTATCTACTACACCTGCCAGAACCAGTCCTGTGGAACCCGCTGGGAGTCCACCGAAGTGGTTGTCGTCAACGAGGGCCAGGGCCCACTGTTCCGCTGCCCGATCTGCGGCGCGCGCAATGCATTGGCCGCGCGCGAAGAGGACGGCGTGACCGTTTATCGACAACGCCGGACGACCGGCTCCTGACGCAACGGCACTGAATCTGCCGCTCAGGTCGAGCCGCGTTCGGCGGCCGTGCGCGAGCGTCTCGGCGATGCGGTGCCGATCATGGTCGACGCCAACCAGCAATGGGACCGCCCCACCGCGCAGCGCATGTGCCGCACGTTCGAGTCCTTCAACCTCGTCTGGATCGAGGAACCGCTGGATGCCTACGACCACGAGGGCCATGCCGCGCTGGCAACGCAGTTCGACACGCCGATCGCGAAGCTGCTCGAAGTCGGCTTCGAGATCGTCGCCAAAACGCCGGAGCAGTTCACCGCGTTCCAGGCGTCGGAGTTCGCGCGCTGGAAGAAGGTAATCCAACTGGGCAAGATCACGGCGACTGAACGGCCCGCCGCCGGCGCCAGATTCAGCCTGCGCTCCTGGCGCCATCGTGCCCGGCACCGTTGGACCGCTTGGTGCGCCGGATCACCATGAACACGAGCAGCACGACCGGCGCGATCAGCAGCCCCTCGACCAGTTCCGGGTCCATGCCCAGGTGCAGGGCATGCAGCGAACGCAGGCCAACCGCCGTCAGCGACAGCACGTAATAGGAAATCGCCGCCACGGAAAGCCCTTCCACCGCGTGCTGCAGGTGAAGCTGCGTGCGGGCGGTGCGATCCATGCCCGCCAGCAGCCGCATCGTATTGCCTTCCTGCGCCAGGCTGACGCGCGTGCGCAACAGGTCGACCGCGCGTGCGACGCGCGTGGTGAATTGCTCCAGGCGATTTGCGCTGGCGCGGCACGTGTCCATGGCCGGCGTGAAGCGGCGCTCCATGAATTCGGCGATGGTCGGGATGCCCTCGATGCGTTCCTCGCGCAGCTCCTGGATACGGGCCATCACCAGGCGCTCGTACGCGCGGCTGGCGCTGAAGCGGTGGCTCGACTCCGCCAGCGCCTCGCCGCGCACGGCAAGGTGCGTGAGCTCCTGCAGCAGATTGGCATCCACCTTGTCGTCCGGCGCGGAGTCCATGCGGTGCATCAGCCCGGCCAGCGCGCGCTGCAGCACATCGAGCGAGCGGCCCAGCTCGCGCGCGGCGGGCAGCGCCAGCAGGGCCATCATGCGATAGGTCTCGATCTCGTACAGCCGCTGCAACAGACGTCCGCCCTGCGCCTCGCGGAAGCCCTCGTCGATGACAAGGAAGCGCGAGAAGCCATCGCGCTTGATGGTCCAGTCGCAATAGACTTCGCCGTTGCCCAGCACGCGGCTGCCGACCTTGATCGGGCCGTCGATCCACTGCCGGTAGTTATGGCGCGCCATCGGCGCATGCTCGCCGGATACCAGCTCCATACGGATCGCGACGAAGCGCATGCCCGCGATCTGCTCGAACCAGGCCTGCGGCACGTGCTCGGTGGCCAGGCCCGAGAAGTAGTCCGTGTCGTGCCGGCTGGCCACGAAGGTGTAGGTGGAGAATTCCGTGTGGCGTTCCCACTTCAGCTGGCGCTCGCCACTCCAATGCGCGGCATAGTGCGTGCTGCCCGGCTCGGGCGCCGGCATGCCGGTGAGATCGCACAACGCGCTCAGCAACTGCTCATGCACGGCGGTGTCGTCCCCCGCATAGATCGCCAGGTGAGCGAGGGCGACGGAGCCCGACAACCGCAGGAAAGGTCTTGCGTGCAGTTCGTTGGCAAGGCTCGCGCGCAGGGCGTGGTCCATATTCGAAGATCTCTCGGTAGGTTTTGGTCGGTAGCTTGCGTGAGGATATCAGCCGAACATGACCGGACGGCTGTCAGATTGCTGTCAGGACGGTGGTCAGGGCATAGCCGTCAGTCGTTCGCGTGAAGTCCCCCCTGTCGGACGCGTCGCTGCCCCGGTGCGGCGGGTTGGACACATCGGATCAGGCTCTCAGGTCCGCCAGCATCTGTTCGGCAAGGAAGTCGCAGGGCGGCCGCGCGGAGCCGGCGCTGCGCGCCAGGACTACCTCCAGAGAAGGAAGCGGCGGAAGCCCTTCCGCTTCGCCAAGCAGTGCCAGGTGCTGCGGGATGCTGCAGCGAGCCAGGGGCGCTACCGCCAGCCCCGCCTCGACCATGCTGATCAAGCCCAGCAGGCTCGGGCTCTCATAGGACATCCGGTAGCGGATGCCCGCCCCCTGCAGCGCGCTGATGGCGTGCCCGCGCGCCGCGCTGCCATGCGCAAAGACCGCGATCGGCAACGGGCGCTCCTTCCACACCTGCCGGTTGCCACGGGCCGCGGCCCAGGCCATTGGCTCATGCCGCATGAATTCCCCGGTAACGCCGCGCGTCTTCGTGATGCACGCCAGGTCAAGCGTGTTGTCCTTCAGCAAGGGGATCAGCGCATGGCTCGGCAGGCCGATCACGCGGATCTCCACGCGCGGATGCGCGACCGCGAACTTGCGCAGCACCGTGGGCAGCAGCGACGAAGCGTAGTCATCGGGCACGCCGATCGTGACCCGTCCGCGGATCTCCGGACGCACCACCGCCGCCCAGGCCTCCTCGCGCATGGCCAGCATCTGCCGGCCGTAGTTGGCCAGTACCCTGCCATCCTCGGTCAGCGCGACGTTGCGGGTCGTCCGTTCGAACAGCGGCTTGCCGAGCGCTTCTTCGATCGCCTTGACCTGCATGCTGATGGCCGACGGCGAGCGATGCAGGGATTCGGCCGCGCGCGCGAATGATCCAGCGTCGGCAACAGCGACGACCATCTCCAGGACATCGAGATCGAGTTTCCTCATGCGGCAGCAATAAGTCAGAAAACCTGAATAATTGGATCAGTATAATTCGTTTTACTTAGCGATCCCGCGCTTCGATACTGCCACCATCGTCTGCGAGAAAGTGACAGGTGGGGCAAATGAGAGCGATGTACGAGTTCATGGCGGTAGGCGGCCTGCTGGCGATCACGCCGGGGCCGAACATGGTCTACGTGATGGCGCGATCGGTCTCGCAGGGCACCCGGGCGGGCCTGATCTCGCTCGCGGGCGTGATGCTTGGCTACCTGTCTTATATGCTCGGTGCGGCATTCGGGATCAGTGCGCTGTTCCTCGCGATCCCGGGAGCCGCGCGCGTGCTGGCCGTCTGTGGCGCGCTCTACCTGCTCTATATGGCCTGGCAGATGCTGAAGCCGGGTGGCCGCTCACCGTTGCAGGTCGAAGCGGCTTCGGCCGAGCGGCCACGCCGCCTGTTTGCCATGGGGGCGATGACCAGCCTGCTCAATCCGAAACTCGCGCTGGTGTTCCTGTCCGTCCTGCCGCAGTTCATCGATGACAAGGCCGGCGATGTGCTGGGGCAATCGGTCGTGCTCGGGCTGGCGCTGACCGCCGCATTTGCCGGCGTCAATGCGCTCGTCGCGGTGTCATCGGGCCGCGCGGCGGGGATGATGGCGCAGCGTCCGCAATGGCTGCTGGCGCAGCGCTGCGTGACAGGCGGCATACTGGTCCTGCTGGGCTTGCGGATGGGAATTCAGGCCTGGTGAGTGCCGCTTGTCATGGCCGGGTCTGAAGACCAAGCCCCTTTATTCGTGCCCCGTCACCGCGCGCTTAGTCGCGTGATAGCCGTGTTTGGTCGCGTCACCAACCGCATGCCCGGCCGACTTCACGCCGCGGCCGATGGCGAACGTCGCATCGCGCACGGCATGGCCGCCCTGCTTGCCTGCCGCCTTGACGTTGTCCTTGAATGCATGGGCATCCCCGGACAGGCTCGCCTGCGCGAGCGGGGTCGCCGCAGCGAGGGTGATCGCGATGATCAGAGTCTTTGCCTGCCTCATGCCTGTGTGTCCTTTTCATTGGCCTGGTATCGGCCGTCACGGCAAGTGCCATAGGTATATTTTACGCTGGCACAGTCGGGGGGCTGTGGGGATGATTGGGGTGTCGCGCTTGGCAGGCGCTGCTGTTTCGCCGGCGTAGCCGGCGAGTCACTTTTTGTCCGAGCGGCGCCTGCCAAGAACGACGAGCCTGGCATCACCGAAGCCTTCCGCCGGCAAACCAGTGGCGCATGCCAAGCACGACAGCGCAATACATACACCACCACAACCCCTCAGCGCACCGCCGTCCCCGGTTCAGTGATAGCGCTGTAGACCAGCGTGCGCAGCTGGCGTCGCACGGGATAGGCCGAAGAAGGCAGAAGCTGGGTCAGGAAGAGACCGATGAGTTCCTCCTGAGGATCCACCCAGAAGAAAGTGCTGGCCGCCCCGCCCCAGAAGAAATCGCCGGCGCTGCCGGGGATCAGCGTCGATTCCGGCGTCACGGTCGTGGCAAAGCCGAGCCCGAATCCCACGCCGTCATAGGTAGCCTCGCTGAACATCGAGCGCGACAGGCGCGGCAGGTCCACGCCGCCTGGCAGGTGGTTCGCGGTCATCAGCTTCAGGGTCTTCGGCCCGAGCAAGCGCACGCCGTCGAGTTCGCCCCCTTGCAGCAGCATGCGCGCGAAGCGCATATAGTCCGCCGCCGTCGACACCAACCCGCCTCCGCCCGAGATGAAGCTTGGCGGCTTCAGGTAGGGGCTCGTGCGAGGGTCGTCCTGCAGCATCGGCCCCTTCTTCGATACGACTTTGGAGCCGAGGACGCCCACGGCATAACAGGCGCAGAAGCGCGATGCCTTGTCTTCCGGCACGTGGAAGGCGGTGTCGACCATGCCGAGCGGATCGAAGATGCGTGCCTTCAGGAAGTCCTCGAACGGCATGCCGCTGACCTTGCCGACCAGGTAGCCAAGCACGTCAGTGGAGACCGAGTAGTTCCAGGCCTCGCCCGGCGAGAATTCAAGCGGCAGCGTGGCCAGCTTCTCGATCATCTCGTCCAGCGTGCCTTCGGTGGCAAGCTCGCCGAGCTTCAGCTTGCGGTACGCCGCGTCGACGTTGGTGTTCTGCTGGAAACCGTAGGTAAGGCCCGAGGTGTGCCGCAGCAGGTCGACCACCAGCATCGGGCGTGCCGGCGGGCGCGTCTGGAAGCTTTCCATGAAGCCACCGACATGGACACCGAGGTTTTCCCACGCCGGAATGTATTTGCTGACCGGATCGTCCAGCGCGATCTTGCATTCCTCGACCAGCATCATGACCGCCACCGACGTCACGGGCTTGGTCATCGAGTAGATGCGGAAGATCGAATCCTGCGCCAGCGGCACCTGCCGCTCGCGGTCGGCCAGGCCGAGCACCGAGTTCAGCGCCAGTTCGCCGCGCCGCCAGACCTGGATCAGCGCACCGGGCAGCTTGCCGGTCGCGATATAGGATTCATCGATGAAACGTTCAACGCGGGCAAGCCGCTCGCGGGACATGCCCCGCGTTTCCCTGCTCTGCATAGTCATCTCTCCCCCGGGGTATTTGCCTGCGCCGGCACACCGGTCAGTCACGGTCAGTGACGGTCCGGCCGGCCAGGTGCCGCAGCAGGCGGCGCAAACCCCGCCATCATGACATCGGCGGCGCATTCGCGCCAAGCGCGCATCAGCACCATGCCGAAATTTGCGGCGGAACCGGCCCACGGACCGCTTGTATCCACTAAATTGGAGACTGGCTTGCAGACGACTGCCAAGGGAGATCACATCATGGCCGCATGGAATCCCCGATTTACCGCCCTGGCGCTTGCAATGGCGCTGACCGCCGGCGCCGGCATGTCATGGGGCACGGAGCAGGCGCAGCAACGCCGCGACGCGCGCGACGTCCGGCAGGATACGCGCCAGGACTCGCGGCAGACCAAGCAGGATTGCCGCGCGGCCAACCAGAAGAGCAACGCGAATTGCCGCCAGGACAAGCGGGATACCAAGCAGGGAGGCCGGCAGACGGCCCGCGACATCAAGTATTGAGCCGCGGGCCGGGTAGTAGCCGGGTAGTAGCCGGGTAGTAGCCGGGTAGTGGCCGGGTAGCAACGCGCCGGCCGTCAGGCCCCCAGCACCTTGCCCCCGCCGTAGCTCGACTGCGTCGGCGCCACCCCGCCCAGGACCACACGGATCGCGCAGTACTTGAACTCGGGAATCTTCCCGAACGGGTCCAGCGCCGCGTTGGTGAGCTTGTTGATGGCCGCCTCGTAATAGCAGAACGGCACGAACACGGCGCCGCGCGGCGTGCCGGCGTCGGCGCGCGCATAGAGTGACACCTCTCCGCGCCGCGAGGTCAGCGTGACGACGTCACCGGGCTGGCCGCCCAGCTCGGCCAGGTCGAGCGGATGCACCAGCGCCACCGGATCCGGCTCGATCGCGTCGAGCACGCCCGCGCGCCGCGTCATGCTGCCGGTGTGCCAGTGCTCCAGCTGGCGGCCGGTGATCAGCACCATCGGATAATCCGTGTCGGGCCGTTCGTCCGCGGGAATGATGTCCGCCGGAACGAAGCGGCCGCGCCCGGTAGCGGTCGGGAACCGGTCGGTGAAGATCACCGGCTCGCCCGGGTCGCCTTCGGCACGGCATGGGTACGTCACGGCGCCCGTCTCCTGCAACCGGTCCCACGTCACGCCGCCGATGCTCGGCATGGCGTGACGCATCTCGTCGAAGACGTCCGCCACGCTGCCGTAGCGCCAGTCCAGGCCCAGGCCCTGCGCCATCTGCTGGATGATCCACAGGTCCTGCCTGGCCTGCCCCGGCGGCAACAGCGCCTGGCGCCCGAGTTGTACGGTGCGGTCCGTGTTGGTAAAGGTGCCGGTCTTTTCCGGGAAAGCCGACGCCGGCAGCACCACATCGGCCAGGTAGGCGGTCTCGGTCAGGAAGATGTCCTGCACCACGAGATGGTCCAGCGCGGCCAGCGCCTCGCGCGCGTGCTCGGCATCCGGGTCCGACATCGCCGGGTTCTCGCCCATGATGTACATGCCGCGCACCTCGCCGCGCCCGATCGCGTCCATGATCTCGACCACGGTCAGGCCCGGCTGGCGGTCCAGCGGCATGCCCCACAGCTTCTCGAAGCTGGCAATGGCATCAGGATCGTCGACGCGGCGGTAGTCCGGGTACATCATCGGGATCAGGCCGGCATCGGACGCACCCTGCACATTGTTCTGGCCGCGCAGCGGATGCAGGCCCGTGCCGGGACGGCCGATCTGGCCCGTCATCAGCGCCAGCGCGATCAGACAGCGCGCGTTGTCGGTGCCGTGCACGTGCTGCGAGATACCCATGCCCCACAGGATCATCGACGCCTTGGACATGGCATAGGCACGCGCGACTTCACGGATGGTCTGCGCATCGATGCCGCATACCGGCGCCATCAGTTCCGGGCTGAATGCGGCCACGTTGCGCTGCAGCTCGTCGAAGCCGATGGTGCGGCTGTCGATGAAGTCCTGGTCGACCAGTCCCTCGGTGACGATCACGTGCATCATCGCGTTGAGCAATGCGACGTCCGCATCCGGCGTGAACTGCAGGAAGCGCCAGGCAAAGCGCGCCAGGTCCGAGCGCCGCGGATCGGCCACGATGAGCTTCGTGCCGTTCTTCACCGCATTCTTGATCCAGCTTGCCGCCACGGGGTGGTTCACGGTCGGGTTGGCACCGATCACGATCACGACCTCGGCGCGGTCCACGTCCATGACCGGGTTCGACACCGCGCCGGAACCGATGCCTTCGAGCAGCGCCGCGACCGATGACGCGTGGCACAGCCGCGTGCAGTGATCGACGTTGTTGCTGCCAAAGCCGGTGCGCACGAGCTTCTGGAACAGGTAAGCCTCTTCGTTGCTGCCCTTGGCCGAGCCAAAGCCGGCCAGCGCGCGCTTGCCATGCGTGTCGCGGATCTGCACCAGCTTGCCGGTGGCAAGCGCCAGCGCTTCTTCCCAGGTCGCTTCGCGGAAGACGTCCATCACGTGGTCCGGATCCATGACGAAGTCGCCGCGCTTGGGCACGCCTTCGCGCCGGATCAGCGGCACGGTCAGGCGCTGCGGGTGCTGCACGTAGTCGAAGCCATAACGGCCCTTCACGCACAGGCGCCTGTGGTTGGCCGGGCCATCACGTCCTTCGACGTAGAGGATGCGGTTGTCCTTGACGTTGTAGGTCAGCTGGCAGCCCACGCCGCAGTAGGGGCACACCGACTCCACCTGCTTGTCCGGCACCGCCAGCGCCACGTCGCGCGCGGGCATCAGCGCTCCGGTCGGGCAGGCCTGCACGCATTCGCCGCAGGCCACGCACGTGGACGCGCCCATAGGGTCGTCCATGTCGAAGACGATGCGGGCGGCGTCGCCACGCCATGCCAGGCCGATCACGTCATTGACCTGCTCGTCGCGGCACGCGCGCACGCAGCGCGTGCACTGGATGCAGGCGTCGAGATTGACGGCGATGGCGGGATGCGAGAGATCCGCCGCCACGCGCTCGCGCGGCGCGAAGCGCGGCTTGCCGACATCCAGCCGCGCCGACCACTGGTCCAGTTCGCTGTGCCGCGTGTATTCGGCTTCCGGCATGTCGGACTGCAGCAGCTCCAGCACCGTGCGCTGGGCGCGCCGTGCGCGTTCCGATTCGGTCTGCACCGTCATGCCCTGCGCCGGATAGCGGCAGCACGACGGCGCCAGGACGCGCTCGCCCTGGATCTCCACCATGCAGGCGCGGCAATTGCCGGCGGGTTCGAGTCCGTCCTTGTAGCAGAGGTGGGGAACGTCGAAGCCTTCGCGCTGCGCCACCTTCAGCAGGCTTTCGCCGGGCTGCGCGCAGACCTCCCGGCCATTGAGCGTGAACGTGACGGCAGGCTCGGTGGATTCGACCAGCGCGCGCTCGGCGCGTGTCAGCGCATTCATGCCTGTGCCTCCGTGCGGTCTGCTGCCGCCTGCAGTTCATGGGGGAAGTAGCGGACCACGCAATCCACGGGGTTCGGTGCGGCCTGCCCGAGGCCGCAGATCGACGCATCGCGCATCACGGCGGACAGGTCTTCCAGCGCAGCCAGGTCCCATTGCGGCGCGCGGATCAGGTCGGACGCCTTGGCCGTGCCGACGCGGCACGGCGTGCACTGCCCGCAGGACTCATGCCGGAAGAAATGCATCAGGTTGCGCGCGGCACCGACGGCGCTGTCATGGTCGGACAGCACCACGATGGCCGCCGAGCCGATGAAACAGCCGTGCGGCTGGAGCGTATCGAAGTCCAGCGGGATATTGCCCATCGATGCCGGCAGGATGCCGCCCGAGGCGCCGCCAGGCAGGTAGGCATAGAAGCTGTGTCCGTCGAGCATGCCGCCGCAGTATTCGTCGATCAGCTCGCGCACCGTGATGCCGGCCGGCGCCAGGTGCACGCCGGGCCGGCGCACGCGGCCGGACACCGAGAACGAGCGCAGCCCCTTGCGGCCATGCCGGCCCTGCGAGGCGAACCATTCGGCGCCGTTCTCCAGGATGTCGCGCACCCAGTAGAGCGTTTCGAAGTTGTGCTCGAGCGTCGGCCGGCCGAACAAACCCACCTGCGCCACATAGGGCGGGCGCAGGCGCGGCATGCCGCGCTTGCCTTCGATCGACTCGATCATGGCCGATTCCTCGCCGCAGATATAGGCGCCCGCGCCGCGGCGCAGTTCGATCTGCGGCAGGGCCGCGCCCGCTACGGGCGGATCGTCGCGCAGTTCCTGCAGCGCCTGCGCGAGGATGGCGCGGCAACCTGCGTACTCGTCGCGCAGGTAGATGTAGATGGCCGACACCTGCACCACGGCCGCGGCAATCAGCATGCCCTCGAGGAAGCGGTGCGGGTCGCGCTCCAGGTAGACGCGGTCCTTGAACGTGCCGGGCTCGCCTTCGTCGATATTGACGGCCATGAGGCGCGGCGCCGGCTCGTTGCCGACGATGCGCCATTTGCGGCCGGTCGGGAAACCCGCGCCGCCCAGGCCGCGCAGCCCGGAGTCCTCCATCGTGCAGAGCACGCCGGCCGGATCGAGACGTCCCTGCGCGAGCGCGTCAAGCAGCGCGTAGCCGCCGCCCGCCCGGTAGGCGGCATAGCCGGTCTGCGCCACAGATTCATCGCGGATGGTGCCAGCTGTTACGCAGGCCTCGACGGCGGCCACCGTGGCGCCATCCAGCGGCTTCTGGCCCACCAGCGCAGCCGGCGCTTTCTCGCACCGGCCGATGCATGGGGCGGCCACCACGCGCACGTCCGTACCGAGCAACGCGGGGAGCTTGTCAATCAGTGTGCGGGCACCGGCCATTTCGCAGGCAATGCCCTCGCAGACGCGCACCGTCAGCGCAGGCGGCGGCGCAATGTGCCCATCGGCGTTTTCACGCACCACGTCAAAGTGGTGATAGAAGGTGGCCACCTCGTACACCTCGGTCATGGCCAGTCCCAGTTCCTGGGCCAGTGCCACCAGGTGCGGCATGGCCAGCTGGCCGTAGCGGTCCTGGATGCAGTGCAGGTGCTCGATCAGCAGGTCGCGGCGGCGCGGCATGTCGCCAAGCGCGGCCCGCACTTCCGCCAGCGCGGCGGCGTCGACCTGCCGTCCCTTGGGCTGGCGGCGCTTGCGCAGCCGTCCGAGCCCGGTGGCGTCGAGTGGAATGACAACCTGGTTCATAAAGCTTTGTCTCCTGCGGACGCTATGAAGGCGTTCAGGAAGGCGCCCTTGCGGGCAGCCTTCCTGTCGCTCTTTCTTTTTTCCTTCCTCGTATTGTGCTACCGGGTGCGACGCCTGTGTTCGGTGAAGGCGGCGGCACGCCGTACGGCTCTCTTCATCAGGTCAGGTCCTCCGGCACGGCGCGGTATCCCATCGGGCTCGCGGTATTGGCATGCACATACTTGCGGGCGTGCGCTTCACGCATCGGCTTGAGGACGAACAGTGCGAGGAACGCGGACAGGCCCGCCATGGCCGAGGCCAGCACGAACACCGCATGCCAGTCGCCGGTCGCCGCGGTGATCACGCTCGAGAACGGCACCAGCAGCGCGGCCGTGCCCTTGGCCGTGTACAGCAGGCCGGCATTGGTGGCGGCGAACTTCGGGCCGAAGGTATCGCCGCAGGTCGCCGGGAACAGGCTGTAGATCTCGCCCCAGGCGAAGAACACGATGCCGGTCAGCACCACGAACGCCACCGGGTTGTGGCCGTACTTGGACAGCAGCAGGATGCCGACCGCCTCCACCGCGAAAGCGAAGAACATGGTGCGTTCGCGGCCGATGTGGTCCGAGATCCAGCCGAAGAACGGACGGGTCAGGCCGTTGAGCACGCGGTCGATGGTCAGCGCGAAGGTCAGCGCGGGCAGCGTCAGGCCGAGGATCGACACCGGCGAATCATGCAGGCCGAAGTCCTTGGCGATCGGGCCGAGCTGCGCGGTGGCCATCAGACCGCCAGCGGCCATCATCACGAACATCGCGTACATGATCCAGAAGATCGGCGACTTCAGCACCTGGCGTGGCGTGGCGTTGTAGGTCGCCGCGGCCTTGAGGGTGGACTTGACCTCGCTCAGGATCTTGGCCGACGGCGGATACAGGGCCATGCCCAGGATGAACACGATCAGGCCCTGGCCCAGGCCGAACCACAGAAACGTGGCTTCGTAGCCCGACGACTTGATCATGTTGGCGATGGGCACCACGGTCATCGCGGAACCCGCGCCGAAGCCCGCCGCAGTAATGCCCGCGGCCAGGCCGCGCCGGTTCGGGAACCACTTCAGCGCATTGCCCACGCAGGTGCCATAGACCGCGCCCGCACCGACACCGCCGATGGCCGCCGCGAAATACAGCATAGGCAGCGACGAGGCCATCGAGTTCAGCACCCAGGCGATCGCGCACAGCAGACCACCACCCACGACCACGGGACGCGGACCGTACTTGTCGACCAGGTAGCCTTCGATCGGCACCAGCCACGTCTCCGTCACGACGAAGATGGTGAACGCGACCTGGATCGCGGTGCGGCCCCAGTGGTATTTGTCATCGATCGGGTTGACGAACAGCGTCCACCCGTACTGCATGTTGGCAATCATCGCCATACAGATGACGCCGAAGACCAGCTGTACCCACGGCGACGCAAAGCGCGACGTGGATTCCCTCTGCTGCAGTTCCATTGATGTCTCCTTCTAGGCAGTCGAAGACTGCCTGTGGTGGAAGATATGGGCGCCTGCCTGACGCCTCTCGCTTATCGCACTTTCCCGAACAGCTGAGCCGTTCTAGTGCTATACGGTATGTGATATATCAACCAAGTCAAGCGTATTCTTCGCGGCCATGCAGCACGGCTTCTCCGGCAAAAATGACCGTGCCGCGCGACTGCCTCGCGACTGGTGCGCGGCATGCATCAACGGCGCTGCTTGCAGCTTGGAGGAGTTATTGGAAATCAAGAGGTTACCCTCGCTTGCCGCATCAATCGGGCGAGCCAGGACGGCCGTCACCATGACGGGATTCGGAGGACCGGAAATCGGGGAAGACGACCGGGCTGGGGAAAGTCCCTAGAACCATACAACTAAGACATTACTAGTTTGTATGGACAAACCGATACAGGAAATACCGGCGCTCTGCCGGATTGAGCCTGCAGCCTGCTCAATGGTTGCGCATTTACGAGGGGGATGGCGGCCGGGTATCCGCCAGGTTCCTGCCTCGCGTTCGCGGCCTTGCGTCGAATAGCCAAGGCCAGCTTGTGAGGTTGCGGGATTGGGGTATTGCTCCAAGGGTTGCCGGCCGCTACAGCCCTTGTCAGATGCGCCGTTCAGTCGGGACGACGCGGGGTGCGAACAGGCTCAGGCGTACGCCAGTTCGCCGGCGGCAGCCACCGTGCGTGACGGACGAGCGCGGCCAACGCCATCGCTTTCCTGGTTCGAACCCAGACCTGCGAAGCGACCGTGCGCCTGCGCGGTCACGAGCACATCGACGGGCAGGCGCGTAGCCAGCAGCGTCGTCATGCCGACGCCGGCTGCGATCAGGCCAAGGCCGAGAACGAAGAGAAGAGCGACTTCCATTTGAAAACTCCGATTGCGTTGTGGTTAGGAGTTTTCATTATATGCTGCGCTGCAGTATGTGTAAATATCCTGTATGTAATATATCAATAGGGTTTTGCTTCTATGCAACAGCACTCGGCGGAGGCCTGGTCCTGACCCCGTTTTCCTAAGCCTCCACCGCGATCGGCGGCTGCCAGCCGGGTTCGGCCGCGTCCTTGTACTCGAGCCCGCGCAGCGCATCCCAGATCGCGGCCGCATTCGGCTTGAGCGACCGGCTCTTGCGGCGCACCAACATGACCGTCGACGTCACCTGGGGTCTCAGCGGCCGCATGACCGCGGCGGGATGGAGGCCACCCGCCTGCGCGCGCGACGGCACCACGCCGATGCCGAGGCCAAGCGCCACCATGCCGAAGACGGCGGCGAAATGGCCCAGCAACTGCAAAGAACCCGCGCGCACGTGATGGTTGCTGAGCGCCTTTTCCACGACGGGCTGTACGCCGCATTGCTGGTCCAGCGTGAGCAAGTTGGCATTGCACAGGTCGCCCCACGCAATCGCGTCGCGCGAGGCGAGCGGATGCTCTGCCGGCAACACCGCGTGATACGGATCGATGCACAACGGTTCGCAATAGAGATCGTCGCCCGGCTGCGGATCGGTGGCGATGCCGAAGTCCACTTCTCCGCTGCGCACGCTTTGCAGCACCGACTCTTGCGAACGGTCCTTCAAGTGGATCGCGATCGCCGGCCAGGCCTTGCGGCAGCCGGCGAGCCACGCGGGCACGGACATCGAACTCAGTACGGGATCGGTCGCGATCTGCACCAGGCCTTGCGACGGCCGCGCCGCGCCCTGGCTGTCTCGCAGGGTCTGCTCGACTTCTTCGATCAGGTGACAGATGCGTTGCGACAGGTGCTGCCCTGCGTCGGTCAGTTCCACCTGCCGCGTGGTGCGGTCGAACAGGCGCTGGTCGATCTCCTCTTCGAGTTCGCGCACGCTTCGGCTGACCGCCGACTGCGTCAGGCCCAGTTCCGCGGCCGCGCGCGTGAAGCTCTTGTGCCGCGCGACCGCGGCAAACGCCTTCAGTTGGGGAAGCGAGATATTCATGGCCGCCCTCCTCCGCCCCGGTTCCCTTGAGGCAACGGCAGCGCGAGGCTGCGATGCGGTCCTGCGGCAAGCGTGGATGATTGCAGTCTGCTCACGGCTGTCTCCCTGGCGGCCCGTCCGCCTGTGCTGTGTTTGTTGTGTCCGTGGCCCACATGGCAAAAGGCCTGCGCCATGCGCAGACCGTTTGCCGGGGGCATTCAGGGGCCCGGATGCGAGATCCCGGCTCACCCGATTTCTCCCTGCTCCGTCTTATTCCGCTTCCCTTCGGGGACGCACCATGAATGCGGCATCCGACACGGCCACCGCATCCGCATGGCCCGTGATGAACCGCTTGCGCATCGGCGCCAGCACCAGCTTTGCCGACACGCCCGCTGCGATCGTCACGACGGCCGCCACGGTGAACACTGCATCCCAGCCGCCGCGCGCCGACAGGACCGATGCCAGCGGCACCAGCATCGCCGCCGTCCCCTTTGCCGTGTACAAGGTGCCCGCATTCGCCGCCGCGAACTTGCTGCCGAACGTGTCCGCGCACAGCGCCGGGAAGATCGAGAAGATCTCGCCCCAGAACAGGAACGTCAGTGCCGCGAAGAACATGAACGCATACGGGTTGTGGCCGAACTGCATCAACCCGAGCAGCGCCAGGCCTTCGCCGATGAAGATCACGAACATCGTGTTCTCGCGACCGAACCGATCGGAGAGGAAGCCACACAGCGGACGCGTAAAGCCGTTGCACAGGTTGTCGATCGACAGCGTCATCGTCAGCAGCGGCAGCGTCACGCCCAGCATCGTCACCGGCATCGAAGCGAAGCCGAAGTCCTTCGCGATCGGGCCCAGTTGCGCCGTCGCCATGATGCCGCCCGCGGCCACCGCCACGAAGCTCACATAGATCAGCCAGAACACTGGCGTCTTGACCATCTGCCCTGGCGTGAACTCCACCGGGTTGGTCAGTACCGCCTTCGCCGCCACTGCTCCCTTCGGTGCCCGCGGCTTCACCAGCAGCAATGCCAGCGCGAAGATCGCCACGCCCTGCAGGATCCCGAAGAACAGGAACGCCTTCTCATAGCCCGAGCTCTGGATCATGTTCGCGATCGGAATCACGGTGATCGCCGAGCCGGCGCCAAAACCCGCCGCCGTCAGACCCGCTGCCAGGCCCCGCTTGTCCGGGAACCACTTCAGCGCATTGCCCACGCACGTGCCGTACACGCCGCCCGCGCCGATACCTGCGATCACCGCCGCCGCGTACAACTCCGGCAGCGTCGTCGCATACGCATTCATCACCCATGCCAGGCCCGCGCAGATCGCCCCGCCGGCCACCACCGGCCGCGGGCCGAACTTGTCCACCAGCCAGCCTTCCAGCGGCACCAGCCAGGTTTCGGTCACGATGAATATGGAAAATGCCACCTGGATCGCGGACGTGCCCCAATGATGCTTGGCGTCCATCGGTGACACAAAGAGAGTCCAGCCATACTGCAGGTTCGCCACCAGGCCCATGCAAACCACGCCTACGGCCAGTTGGAACCAACGATTCTGCAGGCCGCGTCCATTGCCGGTCGCGGCTGCCACTTGATGTTGCGCCATCTACTGTCTCCTAGTGCTTGTCTGATGCGTCCCTGGCGGGACGCCCTTCCGGGCCTCTGTGAGGTGGGCCCTACACGACTAGATCGGCGCCTGACATTGCGGCATGCAAATCTGTGGGATTGATGCTACTTCAATCTAAGATTCAGACGGCTTAAAGTTTTTTATCATATGCATTGACGAACGTTTATATATTGCACGGAACGACTGATGAGAAACGCCACACTGCGCCAGCTGAAAGTCTTTGAAACGGTTGCCAGGCACATGAGTTTTTCGCGTGCCGCCGAAGAGCTGCACCTGACCCAGCCGGCCGTCTCGACGCAGGTCAGGCAGCTGGAAAGCCACGTCGGCCTGCCGCTGTTCGAGCAGCTGGGCAAGAAGATCTATCTCACCCCGGCCGGGCACGAGATGCTGCACTACAGCCGCAGCATCATCCAGCAGTTTCGCGAAGCCGAAGACGCCATGTCGCAGCTCAAGGGCATTTCGGGCGGCCGGCTGAACGTGGCCGTGATCAGCGCGGGCGATTACTTTTTCCCGCGGCTGCTGGCCGAATTCATGGAGCGCCACGATGGCGTGACGCTGAATCTTGCAGTGCACAATCGCGAGGAGCTGTTGCACCAGTTGGCTGGCAACCTCACGGACCTCGCCGTGATGGTGCGCCCGCCCGAAGGCATGGATACGATCAACGAGACCTTCGCGCCGCACCCCTACGTGATCGTGGCCGCGCCGAGCCACCCGCTTGTCGGGCAACGCAATATCCCCCTGTCCGCGCTGACCGACGAGGCCTTCGTCTCTCGCGAGAAAGGGTCCGACACCTGGAACTCCATGCAGGAGGGCTTTGCCGGCAAGCTCTCCAACCTGCGCATTGCCATGGAGATCAAGAGCACCGAGACCATCAAGCAGGCGGTCATCGCCAACATGGGCATTGCCTTCCTCTCGGCCCATACGGTTGGGCTGGAACTGCAGACCGGCAAGCTCGCCGTGCTCGACATCGAGGGCTTTCCGGTCATGCTCAACTGGTATGTGGTGCACCGCAAGAACAAGCGGCTACCCCCGGTGGCACTCGCGTTCAAGCAATTCCTGATGGAGGAAGGCGCGGGGCTGATCCAGCGCATCACTGGCGTGGAGGGCCTTATCCGTCACGGCTGATATATAAACGATGTCTTATGGTTTATAGATGAAACTTTAATTATCGTAAATCCATGGGCGCCTCTATGCTTCCCTCAACGCACCGCCAGAGAGAAGACAGGAGGCACACCATGAACCAGATCGAGATCGAACGCCAGCCGGCCGCCACGCTCGGCCGCGACAACCAACCGCTTTCGCGCGCCACCCAGCTTGCCGCCTACAATGCGGCCTTCATCGAACTGGGCCTGCGCTTCCGCTGGGACGAGGCCATGTACGAATGGCTGTGCGGCATCGAATGCGAGAAGGAGCGCGTGGCCCGCTATATCGAGGAACACCATACCCATCTGCTCAAGGCTTACGATGCGGCCTTCCTGAGCCAGCTGATCTTCGACAAGAAGAACGAGTACCTGCGAGCGGTCGGACATCTCAACTGAGACACCCGACCTCCACTTGAAGCGAGTGCGCTCACGGGGCGCCCTCGCATTTTTTGTTTGTAGTCGGCGAATGTCGTGGAACGGTAAGATTCGGGATCCCGATTTCCCGCCTCTCGCCGAGGGCATTTCATCGCTAACCATCGGCGGAACCCCTGACCCGACCAGCCATGGCGGCCGGGTCAGGGCGCATCGTCGGCCAGGGAAACCAGTCGATGGCTGACTAAGCGCCGGCGACCACGGGCTCGAACGGCTCGTTTGCCGGTTCGGGAAATGCGCCGGAAAGGCGGGCTGCCCTGCTCTGCCCGGAACATTCGTCTTCGGCGAGAAACTGTGCCACGGTGTTGGCGACCAGCCTGCGGTCATTGTCGATACTGAGCATGTGATAGCTCTCGTCAACGACCAGCAGCTTTGCGGCACGGATGTGCTTGCTGAGGAAGTAGGCTGAACGCAGGCTCGTCAGCTCGTCTTCACGGGCATGGATGATAAGTGCCGGCCGGGTAACACACCGGATGCGCTTTCGGACATAGCTGCGCAGCCGGTCGAGTTCGCGAATACAGGCGAGCGGTGTCCACGAATAGTGGAAGGTATCGCCGCGCAGGAAGCGCGCCTTGATTGCCGCGCGCAATACGCCGTTCTTGACGCCGAACGGCTCGGATTCCTTCACGCGGAAATTGTTGCGCACCTTGGGAATGTGATAGGCCAGATGCCGCAGCGCCCGATACCAGGGCAGCGACCAGCCATCGAGAAATACCGGCGTCGCCAGCGCGACAACCCTGCCACGCCTGTCGCCGATCAGCTGGCTCAGCGCCAGCGCCAGCAAGGCGCCCATGCACATGCCAACGATGTGAACGGTTTCATACTCGGCACGCATTTCAAGGTATTGCACGGATACCGCTTCAAGCCAATGCTCGAAGCGCACGCCGACCAGATCTTCGGGACGCGTGCCATGTCCGGGCAGTACAGCGCACTTCGTTTCGTACCCCTCTCCCTTCAGTGTCTTCTCCACGAGCCGCAGTTCATGTTCGGTACCGCCAAGGCCATGGATCAAAAGAGCCGCCGCTGTCTTGCGTGAACCCGTGACCGCGCCACCCAACAACTTTCCGTCCACTATCTTATTCACTTTCATTCGAGGCACTGCACTGCTGCATTGCGCAGCACATTTGCTACCTAGCACGTAATCGTTTGTAAACGAAATAAATGTTCATCTCGTTGACATCCGGAAGCACATAGTCTGTCACACCCAAGCATAGTCTTCACATGGGGATTTGCCCCGTATTCCTCAGGAAAAGTCGCAGGTTTGCAGCGCGATGAGAGCCGGAAAAACACCTGAAGGAACTTTGGGCGCACATCCAGCCGATGCGGAAACAACAATTAGTTTTTATAGAAAATTATTTCCCACCAAGCCCTGCTTGCGAGACGGGCCAGACGCGCCATCTTTGCAAATGCCGCAGGATACCGTCGTCCTGCAGTTCGTGGGCTTCCTCAGATGCGGCCACAAACGAGAATGCGCCGGCCGCCGTGGCGACCGCTGGATGGTCCAGTGCATTGATGAAAAGGAAAACGTTGTACGGGAGAAGACTCAGGCGGGGCTGAGCGGCACACCGGCCAGTGGGCTGAACAGATTTGGATACAAATTGCCCAGGATTCCGCGTCATCGGACAAAGCCGCGGCCCCGTTAGCGAATCAAGCGGGATCAGACTGGGACCGGCTGGCGGCCCCTCCTCCCGACCTCACGAGGCATTTGACTATGAAGAAGTTCCTGACCATCGGCCTGCTGGCCGGACTTTCAGCCCTTGCATCGGCCAGCGCGCAAGCCCACGTGGACGTCGGCATCGGCATCGGGCTGCCCGGACCGGTCTTCGCCGCCCCACCGGTATATGCGGCACCTGTCTACGCGCCGCCCCCGCCCGTGGTCGTCCAGCCACAGCCTGTTGTCGTTGCGCCCGGCTACTATGGCGGCTGGCGCGACCGCGAGTGGCGTGAGCACGAATGGCGCGAGCAGCGCTGGCGCGAGCACGAATGGCGTGAGCGTCACCGCGAATGGCGCCACTGGCGCGAGGACGACTGAACGTCCTCCGACTGTGGAAGGGGCATCTCAGACGCCCTTCCACATGACGGAAGCTGCCGGCAGGCACCCCGGCAACCACCCGTCTACGCCGCGGTACTCACCTGAGCTTCGAGTTCGGCAATCCGCTTGCGCAGGGCGCGTTCTTCCTGGAAGCGCACGGTCTCGTCACGAATGACCGCGACGATGCCCGATATCTTTCCGTCCGGCCCATGCAGAAGCGCCACGGTGAATGCGATCGACATGGCCTTGCCGTTCTTGTCGACCGCCGGCACCTTCAGCAGGTCGTGCCCGTAGCGCGTGATGCCGGTGGCCATGGTCTTGTCGTAGCCCTCCCAGTGACGGCCGCGCAGCCGCTCCGGGATGATCAGGTCCAGCGATTGGCCCATGGCTTCGGCCTGCGTGTAGCCGAACATGCGTTCGGCCGCCGGGTTCCAGAGCGTGATGGCGCCATTGGCGTCGGAGATGATGATGGCATCGCCGATGGCAGATGCGAGTTGCTCGTAATCGATGCTGGCTGGCATGGGGATCCCCTCTTTGCCGGACATTGCGGCAGGGTGTATGGATGGTGGCAATACGGCAGCTTGCAGCGACACAGTTTGGCACAGCTGCCCGTTCCAGCAAAAAACGCCGGAGACCGCTTGCGCGCACCCCGGCGTTCAGGCCCGTTCAGGCATTCGCGGCCTGGCTCAGATCACCTGGCTCTCGCGCAGGCGCTTGATGTCTTCCGGCGCGTAGCCCAGCCCCGCCAGCACTTCCTCGCTGTGCTCGCCGAGCAGCGGCGAACCGGTGATTTCCGGCTTCATGCCCGAGAACTTGATCGGGCTGCCCACGGTCAGGTAGGTGCCGCGCTCCTTGTGCGGGACTTCCACGATCGAGCCGCTCTTGCGCAGCGATTCATCCGCGGCGATTTCCTTCATCGACAGCACCGGCGCGCACGGAATATCAAACTTGCGCAGGATGTCCACCGCCTCGTACTTGGTCTTGTCGGCCAGCCAGGCTTCGATGGTGTTGAAGATATCGAAGATATGCGGCTGGCGAGCCTTGGGCGTGTTGTAGTTCGGATCGCTGATCCACTCTTCCTTGCCCAGCGCCTTGCAGATCGGCTCCCAGGCGTGGCCCTGGATGGTGAAGTAGATGTAGGCGTTGGGATCGGTCTCCCAGCCCTTGCACTTCAGCACCCAGCCCGGCTGCCCGCCGCCGCCGGCGTTGCCGCCGCGGGGCACCACGTCGCTGAACTCGCCATGCGGATACTGCGGATACTCTTCCAGGTAGCCCAGGCGGTCCAGGCGCTGCTGGTCGCGCAGTTTCACGCGGCACAGGTTCAGCACGGCGTCCTGCATCGACACGGCGACCTTCTGGCCCTTGCCGGTCTGCTGGCGGCCGATGATGGCAGTCAGGATGCCGATGGCCAGGTGCATGCCGGTGTTCGAATCGCCCAGCGCTGCAGCCGACACGGTCGGGGGGCCGTCCCAGAAGCCGGTGGTCGACGCCGCACCGCCGGCGCACTGCGCCACGTTCTCGTAGACCTTCAGGTCTTCATAGTGGTGGCCGTCGCTGAAGCCCTTGACCGATGCCACGATCATGCCCGGGTTCAGTTCATTGATGCGCTCCCACGAAAAGCCCATGCGGTCCAGCGCGCCGGGGCCAAAGTTCTCGACCAGCACGTCCGATTCGCGGATCAGCTGCTCCAGGATTTTCTTGCCGTCCGGCTTCTTGGTGTCCAGCGTCAGCGAGCGCTTGTTGCTGTTCAGCATGGTGAAGTACAGCGCGTCGGCATCGGGAATGTCGCGCAGCTGCGTGCGGGTCACGTCGCCGGAGCCCGGGCGTTCCACCTTGATGACGTCTGCGCCGAACCAGGCGAGAAGCTGCGTGCAGGCGGGGCCGGCCTGGACGTGCGTGAAGTCGATGATCTTGATGCCTTTGAGCGGGAGGTTCACTTTCGTCTCCTATTGGATGATCAGGGTGAAGTTCGGGTGAGTTACTTCTTGGCCGAGCTTTGCGGGTTCAGGTTGGTCAGGCGGCCGCTTTCGGTGCCGGCAGACGGGTCGATGACGGCGTTGACCAGCGTGGGCTTGCCCGAGCGCAGGGCTTCGTTCACCGCGGCTTCGAGTTCCGCCGGCGTGGTGACGTTGGCGCCGACGCCGCCGAACGCTTCCATCATCTTGTCGTAGCGCGCGCCCGGCACGAAGGTCGTGACCGCCGGGTCCTTGCCGCCGGTCGGGTTCACGTCGACGCCCTTGTAGATGCCGTTGTTGTTGAAGATGACGATGCAGACCGGCAGGTTGTAACGGCAGATCGTCTCGACTTCCATGCCCGAGAAGCCGAATGCACTGTCACCGCACAGCGCCAGCACCGGCTTGTTGGTCTCGACCGCCGCGGCAACCGCGTAGCCCATGCCCACACCCATCACGCCCCAGGTGCCGACGTCGAGGCGCTTGCGCGGCTCGTACATGTCGATCACGGCACGGGCGTAGTCCAGCGTGTTGGCGCCTTCGTTGACGAACGAGATGCTTGGATTGGCCTTGATGACGTCCTTCAGCACGCGTAGCGCCGTGTGGAAGTTCATCGGCGAGACATCCTTGTTCAGCAACTCGCCCATCTTCGCCAGGTTCTTGTCCTTGCGTTCGTACACCGCATTCAGCCACTCGGCAGGCGGCTTGGCGAAGTCGTTGCCGACCTTGCCGAGGATCGCCGACACGCACGAACCGATGTCACCCACCACCGGCGCGGCGATGGCGACGTTGCTGTCCATCTCGGTCGGCGAGATGTCGATCTGGATGAATTGCTTTGGACCGCCCCAGGTCTTGCCCTTGCCGTGCGCCAGCAGCCAGTTGAGGCGGGCGCCGACCAGCATCACCACGTCGGCTTCAGCCAGTACGTACGAACGTGCCGCCGAGGCCGATTGCGGGTGCGTGTCGGGCAGCAGGCCCTTGGCCATCGACATCGGCAGGTACGGAATGCCGGTTTTCTCGACCAGCGCGCGGATTTCTTCGTCGGCGCGTGCGTAGGCGGCACCCTTGCCCAGCAGGATCAGCGGGCGCTTGGCGTTCTTCAGCAGCGAGACGGCGCGGTCCACCGAGTCCGGTGCCGGCAACTGGCGCGGGGCCGGATCCACTACCTTGATCAGCGACTTCTTGCCCTTCTCGGCCTCCAGCGACTGGCCCAGCAGCTTGGCCGGCAGGTCGAGGTACACACCGCCCGGACGGCCCGACACGGCGGCACGAATGGCGCGAGCGATACCAACGCCGATGTCTTCTGCGTGCAGCACGCGGAAGGCAGCCTTGGCGTGCGGACGGGCGATGGCCAGCTGGTCCATCTCTTCGTAGTCACCCTGCTGCAGATCGACGATCTCGCGCTCGCTCGAGCCGCTGATCAGGATCATCGGGAAGCAGTTGGTGGTGGCGTGCGCCAGTGCCGTCAGCCCGTTCAGGAAGCCCGGCGCCGACACGGTCAGGCAAACGCCCGGCTTTTGCGAGATAAAGCCGGCAATCGCTGCGGCGTTGCCTGCGTTCTGCTCATGACGGAAGCTGATGACGCGCATGCCGTTGGCCTGCGCCAGACGCGCCAGGTCGGTGACCGGAATGCCGGGCAAGCCGTAGATGTTTTCGATGCCGTTCAGCTTGAGCGCGTCGATGACCAGATGAAAACCATCGGTTTGTGCCTGATGTTCTTCCACAGCGTGACGCTGCAGCTCGTTTCCGACTTCTGCCATGGTTGCTTCCTTCTATACAAATTGACTGGGGTTGGAATTTTTCTGTTTCAGGCGGTGGTGCTCTCGACCCGCTTCGCTACGACTTCGGACATGCTTGGTCTCCTCATCAGACTTGTGTTTGTGGTGCGCGGGGACTTCCCCTGCTTCAATCTCTGCCAGTCTGTTCGACCGGTCTTGATGACATACGGTATGTGATATATCAGCGATCGGCAAGCTATTTTCCACTTCGCAACCAACTTTCGTCACTGCAGTGCAGCAAATCCGCTTCGATCTTCGCCTAAATCAGCACAACTCCTCAATCTGCACGATTCATTCACACTACACACAGATGGAACGGAGCCGCTCCATAAGCCAACGGCCCTGTAGACTCCAGTCTTTAGATATATCACATACCACGGTTTCGGGCGCTTTGAGGCCCTCTGAAATGCTTTGACGAGGTCCTCAACGTGTCGCGCCCGCCCTACTCCAGGCGCTTGCGCCTGATGGCCTGACGCAAGCGCCAGACCTCCAAAAACCTCAATGCGTCATGCAAACAAGGTCATACCCGCTTAATCGCCGCGCCTGGCCGACGCACTCGCAAGGAAAGCAACGTCCGACACCGGCATGGACATGGACGCCTCCGCATGGCCCGTGATGAACCGCTTGCGCATCGGTGCCAGCACGAGCTTTGCCGACACGCCCGCTGCGATTGTCACGACGGCCGCCACCGTGAACACCGCGTCCCAGCCGCCGCGCGCCGACAGGACCGATGCCAGCGGCACCAGCATCGCCGCCGTCCCCTTTGCCGTGTACAACGTGCCCGCATTCGCCGCCGCGAACTTGCTGCCAAACGTGTCCGCGCACAGCGCCGGGAAGATCGAGAAGATCTCGCCCCAGAACAGGAATGTCAGCGCCGCGAAGAACATGAACGCATACGGGTCGTGGCCGAACTGCATCAGCCCGAGCAGCGCCAGGCCTTCGCCGATGAAGATCACGAACATCGTGTTCTCGCGACCGAACCGGTCGGAGAGGAAGCCGCACAGCGGACGCGTAAAGCCGTTGCACAGGTTGTCGATCGACAGCGTCATCGTCAGCAGCGGCAGCGTCATGCCCAGCATCGTCACCGGCATCGAGGCGAAGCCGAAGTCCTTCGCGATCGGGCCCAGTTGCGCCGTCGCCATGATGCCGCCCGCGGCCACCGCCACGAAGCTCACATAGATCAGCCAGAACACCGGCGTCTTCACCATCTGGCCCGGCGTGAACTCCACCGGGTTCGTCAGCACCGCCTTCGCCGCCACTGCCCCCTTCGGTGCCCGCGGCTTCACCAGCAGCAGCGCCAGCACGAAGATCGCCACGCCTTGCAGGATCCCGAAGAACAGGAACGCCTTCTCGTAACCTGCGCTGTGGATCATGTTTGCAATAGGAATTACCGTCAGCGCCGCGCCCGTGCCAAAGCCCGCTGCCGTCAGGCCCGCTGCCAGGCCGCGCTTGTCCGGGAACCACTTCAGCGCATTGCCCACGCACGTGCCGTACACGCCGCCCGCGCCGATGCCCGCGATCACCGCCGCCGCGTACAGCTCCGGCAGTGTCGTCGCATACGCGTTCATCACCCACGCCAGGCCCGCGCAGATCGCCCCGCCGGCCACCACCGGCCGCGGGCCGAACTTGTCCACCAGCCAGCCTTCCAGCGGCACCAGCCAGGTTTCGGTCACGATGAATATGGAAAATGCCACCTGGATCGCGGACGTGCCCCAATGATGCTTGGCGTCCATCGGTGACACAAAGAGAGTCCAGCCATACTGCAGGTTCGCCACCAGGCCCATGCAAACCACGCCTACGGCCAGTTGGAACCAACGATTCTGCAGGCCACGTCCATTGCCGGACATGGCTCCCGCTTCTTGATGCGCCATCTATGTGTCTCCTAGTGCTTTTTTTGCGTCCTCGACGGGACTGCTTAGGGCTGCTCTATTCGGAACCCTTCTTCACAACTAGATCGGCGCCTGACATTGCGGCACGTAACTCCGGGATTGATGCTACCCGATGCTTAATTTCGTCAGGCTTAAACTTTTTTATCGTATGTATTCACGATCGTTTATATATTGCGGATTCCGCATCAATTTCGCGTAGCGCCGCCAGATGACTGCGACTTGATACATAAGGCATCGTCATCAACGGCGGCGCGTAGCAGCGGCAATCAGGCAGGAACCTCCTCGAGTTGGCGCAGCAGCGCGTCCACGCTGCCCTTGGCATCGCCGAACCACATCCGCGTGTTCTCCTTGTAAAACAAGGGGTTGTCGACGCCTGCATAGCCGGCCGCCATGCTGCGCTTGGACACCACCACGGTGCGCGCCTTCCAGACTTCGAGCACCGGCATGCCGGCGATGGGGCTGGCGGGATCCTCGAGTGCCCCCGGGTTAACGATATCGTTGGCGCCGACCACCAGGACGACGTCGGCATGCTCGAAGTCGTCGTTGATCTCCTCCATCTCGAGCACGATGTCATACGGCACGCGCGCTTCGGCCAGCAGCACGTTCATGTGCCCGGGCAAGCGGCCAGCCACCGGATGAATGCCGAAGCGCACATTGACGCCCTGCGCGCGCAGCCGCCGCGCGATCTCGCTGATGGTGCCCTGCGCCTGCGCCACCGCCATGCCATAGCCGGGAACGATGATGACCTCGTTCGCGTCCTTCAGCAGCGCGCTGACCTCGTCGCTGGAGACCGGCAGCACTTCGCCCTGCTCCGTTGCCGCGCCCTTGGCCTGAGTCGCGCCGAACCCGCCCAGGATCACCGACAGGAACTTGCGGTTCATGGCCTTGCACATGATGTAGCTGAGGATGGCGCCGCTCGACCCCACCAGCGCACCGGTGATGATGAGCAGGTCGTTGCCGAGCATGAAGCCGGTCGCCGCGGCGGCCCAGCCGGAGTAGCTGTTCAGCATCGACACCACCACCGGCATGTCGGCGCCGCCGATCGCCGCGACCAGGTGCGCGCCCACCAGTAGCGCGATCACCGTCATCACGCCCAGCGGCACCAGCCCGTCCTGCACTGAAGGTGCGTTCAGGAACTGGTAAGCCAGCACCACGCACACCACCAGCGCCAGCGCATTGAGCACGTGGCGGCCTGGCAGCAGCGTCGGTTTGCCGCCAAGCGTGCCGCGCAGCTTGAGAAAGGCGATCACCGAGCCCGTGAACGTCACCGCGCCGATCAGGATGCCGAGATAGGTCTCGACCTCATGGATCGCTTTCTCGGCGCCCGTGAGCGCATGGGCATCGAGGTAGTTGGCGTAGCCCACCAGTACGGCGGCCAGGCCGACGAAGCTGTGCAGCACCGCGACCAGCTCCGGCATCTGCGTCATCTCGACGCGCCGGGCCAGCACGGCGCCGGCCGCCGCGCCGAGCACCATCGCGCCGATGATGATGGGCACCCCGTCAGGGCTCCCGGCCAGCACCGTGGTCAGCACCGCGATCGCCATGCCGGCGATGCCCAGCAGGTTGCCGCGCTTCGCCGTGGCCGGATGGCTCAGCCCGCTCAGGCTGAGGATGAAGAGCGCGCTGGCGCCCAGGTAAGCAATACTGCTGATTCCCGAAGGCATATCTGTCTCCTCAGTCGCGCTGGAACATCTTCAGCATGCGCTGCGTCACCAGGAAGCCGCCCGCGATGTTGATGGTGGCAATCAGCACCGCCGCGCCGGCGACGATGGCGGTGACGAGCGACGGCTTGCCGAGCTGCACGAGCGCGCCGACCACGATGATCCCGCTGATCGCGTTGGTCACGCTCATCAGCGGCGTATGCAGTGCGGCGGTCACGTTCCACACGACCTGGTAGCCGACGAAGATCGCCAGCACGAATACCGTGAAGTGGGCCATGAAGGCTGGTGGTGCCACGGCACCGAGCGCCAGCAACGCCATCACGGCGATGGCCAGTGCGACCAGCGTCGAGCCCGTGCGGCTGGGCGGCGCGGCGGGTTCCACTTGCGCCGGCGCCCCGGCCGCGGGCGCTGGCGGCGGCAAGGTCTTCAGCGGCGGCGGCGGCCAGGTGACGTCGCCCTGGTGCAGCACCGTGGCGCCACGGATCATTTCGTCATCCATGTCGACCACGAGCTGGCCGTCCTTGCCGGGCGTCAGCTCCGTCAGCAGGTGCCGGATATTGGTGGCGTAGAGCTGGCTCGACTGCGCCGCCATGCGGCTGGGCAGGTCGGTGTAGCCAACTACCGTTACCCCCTGGTGCGTGACCGCTTCACCGGGCACGGTCAGCACGCAGTTGCCGCCCTGCTCCGCGGCCAGATCCACCACCACGCTGCCGGGTCGCATCAGCGCCACCGTGTCGGCTTCCAGCAGGCGTGGCGCAGGCTTGCCGGGAATCAGCGCGGTGGTGATGATGATGTCCACCTCGCGCGCCTGCTCGGCGAAGAGCTTCATCTCCGCCTCGATGAACGCCGGGCTCATCTCCTTGGCATAGCCGCCGCTGCCGCTGCCGTCTTCCTCGATTTCGACGGTCAGGAATTCGGCGCCGAGGCTTTCGATCTGCTGGCGCACCACGGGCCGCGTGTCGAAGGCGCGCACCACAGCGCCCAGGCTGCGCGCCGCGCCGATGGCCGCAAGGCCCGCCACGCCTGCGCCGATCACCAGTACGCGCGCGGGCGGGATCTTGCCCGCCGCCGTGATCTGGCCGGCGAATGGGCGGCCGAATGCATGCGCGGCTTCGATCACCGCACGATAGCCAGCCATATTGGCCATCGAACTGAGCGCATCGAGCTTCTGCGCACGCGAGATGCGCGGCACGCAGTCCATCGCCAGCACCGTGGCGCCGCGCTGCGACAGCCGCTCCAGCAGCGCCATATGCTGCGCGGGCCAGACGAAGCTGATCAGCGCGGCATGCTTCTTGAGCAGCGCCGCTTCTTCCACGCCCAGGCCCGGATGCACTTGCGGCGGGCGCACCTTGATCACCACGTCGACCGACGCCCACAGGCTGGCGGCATCCACGATGGCTGCGCCGGCGGCCCGGTACGCTTCGTCCGAGAACGAGGCCTGCTCGCCGGCGCCGGACTCCACCGCCACCTCATAACCGAGCTTGGTCAGTTCCCTGACCGAATCGGGGGTCGCGGCAACGCGCCGCTCCCCGGGATGGACCTCCCGGGGTACACCAATTGTCATTGGCATGGCTTTCCCTTTGATTGTTGGGCGGATCTTTACCCGCGCACGTGGTTCACCAGCGAGCCGATGCCTTCGATGCTCACCTCCACCACCGCGCCATCCTTCATCGAGCCCACGCCCAGCGAAGTGCCGACGGCGATCACATCGCCCGGCATCAGCGTCAGGTCCTGCGAGATGCGGCTGACCTGTTCTTCGGGCGTGAAGATCATGTCCGAGAGCGGGTAGTTCTGCCGCTCCACGCCGTCGAGCCGCGTCTTCACGCTGGCTGCGCGCCAGTTGAAGCCGGGGACGATGGCCGGGCCCACGCAGCCGAAAGTGTCGAAGCCCTTCGCGCGAGTCCACTGCGGGAAATTGGGGTCGGCGGCGATCAGCTCGGCGGCGGTCACGTCATTGACGACGGTGTAGCCGAAGATGTGCGACGCCGCTTCGGCCACCGACACATTGCGCGCCTTCTTGCCGATCACGATGCCAAGCTCGCCCTCGTAGACGATCTTGCCGTCATAGCTGCGCGGCCGCTCCACGGCATCGCCGGGGCCCGCCAGCGAAGTGGCCGGCTTGATCAGGAACAGCGGGTGGGTCGGCACGGGCTTTTCCAGCTTGCGCGCCAGCGCGTGGAAGTTGTTCCACAGCGCCACGACCTTGCCAGGCTCGCACGGGGCAAGCAGGTGCAGTTCGTCCAGCTTGTAAGCGGCGCCAGTGGGTCGAGGGTCGACATAGCCGGGGCCATCGTATTCAATGACGCGGTCGCTACCGTCGCCTTCGGTGCGGCCATGACCGATACTGCCGTCGGCACGGCGAAAACGAATCCAGGATTGCACAGCAAATACTCCTCCGGCGGGCACGCGCCAGGCGCGCCCGCTCAGTGTGAGAGACAGAGGGAGGGGCTGCCGGCGCTCAGACGGCGCCGGCCAGCTTCATCGCAGCAATCTGCGCCGGCGTGCGGCCCAGCCACTCCAGGATTTCCTCGGTGTGCTCGCCCAGCAGCGGGGCGCGCTCCACCTTCACCGGCGAATCGGACAGCGCGATCGGCGAACCCAGCTGCACGTACTTGCCGCGCGTCGGGTGGTCCAGCTCCACGAGGTAGCCGCGCTCGTACATCGACTTGTCCTCGATCAGGTCCTTCATCGACAGGATCGGACCGCACGGCACATCGACTTCGTTGAGCGCGTTCATCACCTCGAACTTGGTGCGACCCATAGTCCATTGCTCGATGATGCCGAAGCATTGCGCCAGCTTCTTCAGGCGCACCTCGGGCGTGGCGAACTCCGGATCGGTGATCAGGTCCTCGCGGCCGCACAGGCGCATCAGCGGCTCCCAGCCCTGCGGCTGGATGATGACGTAGACGTAGTCGTTGGGGCCGCCGGGCGAGCAGCGCAGCGCGGCACCCGGCTGGCCGCCGCCCGATGCATTGCCCGCGCGCGGCACGTGGTCGTCGAACTGCTCGTTGGGGTACTCGCGCAGCGGGCCGGCATCGAGCCGCTGCTGGTCGCGCAGCTTCACGCGGCACAGGTTCAGCACGGCGTCCTGCATGGCGACTTCGACGCGCTGGCCGCGCCCCGAATGCTCGCGCTGCAGCAGCGCGGCCAGGATGCCGACCACGCAGTGCACGCCGGTGCCCGAGTCGCCGATCTGCGCGCCGGTCACGGTCGGTACGCCAGCGGCATCGCCGGTGGTGGAGGCGGAGCCGCCCATGCACTGGGCCACGTTTTCATACGCCTTGCAGTCCTGGTACGGACCCGGGCCGAAGCCCTTGATCGACGCATAGATCAGGCGCGGGTTCAGGTCCTGCAGGCGGTCCCAGTCGAAGCCCGCACGCGCGAGCACGCCAGGGCCGAAGTTCTCGATCAGCACGTCGCTGCGCTGGACCAGGTCTTCGAGCAGCGCCTTGCCTTCGGGCGTCTTCATGTTCAGCGTCAGGCTGCGCTTGTTGCTGTTGAGCATGGTGAAGTACAGGCTGTCGGCGTTGGGCACGTCGCGCAGCTGGCTGCGGGTGATGTCACCGCGCCCCGGCATTTCCACCTTGATCACGTCGGCGCCCATCCATGCCATCAGCTGCGTGGCGGAAGGGCCTGCCTGAACGTGCGTCATGTCCAGGACACGGATGCCATCCAGCGCTTTTCTTTCCATCGCAATGTCTCCTCTGCTTTTGTTTAACCTGTGCGGGTCATCTCGACCGCTCTGATGACATACGGTATGTGATATATCAGAAGACGGCAAGCTATTTTCCTGCTCGGCTGCGAACTTTCGTCGTTGCAATGCAGCAAAGCCGACGTCGGCAGTGATGACGTCGTCCCAGCGCTAAGCCTTGTCTGGCTTAAGCCAACGGGGAGCAAGGCGGTAGCAAAGTGGCGAAAGAGCAAATCATGTGGATGATTTTGCACTCCCCTCGCTGATATATCACATACCAAAATGCGAGACGCTCGAGCGGAGCCCAAAACAAGAACGGCGGACAAGGTCCGCCGTTCTCACTGGTAGCTACTGCCCTCTTGCGGCAGTTCAGTCGAGGAAATCGCAGTGCTTCTCGACGTAGTCGGCCAGGTCCAGCGAGTGCTGCCGCACCAGCCGCTCGGCCAACTCGGTGTCGCGCTTTTCCAACGCCTCGATGATGCGCAGGTGGTCGACGATCGAGCGCGCCGCCCGGTCGCTCTGGGAGATGGTCATCTTCCGGATCGCCCGCACGTGGATAAAGATATTGCGGATCGTGTCCATGATGATCTGCGACTTCGACAGCTGCACGATCGCCTGGTGGAACACGATATTGGCGTCCGAGTATTCCTCGATGTGCTCGGCCGGTGTCGAATCGCGGAAGCTGTCGAACATGCGCCGCAACTGGGCGATCTCGGCATCGGTGGCATGCAGCGTGGCGAGGCGCGCCGCCATGCTTTCCAGTGCCGCCCACATCTGGATCATCTCCACGATCTCGCGCTTGGTCTTGCGCATGATGTAGATGCCGCGCCGCGGCACGGTACGCAGGAAGCCCTCCTGCTCCAGCAGCGTCATGGCTTCTCGGATCGGCGTGCGGCTCACGCCCATGGCTTCGCTCAGCACGCGCTCATCGAGCCGGATCTCGTCGCGCGACTGGTAGATATCCGCGTCGGCAATGGCCTGGCGCAGCATGGCGTAGGCCTGGTCGCGCAGGCTCGCACCGGCGTTGATCGGTTGCACGGACAGGGTCAGTCCAGGAGACTGGACGATAGGTTGGCTTTGCGCAGACATGAATAAGCTCGTGTGAGACCGGTGGCGCAGCGGCCACGATGGCTGCCCGCCGCATTCCTGCACAGCTTAGCAAAATCGCCTGGAGTCATTCCCGAATCGCATCAAACCCCGATGGGAGCGTGATGGCGGCGTCCGCCCGGTGCCCGGTCTGTCGTATATGGTATATCACAATGGCTATCCATTCCGGATGGCGAAGCCACGAAAACGCGACTTTCCCCGCCAGCTTTGCAGCGGAAAGCGCCGGCCGCTCCCATGCGGGGCCAGGGACCGGGCGGCTGGTAAAGGCCTTCCGGATCAGGCTGCCAGGCGGGCCATTTCGTCGCGCTGCTTGATCAGGCCCAGCACCGCGTCGCACATTGGCGTGGGTTGGCCGACAAGCCGGCCCATTTCCTGCACCACGGTGAGCAGCGGGTCGATTTCCATCGCGCGGCCCGCTTCCAGGTCCTGCAGCATCGATGTCTTGTGGGCCCCCACCGCGCCCGCGCCATTGATGCGCCGTTCGACGTCGACGCGGAACTTCACGCCGAAGGACTCGGCGATGCTCTGGGCCTCCAGCATCATCTGGCGCGACAGCGCACGCGTGGCCGGGTTGGCGGTGATCACGTCCAGCGTCGCATGCGTCAGCGCGCTGATCGGGTTGAAGCACAGGTTGCCCCACAGCTTGAGCCAGATCTCGTCGCGGATGTTGTCGCGCACCGGCGCATCGAGGTCGGCGGCCATCATCATCTCGCTGAGCCGCGTCACGCGCTCGGAATGGCTGCCGTCAGGTTCGCCCAGCGGAAACTTCTTGCCGTACACGTGCTTGATCACGCCGGGCTCGATGATTTCTGCAGCGGGATAGACCACGCAGCCGATCGCGCGCTCCGGCCCGAAACCGCGCCATTGCCGGCCGCCCGGGTCCACGCTTTCCAGCGTCGAGCCAGCCAGCTTGCCGCCATGCTTATAGAAGTACCAGTACGGTATGCCGTTGACGCCCGTGACCACCGCAGTCTGCGGACCCAGCAGCGGCTGCATCAGGTCCACCACGCCGGGCACCGAATGCGCCTTGAGGGTGACAAACACATAGTCCTGCGGCCCGAGTTCACGCGGGTCGCTGGTGCAATTGACCTTGGCGACGCGCTCCTCGCCGTCGATCAGCAGCCGGACGCCGTTGGCCTGCATGGCGGCCAGGTGCGGGCCGCGCGCCACGAAGCTGACCTCTGCTCCCGCTCGCGCCAGTTGGGCACCGACATAGCCGCCGATGGCGCCTGCCCCATAGATGCACACTTTCATTGCCTGTCTCCTTGATGGCTCGATAGCATTTTCTGATATATCACATACTATATTCCATCAAGGCGGACGACAACCCTAATCTTTGCGTTCGTGATTTCCACCGGTCAAAAGCGCTTGCTACCATGTCGGCAACACTGCGCTTGCGGGCCTGCGGCACCGGCCCTCCCCCTGACCGGAGCTGACATGGAATCGTCCCTCGCTTTGCTGCAGGATCCCGTCGCCTGGGCCGCGCTGGCCACGCTGGTCGCCATGGAGATCGTGCTTGGCATCGACAACCTGATCTTCATTTCCATCCTCACCAACAAGCTGCCGGAAGCCATGCGCGAGAAGGCGCGGCGCGTAGGCATCGGCCTGGCCCTGATCCTGCGGCTAGCGCTCCTGGCCACCATTGCCGTCATCGTCACGCTGACCGAACCGCTCTTTACCGTGCTCGGGCGCGGCATCTCCTGGCGCGGCTTGATTCTGATCGCCGGCGGCGCGTTCCTGGTCTGGAAGGCCACACGCGAGATCCACCACCATGTCTCGGGCGAGCCCGAGGGAGAGGACAGCGGCATGGCCAGCGCGACCCAGAGCTTCGCGAGTGCCATCGGCCAGATCCTGGTGCTGGACCTGGTGTTCTCGATCGACAGCATCATCACCGCCGTGGGCATGACCGAACACGTCGAGATCATGTTCATCGCGGTGATCGCCGCCGTCACGGCGATGCTGTTCGCCGCCACACCGCTTGCCAACTTCATCAATCGCAACCCCACCATCGTGATGCTGGCGCTGGCCTTCCTGATGATGATCGGCATGACGCTGGTCGCCGAAGGCCTCGGCTCCCATGTGCCCAAGGGCTATATCTATACGGCGATGGCGTTCTCGGCCGCGGTGGAGGGGCTGAACATGATCTCGCGGAAGCGGCGGGCGCAGCGCCGTGCCCGCGCCGCCGAGTGACCGGATCGCCGCCTGCTGTAACAGTCGGTGTCCGAACTTTCGCCCGGCCGTGGCGTCTCTTACAGTTCTGCACTGACCTAAGACGAGAAAAAGGACGCTGACGCCACATGATGAACCGCCGCACCCTGCTGGTTTCCGCCACCGCCTCTGCTGCCCTGGCCGCACTGGGCATCACTCCTTCTGCGTTGGCCGCCAGCGGGATCAAGCTGGGCGACGCACACCCGTTCAGCTTCGACGCCCTCATCGACCAGGCCCGCGCCCTGGCCGGCAAACCCTTTGCAGCGCCGCCGGCGCCCCCGCCCGAGATACTCGACCGCATCGACTACGACGCCCACGGCAAGATCCGCTTCCGCCCCGACAACGCGTTGTTCGCCGAGGGTCCGGGACAGTTCCCGGTGACGTTCTTCCACCTGGGCACCTACTTCCGCACGCCGGTGCGCATGCATGTGATCGACCGCGGCCGGGATGGCAAGAGCAATGCGCGCGAGATCGTCTACGAAGAAAGCTACTTCGACATGCCCGCCGACAGCCCCGCGCACAAGCTGCCGCGCGGCAGCGGCTTCGCGGGCTTCCGCTTCCAGGAGAGCCGCCTTGGCGACCAGAAGGTGCGTGACTGGAAAAAGAACGATTGGGTCGCCTTCCTGGGCGCCTCATACTTCCGCGCAATCGGCGAGCTATACCAGTACGGCCTGTCCGCGCGCGGCATCGCCATCGACGTGGCCGAGGCCGGCAAGGCCGAAGAATTCCCGAATTTCACCCACTTCTACTTCGAGACGCCCGAGGGCAAGGGCGACACAGTCACCGTCTATGCGCTGCTGGACGGCCCCAGCATCACGGGCGCCTACAAGTTCGTCATGCAGCGTGGCAAAGCCGTGGTGATGGACGTGGAATGCGCGCTGTTCCTGCGCAAGGACGTGGCACGGCTGGGCCTGGCGCCGCTCACCTCGATGTACTGGTTCTCCGAGACCATGAAGGGCACCGCGGTGGACTGGCGCCCCGAAGTCCACGATTCCGACGGCCTGGCCATCTGGAACGGCGCCGGCGAGCACATCTGGCGCCCGCTCAACAACCCGCCGCGGACCCTGGCATCGGCCTTCGCCGACGACAACCCGCGCGGCTTCGGCCTGCTGCAGCGCGACCGCCAGTTCGACCACTATCAGGACGGCGTCAATTACGAGCGCCGGCCCAGCCTGTGGGTCGAGCCGCGCGACGGCTGGGGCGCGGGTGCCGTACAGCTGGTCGAGCTGCGCACCGACGACGAGATCCACGACAACATCGTGGCCATGTGGGTGCCCAAGGCACCGGCGCGCGCCGGCAACACGTACCGCCTGCGCTATCGCCTGCACTGGCTTGCCGACGAACCCTTCCCGAGCCCGCTGGCGCGCTGCGTGGCCACGCGCATGGGCAACGGCGGCCAGCCGGGACAGCCGCGCCCGCAGGGCGTGCGCAAGTTCATGGTGGAGTTCAGGGGCGCCCCACTGGAAAAGCTGCCATTCGGCGTCAAACCCGAAGCGGTGCTGAGCGCATCGCGCGGCAAGTTCTCCTATGTCTTCACCGAAGCGGTGCCCAATGGCGTGCCGGGCCACTGGCGCGCGCAGTTCGACCTGACCACCGACGGCAAGGAACCCGTCGACCTGCGGCTGTTCCTTCGGCTCGGCGGCAAGCCGCTGTCGGAAACCTGGCTCTACCAGTACCACCCGTTCCAGTCGCCAACGGGCTACGGCGCGTGACCGGCCTGTCGCCACAAGGCCGGCCCACTAGCAGCGACAGGCAAGTCCTCGGTCGCGGTGCACACTATTGCGTCGCAGTGATGTCAGCGGCCTGCGAGCGGGTATGATGACCGCTTACATGGGTCAACGAGCCAGCTTCACATGATCTCCACCGAATTTTCCGGCGGCGCCGATGCCGGGCAGGCTTCGTCACTGCCACGTTCCGAGCGCGCCTACCAGCAGTTGCGTGCGGCCATCCAGGCGGGCCAGCTTTCCCCGGGTACGCGCCTGCGGGAAGTGGAACTGGCCGAATCGCTGGGGCTGTCGCGCACGCCGGTCCGTGAAGCGCTGTCGCGGCTGGAATCCGAAGGACTGGTCGTCAACGAGCCCAACCGCGGCATGATGGTCACGCAGCTCGATGCCAGCATGGTCAGCGAGCTCTATGTCATGCGTGAAGTGCTGGAAGGCACCGCGGCCGCGCTGGCCGCCCGCCACGCCACGGACGTCGAGATCTCGCTGCTGCGCGATATCGTCGAGCGCGACCTGGCCATGGCCGACGACCCCGACCGCCTGGCCGCCAACAACCGGCTGTTCCACGAAACCCTCCATCGCTGCGCGCACAACCGCTACCTGCTCAAGACGCTGCGTTCGCTGCATGAGTCGATGGCGCTGCTCGGCCGTACCACGCTTGCGGTACCGGGCCGGGCCCGCATCTCTTACGAAGAACACCTGGCACTGGTCGAAGCCCTGGAAAAACGCGATCCGACTCTCGCCGAGCAGATCACGCGCCGCCATATCCAGCAGGCCTACAAGGTACGCCTGTCGCTCTGGATCGAAGAACAGTCGTCGACCTGACCGGGACCGCGCGGCTCAGGCCGCCGCTTCGGCGCGAGCGGTGCGCAGGCTGCCAATGCCCAGCACAGTCAGCGCCGTAAGGATCAGCACGATTGCCCCCAGAGTCTGCGGGGCGATGCGTTCCCCGCCCAGCCAGGCGCCGACGGCCAGCGCCACCGGCGGGTTGACGTAGACATAGCTGGTCGCCAGCGTCTGGCTCACGTTCGCAACCAGGTACATGTAGGCGGAAAACGCCACCAGGGAACCCATCACCACCAGGTAGCCCCAGGCCCACCAGGCCTGCGCGCTGGCCGCTGCCGGCCAGGGCTCCTGCCGCAACGCCGACAGACCCATCAGGATTACCCCGCCGATCAGCATCTCCGCCGCGAATGCGGCGGCGCCGTCCGGCAGCTCCAGCCGGCGGGTCAGCTGAGAGCCGAACGACCAGCTGGCCACCGCGAGCAGCAGTGCGACCACGCCCGTGGTACTCACGCGAAACTCGGCCCCTCCGGTCAGGACCAGGATGCCGACGCTGCCAATGGCGATCGCCAGCCCCTCATACCAGCGCGGCCGCGTGCCGAAGCAGGCGCTCCAGAACAGGCCGAAGATCGGCATCGATCCAATCATGACCGTGGTCGCGCCGGAAGAGATGGTTTGCTCGGCGATGGCGGTCAACCCCATGCCGCCCACCAGCAGGAACACCGCCGGCACGGCACAGTTGCGCAGTTGGCGCCGCGTGGGCATGGGCGTGCGCCGCCAGGCCAGCCAGGCGGTCAGCAACAGGCCCGCGCACAGGAAGCGCGAAGCCGTCATCAGCAACGGCGGGAAGCTCTCCAGCGTGAAGCGGATAGCCAGGTAGGTCGTGCCCCAGACCACATAGGTGATCAGCAGGCAGAATGGGACGAGCGGCGGCATGGCAAGCAGAGGACTGCGAAAGGCTTCAAAGATAGCCCTGCGCCATGCCGGCTCAAAACGAAAAGGTCTGGCAAGACTTGTGAATTGCGCTCACAAGTGACGGCAGCGCTACGCGCGCTCGGCAGACCCAGCAATGGAAAAGCCGGCTTTGTGCACCCGCAAGGGCAGCGTTCGCCGGCTTCTTTTGGTCCCCTCAGGAGACCTGCACGTTCAGGGAGCGTGTCAGCTCAACCGTTGGCGTAGCTAACCTTGGCCTTGCGGGCTTGCGACTGCAGACGGGTCAGCACGGATTGCACGAAGGCAATAGCGCGCTTCACGTCGTTCGAAATGCCCAGGCCACGGTAGCCCAGTTCGCGCTCGATCAGGTCGCGTTCCAGTTGGTCGGTCAGCTTGATATCGGATTGGGTGTTCATGACGTCCTTCCTTACAGGGATTACCCTTATGGGGTTTTCCCTGATTGTAGCAAAGGATTTGTCGCGTTGCAGCATTACGTAAATGTACGTATGTGGGAAAAGCAACGGGTGATTGCGAGGGCATAAACCATGTGTTGCCTTACGCGTCACCTCATCGTTTATGCCCTCAGAGTTGCCCGGTGATCCTGGGGCACATCGCGCCGAGCGGTATGCCCCTCAGGGCGCCACAACTGCTGTCGCTGTCATCGCATCGCCCGTATCCAATACAACCTTTCTCGCGCGAAGCAGCTCCTGGATGTACCGCCACGGTACCTGCCCTGCCACCTCCTGTGATGCTGGCTGAACCACCTCAACGGACACTGGCTGCGCGTCGACAGGCGACCGTCTTATCGTCAATTGATAACCGCTGCCCAGCAGGGACGCCAGGCGGATCTGGGTATGTGAAAGGCTCATGATTCGTCGCGCAATGGATGCATGCGGACGCTGACCGGCCGCCGCGCACCCGGCTGATCAGCCGCCCACCATCGCCTTGGTGGCCAGGTACAGCACCGACGGCCCGAGCAGGCAACCCAGCCCCGTGTGGAACGTGGCCACCAGCGCGCCATAAGGCACCAGCCGGCGGTCGGTGGCGGCCAGACCTGCCGACACACCGCTGACCGTACCGGCAAGCCCGCCGAACACCATCGCGGCGCGCGGGTTGTTCAGGCCCAGGAAGCCGGCGGCGAACGGCGTGCCGACCATCACGATGATGGCCTTGATCAGGCCCGTGGCTATCGACAGCGCAATCACGTCGGAGCTGGCGCCCAGCGCCGCGCCGGTTACGGGGCCAACGATATAGGTCACCGCGCCGGCACCGATGGTCGTCATGCTGATGGCGTCGCTGTAGCCGAACGCCCGCGCCACCAGCGCGCCGACGATAAACGGCACCAGGGTGCCCAGGAGCAGCGACACGGCACCCACCATGCCTGCCTTGCGTGCCTCGCGCACCTGCACCTCGAAGGCCGTGGCCACAATGGCAAAGTCGCGCAGCATGGCACCGCCCATCAGGCCGATGCCCGAGAACAGCGCGAAATCGGCGAGCCCTTTTTCCTTGCCGGTCACCACGCCGCCGTAATACGCCAGCGCCAGGCCGATCATGATGGCGATGGCCGAGGCGTGCAGGCGCCCCTTCGTGAGCCGTTTCGAGATCTGGGAGGACACCCACATCACAATGCCGACGGCGGCGAACGCCGTCACCAGGCCGTTGTGGAGCAGGACATTGTCGAACATCGTGGCCGGAGCAGCGATAGTCATGGCGGTCTCCGTCTTATTCCGACACGGCATTGGCCTGCAGCGGCGGCAGGGGCTCGTGGTCGCCGGTACGGCTGAGCAGCGCAATCAGGCAGGCGCTGGCCGCCACCGCCAGGACGGCCGCCAGCAATGCCACCGGACCGCCGCGCAGCGCTGCCACCACATTCTGCTGGGCCGCCATCGCCACCACCACGGGGATATACATCGCGCCCCAGAAGCCCACACCGGCCTCGGTCTCCTTCGGCATCAGGCCCCGGTCATGCAGGTAGAGCCGCAGGAAGATCAGCAGCAGCATGGCGATGCCCACCCCGCCGACGTTGGATTTGACGCCGATGGCGGCGCCCAGCAGGTCGCCAAGGTTCAGGCCCACCAGATGGCAGATCGCCAGTAACGCGGTTCCGTAGATGATCATGTTGTCTCCATGTGATGCTTCATGTGATGCTTTAGGCGCCGTACCTCAAGGGGGGCCGGCCATTTGCAGACAACTCTAGGAGTCGCGCTCACATGCATCAATCAACCGGCGTCGCACGATTGTTACGGTGCGGTTAACTATTCTCGGTAGTTCCGCCGATAGTGACGGGTTTGCTCATATGTCCTCGCCAGTTTCTGGGCCAGGCAAACACTTGTCTGGCAGGTTTGGTGCGATCAGGCAGCGGCCAGCCAAAGCTTTTCCGTCCCGATCTTCTCCGCATATTGGATGGCCGCTTTGGGAGTAAGCCATGTCGGTCTTCCTTGATGTTGAGCCGGCCCAGCTGGGCCGCTTCGCAATCCAAGGTACGGCAGGTCGGAGTTGGCATCAATGCTATTGACACCTTGTTTTCTGCCATCATGAACGGAGACGCGTTGGCCTGTGGCCATGGTCGCGGATGGCGCGCGCGGAAGGCAAAAGCCCGCTCAGGACGGTCGTATGGATAACAATGAGGCAGAGCGCATGCAAGGTTCAATCGAACTGTATGGAGCGTTGACAGGCAACTGCATCCGTGCCGCGATTGCTCTTGACGAGGCGGGCATTCCGTATGCAGTCAAGCGGGTCAATCTGGCTGCAGGCGAACAGCGCAGCGAGCAACATCGTGTCCTGAATGCCTTCGGCAAGGTTCCGGTACTTGTCGAGTACCGGGACGGCGGAACCTTCGTGCTGACGCAGTCAAACGCCATCATGCTGTTTGCGGCGGAGCGTTCCAAGAACACGCTCATGCCCGCCGATCCGGTGGCACGCGCAAGAGTCTATGAGCGTTTTTTCTATTTTGTGACTGACGTTATCGCGGTCAGCCACGGCGCGTTCCGGCTCGAACAACTCGGCGCGAATGCACAGGCCTCGCTCATCAATGATCTGGCAAGAGCCTCCCTCATCGAGGCGGAGCGATTCCTGGAGTCGACAGCGTTCATGGCTGGCGATATGTTTTCGCTTGCCGACATCGCTGCATTCACGATCACCAAGGCTTTCAGCAGCAATATTCAGTGGGCAGATCACCCGGCACTTATGCAGTGGTATGAGGCAGTCGCACGGCGCCCTGGCGTATCACACGGGCTGAAGGCATTCGAATCGGAGACCGCGTCAAAGCGGAACTGACTGAGCGACAATGGCGGCGCCTGTGCCCGCATCAATGCCGGCCGCGCGGACCGGACTCAACTTCGGAGACCCCGGGTCGGGCGACCGGCACATCGCGCCAATCCCGTCGAATTCAGTTTATGAGTTCTTCGTCTCGAGCCCTCGGGAGCAATGTACGCTGGAACATCGGACAAGAGCGTTTGCTTCAACGCACGTGTACCCTTATCCGCCAGGACTTGGCTTAATCACAAAATGGTTCGACTTTTTCTTACCTCGAAAAATGTTCAGCGACTCAGGGTGCCCCACCAGAACAGTGACTATTCCACGGGAGATGAGGGCCCAACGCTGACCTTCATCTCCGAAAGACTGCGACGCAACACCTCCACATTTGTCGCTCCGTTCATGACGCTGAATTGACGCTGCGCTTCTTGCCAGAGCGGCGCTGCCCGTTCGAATAGCTTCCTTCCGTCCGGGGTAAGCTCGACGATGCGAATACGACCGTCCTCAGGAGAGGGGCGTACCTTTACGTAGCCATCGCGCTCCAAAAATCCAATCATCTTTCCCATGGCGGTGCGCTCGATGTCGAGTCGCTCAGCCAGGGCATTGACCGAGGCGGATTCGCCCTCGTTCAACGTTGCCAGGATCAGGAATTGCGTGATGCGAAGGCCGGAAGGTTGGAGATACGCGTCGTAAAGACGCGAGATCTGGCGGGCAGCCTTCCTCACCGTGAAGCAGTTGCATTGATCCACACCGATGGGTTGGCTTTCCGCCCGCATCTCCACTTCTCCTTAACGTTGTCAACTGGCTCAGTTCGTCGCATTTCAGGCAAATGCGCTTCGGTACTTCTCGATGAAGGCAGGCACTGACAGCGCCGGTGTGCCCGTGATCTTCTCGATAACATCGTTAGTCCCCTGGAAGACGCCCTCCCGATAGTGCTGGGCGACTTCGACGAGGTGCTGCACCAGGAAGGGAGGGAACTTGTATAGCTGCTCCATCTTCTGCTTGAACGCCTCGATCGAAGTCGGAGCATATTCGATCTTGGCGCCGAGCACCTCGCTCATCGCTGCAGCGATCTCCGTGTGGTTCATTTCCACTGGGCCGTGCAGCGTGTATATCTTGCCCCCATGGCCTTCGGGTTTTGCCAGCAGGTGAGCAATGACCCTGCCCTGGTCGTCCGTGCTGATCGGGGCGTGGCGTCCGTCCTCGAAAGGAAACTCGATCTTCTTTTTGGCCCAGATCTCCTTCGCGAAATGCGGGTAGACGAGCCAATCCGCGAAGAAGGTCGGGCGCAGATGCGTCGTCGGCACACCGGACCAGTCGAACACCCGCTCGGACACCCAGTGGTCCTGTGCCGCATGGCTGGTCGATTCTCGCCGCGCAGATATCTGCGACATGTTGACGATTGCACCGACGCCGGCCTCCTTCGCGGCCTGCGCGAAATAGGCCGCGGCCCCGAGAATTCCCGGCGCGATAGGGTGCAGGAAGTATGCGGCGCTGACGCCTTCCATAGCGGCACGAATCTGGTCGATATCGGTGAAATCGCCGATGGCGATGTCGACACCGCGTGCCCGCAGCGCCGCTGCGCGTTCGTCATCCGAGCGCACATATGCGCGGACGCGCTGGCCCATCTGCAACAGTTCATCGATGGCGGCACCGCCGGTACGGCCGGTTGCGCCGCTGATGAGAATGGATGTGTCTTTCATGGCTGTAATCCTCGGTGAGATAAGAGCATATGCTCTTACATGCAAGATAGGTGCATATGCTCTTATCCGCAAGGTTTTTTTTCTGGTGACTTACCAGGGCCGGGATGCCGCTCCAAACCCAGAACCGTCTCGTATAAAAGCATCCTCTCGGCCACAGGCGCGCTGGCGCTTCTGCTCCCGGAGGTCGAAATCTGCTAGCATTGCTTTCAATGCAAGCAGGAGCCATCATGGGAACGCTGACCATTCGAAATGTGGACGAAGAGTTGAAAGCACGACTCCGGATCGAAGCCGCGCAACACGGCCATTCCATGGAAGAGGAGGTTCGAGAGATCTTGCGACGCGCGCTCAGCCAGCGCCCAAGCCGTGGCGGACTGGGCAGTCGCGTGCACCAGCGCTTCGCCACGCTGGCCGATCCAGGGTTGGAACTGCCGCCGCGCGGCGAGCCACCGCGGTCAGCGGATTTACCGGAATGATCATCCTCGACACCAATGTCCTATCGGAACTGATGCGAGCCCAGGCGGACCCCTCCGTGGTCGGTTGGCTGGACCGGCAGGAACAAGCCACGTTTGCCATCACCGCCGTGACCGTCGCGGAGCTGTTCTGTGGGATCGCGCGCTTGCCGGACGGGCACCGTAAAGCCGGGCTGCAGGAAGCCGCCTTGCAGATGCTCGATGAGGAATTCGCCGACCGGGTCTTGCCGTTCGACGAGGACTCTGCCGTGCACTATGCCGCGCTCGCCTCCCAGCGCGACCGCGCGGGCCGCCCGATCAGCATGGCCGCCGCACAAATTGCAGCCATCTGCCGACACCACGCCGCCACGCTGGCCACACGCAACAGCAAAGACTTCGAAGGTGTGGGCATCCTTCTGGCGAATCCTTGGCTGGATTGATCTCCCAGCGGGGCGCCGCAGGACGCATTCCCAGAAAGGGCTTCGAGGAACGGCCTTGCCGTCGCGGATGAATTCAACGTTCTAGCCGCCCTCAAGCCTTCGATACTGTTGATAGTGCCGGATGGCCCGCCGGTCGTCCCCCATCGTCTCGTGCAGCCGGGCAGCGTTGTAATGCGCATCCGCAAAGTCGGGAGCCAGCTGGATACACGCATGGTATTCGGCCAGCGCCGCTTCGATGGCGCCACTGTCTTCCAGTGCCACGGCGAGATTGAAGTGGACCAGCGGAGAGTCGACGCCGTTCGCCAACGCATCCCGATACAGTCCGATCGCGTCCGCAAAGCATGACCGGTCACACAGCATGCATCCCAGGTTGACATAGGCATCGACCAGCGCCGGATCGGCGGCGATCGCCTTCCTGTAGGCCCGCTCGGCTTCGTCGGGATCATCGTGCTCAAGCTCCCGGGCGATCTCGAGCAGCGCATGGCCATCAAGCGTGGTGGCCGATGCGAAAGCAGGGTTCAGTGTTACCACGGGTGCCGGACTCCCCGGCGCGTCGAAATCCATGATCCGTTGGCCTGTCTCGACGTGCCAGTGACCGTGCTCGTCCTTGACGGCCACTGCGCCGCCCAGCGCAGTCACCCGAATGCCGGTCAGCGGCCTCCCGTTGCCGAGCGCTTCGAGCCGCTTCAGGGATCGAATCACGTGGGCGGTCGGAACGTTCGCGGCGCGCAAGGAATGCGCGGTACGAAACAGCAGGAGGTCCTGGAAGGAAAAGAGGTACCGGTTGCCCGCCCCGCGGGCGGGAATCACGATGCGGGCCGCCAGCATGGCGTTCACCACGGAACGCGAGATTCCCACCAGCGCCAGCACGGCTTGCAGCGTGTACGACTGCGCGCTCATGCCTTCTTCGCCGCGCGCTTTGGCATCGCCGCCACAGTGGCCGCAGTGCGCTTTGCACTCTTGCGTGGTGCGGGCGACTCCGCGGCTGCGGATTTCGCGGCGGCGGCTTTGGTCGTGGCCGCACCTGTGCGCTTGCCTGCCGACAGGCTCTTCTTCAAAGCCTCCACCAGATCGATGACCTGGCCGGACGGCGAGACCTCGACCGGCTCCGGCGAGACGATCTGCTTGCCGGCGATCTTCGCATCGATCGCCGCCAGCACCCGCTGCTTCTCTTCGTCGCGATACTGGCTGGCATCGTAATGATCCTCGGATGCCTGTTCGATCAGCTGGATGGCAAGCTTCAGCTCGGCGTCGGACACGGCCGCGTCCTCGACATGCAGGTCGGCGATGGATCGAACCTCGTCCGCGAACAGCAGTTGCTGAAAGACGAGCCCGCCCTCGATCGGACGGATCTGGACCATGTGGGACTTGCCCTTGGAGGCCCATTTCGCGATCGCGCACCGCCCGGTCTTTTCCATCGCGGCACGCAGCAGGCTGTAGGGCTTGCCGCCGCGCTTGTCCGGGGCGATGTAATAGGTCTTGTCGTAGTAGATCGGGTCAACCCCCTTCTCGGGCACGAATGCGACGATCTCCACGATGTGGCTCGCACCTTCCTCGAGCGCCTTGAGTTCGTCCGGGCTGAAGATCACGAACTGGTCCTTCTCGAATTCGTAGCCCTTCACCATTTCTTCCCGCGGCACCACCTCGCGCGTCTGCTCGGACACGTACTGCTGCTTGAGCCGGGAGCCATCCTTGCTGAGCAGATTGAACCGCACCGCGGACTCCGAATCGGTCGCCGTGTACAGCTTGACCGGTATCGACACGAGGCCGAATGAAAGGGAAAGCGAAGCAAGTGATCGCGCAGCCATAATGCTATCTCCACGTCACGATGGTAAGAAGAACCGGCTCCATCAGCCCAGATGCTCGATGGCGCCCTTGAGGCTTTGTGCCGTAGACCAGAAGTCACTCCACGGGTCATGCGTCCGGAAACTCAGGTATTCCCGGGCGTTTCGTACACTCCATTGGTCCGCGCTCCTGAGTTGAGGCAGCTGGTCCCATGATAGCGGCATCGATACCCCCATGCCCGGTCGTGCCCGCGCGGAGAAAGCGGCCGCTGTGGTTTGGCCCACGCCGTTGCGCAGGTAGTCGACAAACACCTTCCCCTTGCGGTTGCCCGCTCCCGCCCTGGACACGAAGCGTTGGGGGATGGTCCTGGCCAGGTGCAGGACTGCCGCGCGCGAGAAGTCCTTCACCGTGTCGTAATCGAGCTCCGGCACGAGCGGTACGACAACGTGCAGCCCTTTCCCGCCGCTCGTCTTGAGCCAGGCCGCCAGGCCGAGTTCGCCCAGCAGCGTCTGCATCAGCAATGCCGCCTCCTGCACGTGCCGCCACGACACGCCCTCGCCGGGGTCGAGGTCAAAGATCACGCGATCCGGGTGGCCGATATCGGCCACCGTTGAATTCCATGTGTGGAACTCGACCACGTTCAACTGAGCGGCCGCGAGCAGCGCCTCGGCCGAATCCACCGTCAGCAATCGGCCATGCCCTGGCCACAGCGCTGCCGGATGCTCGCGCAACCCGGGCAGCTTCGTGGTCTCGGCGTGCTTCTGGAAAAAGACCTCGCCCGCGATGCCATCCGGTGCGCGCAGCAGCGCCACCGGCCGTGCGGCAAGATGCGGCAGCATCCAGTCCGCCACACTTTCGTAGTAGCGCACGAGGTCGAGCTTGGTGATGCCGGTGGTCGCGTCGATCACCCGCTCCGGGTTGGTGACCTTCACGGTAACGCCAACTGCGCCCGGATCGACCCGCACCGCCTCGCGGCGAACGTCGCTCGCGGGCGTTTCACTGCGCAAGGACTTGAACGATGCCTGGCGTATCTGGCCAGCGGGCGTCCAGTCGGCGAACTCGACTTCGGCCACGAGAGACGGCTTGACCCAGTGCGGCGCGCTGGTGCGCGTCGGCCCCCACCTGCTGCGGCCCGTGGGCGAAACCGGGAACGGCGCGGCATCGACCGTCAGCTTCGCCAGCCTGGTCCGCAGCGCGGCGGCGGTCTTGCTGTCCCAGCCCGTGCCGACGCTGCCCACGTCACGCAGCTTCCCGTCTTCGTTCACCGCGAGCAGCAGGCTGCCGATCTCGCCGGGCGCGCCTTCCCGGTCGGCAAAGCCGCAGATGACGAACTCCTGGCGCAACCTGCATTTGGCCTTGAGCCAGTCGGTATTCCGTGAGGAGGTATAAGGGGAGTCGTCCCGCTTGAGCATCAGGCCTTCCAGGCCCAGTTCGGCAGCAGCCTGGAAGACCTGCGCCGCGGGCGCGTCAAAACTCTCGCTGAAACGCACGCGCTCGGATCGAGCGTCGACCAGCCGCGCAAGATGGGCACGCCGTTCCAGCAACGGCACGCGCCGGAGATCCTTCCCCTCCCAGTACGGGATATCGAAGACAAAGTAGAGGATCCGCTCGTTGTGGCCACCGTCGATCGCATTCTGCAGGGCGTTGAAGTCAGGCAAGCCATCGCGCAGGACGACAATCTCGCCGTCGAGCCAGCCCTCCGAGATATCGAGCTTCTCGACTTCCCTGGCGAGGCTGGCGAGCTTGCGCGTCCAGTCATGGCCGTTGCGGGTGATCAGGCGAACCCTGGCATCCGATATCCGGGCCAGCAGCCGGTAGCCGTCGAACTTCGTCTCGATGATCCAGCCGTTGCCGGCCGGCAGCTTCGCCGTCGGCGTGGCAAGTTGCGGAACCAGGCGCGCCGGCGCCGTGCCTGGCACCGCGGCCGACAGGTCTGCGCCCTGACGGGACCCCGTACCGCTGCTGTCCTCGCGGCCTTCGAGCGGGCCAAGCGGATGGGCGACGACGCTGTCCGGCAAGGCCGTGATGACATCGTATTCAGCATGTGGCCTCGCCCACCGGTCGCGCTTCTTGAAAAGCATCCACTGGTCGTCGGGCTCTCCGGGCTTCGCGATTCGCACCAGTTCCCAGCGGCCCGCCAGCTTCTGCCCGTGCAAAGCGAATTCGAGCTTGCCCTGCGCCATGCCGGCATGCGCATCGCCCACGGGCTCCCACGTGCCGTTGTCCCAGACAATGACGGAACCGGCTCCGTACTGTTTCGGCGGGATGACGCCCTCGAAGCCGGCGTAATCGACGGGATGATCTTCGACGTGGATGGCGATGCGCTTCTCGGACGGGTCGAAGCTCGGTCCCTTGGGAACAGCCCAGCTCAGCAGAACGCCGTCGAGTTCCAGGCGGAAATCGTAGTGCAGGCGCCTGGCCCAGTGCTTTTGTACGACAAAGCGCAGCGGCGCCTTGCCGCGACGGGCGCGCGCGCGCGCCGGTGGTTCGGCCGTGATGCCAAAATCACGTTTCTCGCGGTATCGTTCAAGGGAGTTGCGCGCCATGTGGACAGCATAGACGCGAGCCGTGGCGGCGCAGGTAAGGGCGCCTGGCGCGGCATCACCCCTTGACGTCGCGCGGGTCGTGACCGAAGGAGTTCCGCTCGCGGATCTGCCCGTCGCGGCCGTGGATCAACAGTTCGACCTTCTCCTGCCTGGCCTTTTGGGTGCCGGCAGCGATCGCTTCTTCCTGGGTTGGATAGAACTTGCGGTCCCTGCCGCCGGCGTGCTCGACGGTCCACCCATCCGATGCGGGGACAACATGAATGTTCGGCATGGCAGTCTCCTTGATGTTTATGCTGCCAGTCTCTGCGCTCCGCTTTCTGCCCGGTATCGGATGCCGTCCGACAAATTTCGCCGGCATTCTTTGCAAAATCAGTGCAGTGCGACAGACGTGGCGCTGTCGCCTGCAGAGGACTCAGGTGCGGTCGGCCTGTGCGGCCGCGGGTGTACCACGCAACTCCATCCATGCGTATATCGAGGCCTATACAAGGCCCGCCCGACTCCGTCTGCCTGATTACTTCGGCAAATCGCTGACCCGCATCGCCGGCGTGATCTGCAGCGGGTCCGTCAGCAATTCCAGCACGGCCGGCTTGCCCGCCTGCCGCGCACGCTCGAACGCCGCGGCAAAGTCCCCGGTCCGCTCCACCCGCTCGGCCCAGGCACCGCAAGACTTTGCCATCGCTACGAAATCCGGGTTGAGCAGGGTCGTGCCGCTCTGGCGGCCCGGATAGCGACGCTCCTGGTGCATCCGGATCGTGCCGTACATGCCGTTGTTCACCACGATCACGATCAGGTTCACGCCATGCGCGGCGGCCGTGGCGATTTCCTGCGGGTACATCAGGAAGCAGCCATCCCCGGCAAGACAGACCACGGTCTGTCCGGGATGGCGCAGCTTGGCCGCGATGGCCGCTGGCAGGCCATAGCCCATCGCGCCACAAGTCGGCGCCAGTTGCGTGCGGGGCCGCTTGTAGGCAAAGAAGCGGTGCAGCCAGACCGCATAATTGCCGGCGCCGTTGGTCACGACGGCATCCTCGGGCAAGACCTGGCTCAGGTGCGACATGGCTGCCGCCATGTCCACGCCCGCCAGTTCGGCATGGGGCTTCGGTGGCATGACAAAGGCCTCATGGTCGGCACGCGCGCCGGCGGTCCACTCCGTCCACGGCGCGGCGGGCGGCGCGGGCAGCGACGCGAGCATCGCGGCACCGGCCGCCACGCCCGCGTGGATCGGCAGCGCGGCCTGATACACGCGCCCCAGTTCCGCACTGTCCGCATGGATATGCACCAGCTTCTGCGCGGGCAGCGGGGCCTGCAGCAGCGTGTAGCCGTCGGTCGCGATATCGCCGAGCCGCGTGCCGAACGCCACGATCAGGTCCGCCGTCTTCACGCGCTCCGCCAGCTTCGGATTGACGCCCAGGCTCAGGTGGCCCACGTAGTGCAGATCGCGGTTGTCGATCACGTCCTGGCGACGGAACGCGCAGGCCACGGGCAAATCCCACGCCTTGACGAACGCGGCGAAATCGCGCGCGGCCTGCCCGGTCCAGTTGGCCCCGCCCGCGATGACCAGCGGACGCTGCGCGGCGCGCAAGGCCGCGGCAAGTGCCTGCACATCCTCGGCGCGCGGTGCGGCGGCAACCGGCCGGTAAGGCGCGGCATCGGCGCACTCCACCAGGCCATCGAGCACGTCTTCGGGCAGTGCCAGCACCACGGGGCCGGGCCGGCCCGACGTGGCGACCTGGAACGCACGCGCCACCATCTCCGGAATCCGCGCGGGATCGTCGATCTCTGCCGCCCACTTGGCCATCGAGCCGAACACGGCGGCATAGTCCACTTCCTGAAACGCCTCCCTGCCCTTGTGCTCGCGTGCGATCTGGCCCACGAACAGGATCATCGGCGTGGAGTCCTGCTGGGCGATATGCACGCCGATGCTGCCATGCGTCGCGCCCGGCCCGCGTGTCACGAAGCAGATGCCGGGGCGGCCCGTGAGCTTGCCATCGGCCTCGGCCATGTTCGCGGCAGCGCCCTCGTGCTTGCAAACGACGAGGTCAATGGCGGGCTGGTCGTGCAGCGCATCCAGGACGTCGAGAAAGCTCTCGCCCGGCACGCAGAAGATGCGCTCCGTGCCGTGGATGCGGAGCTGGTCGACAAGAACGCGGCCGCCGGTGCGGGCGGCCTGGGCAGGTGTGGAAGTCATGGCAAGGTCCGGTCGGGCGAATGTCTGGGGGAGTCCGGCAGACAATGTCTGCAATGGTCCGGTTTGACGCGTAGGGCTGCGCAGCTTATCGTGCATTTCTGATTCAGCACCCGCAATTCTGCCTGAAAGGCGCAGCCGCTCCGCTTTCCGCGCTCGCGGCCGGTTGCGCGATGCGGCACGCGCGCTGCGCGCGCGCTTTGCGTCCTGAAGCCAACTCAACCGGATGAAAACATGAGCAAGCTCGGATTTATCGGACTGGGCGTCATGGGCAAGCCCATGGCGGAACATCTGCAGGCGGGCGGCCATACCGTCTACGCGCACACGCGCAGCGGCGTGCCGCAGGCGCTGCTCGACCAGGGCATGCAGCCATGTGCCAGTGCCGCCGAGGTGGCCCGGCAGGCCGAAGTCATTTTCCTGATGCTGCCCGACACGCCCGACGTGGCGCGCGTGCTGTTCGACAAGGACGGCGTCGCGGAGGGTCTGAGCCAGGGCAAGATCGTGGTGGACATGAGCTCGATCTCGCCGATCGAGACCCGCGAGTTCGCCGCGAAGATCGGGAAGCTGGGGTGCGACTATGTCGATGCGCCGGTGTCAGGCGGAGAAGTCGGCGCCAAGGCAGCCACGCTCTCGATCATGGCCGGCGGCAACAAGGACGCCTTCGACAAGGTGCTGCCTTTGCTGCAGCTGATGGGCAAGAACATCACGCTGGTGGGCAAGGCGGGCGATGGCCAGGTGGCCAAGGTGGCCAACCAGGTCATCGTGGCCCTGACGATCGAGGCCGTCAGCGAGGCACTGGTGCTGGCCGCCAAGGCCGGCGCCGATCCGGCGCGCGTGCGCCAGGCACTGATGGGCGGCTTTGCCAGCTCGAAGATCCTGGAAGTCCATGGCGAACGGATGATCCAGCGCACGTTCGATCCGGGCTTCCGCATCGAACTGCACCAGAAGGACCTGAACCTGGCGCTGTCCACGGCGAAGCAGCTTGGGCTGGGCCTGCCCAATACGGCATCGACCCAGCAACTGTTCAACGTGTGCGTGGCACAGGGCGGCGCGGGCTGGGATCATTCAGGGCTGGTCAAGGCGATCGAGCATCTGTCGAGCTTTGCCATTGGCGATACGCCGAAGCGGCCCTGACGTCGACGATGACACCAGCGCTGCATTCCGGCGATCAGGCGCGCCTTGCCTGCGTCGCCAATGCGCAGAGCATCGCTGGTGGAATGGCGAAAGCGGCAACCCCAATGTCTACGAATGCACCGTGGATGAGAATGCCGGGGTGCAAGTCCCGGCTGCCATTCCATAGTTCACGCATCGTACCCATTACACGGGGATATTATTCAACGTCATATCTGACTCAAGAAAACTGTATAAAGGCGCCGTCCATAGTTGCGACGCACAAACTATATTGAAACAAGTTTTTACGCGAGAGGAGGGACGTTCTAATCGCCTACTAGGAGGTGGAAGAATGCTAAGAACCGCTTTATTGCTTGCTTTGACAAGTTCTGCGCTCGCCGCTGGTGCGGCTTATGCGGCAGGCACCGCGAAACCGGACGTTTACACCGATGGCTCCAGCGTGATGGGCCCGCGCGACCCGTATACGGATGGGGGCAGGGCCATCACTGACAAGAGGGATGTATTCACCGAGGGTGGCCGAGTCATCGACAAGCGGGATACATTCACGGATGGTTCATAAATTTCGCGACGACACACACGCTATCTATAGTGAGGCGAGATGCCAACTGGCCTGGGATAGCCAAAGCGACTAGCTCCCACCTCCTTGAGCCCCCTTTCGGGGGCATTGTTTTTTTGGGATTAATGGGGAAGGGTTGGTGCTTGGCAGGCGCCGCTGTTTCGCCGGCGTAGCCGGCGACCTACTTCTTGTCCGAGCGACAAGAAGTAGGCAAGAAGCGCGTCGCCTGGCGGCTGGCCATCAACGATACGCTTCTTGTGTTCAAGGGGCTTTGGTCTCGCGAAACGTGGTTGCCCGTTCGAGCCTGCTACGCATAGTGATTCAGAACCTGTGCCTCCGATAACCGGCTTGTGTACGATCCCCATGTAGGGCTCGGGTACAGCGTTCCAATAGCGCCAGTGGTCGGACGCCTTCGGCTGCGCTGCGCGCGCGTCCTAGTCGGTTTGCGACGGGCATCATCGTCGCCAGTGCCGACGGTTCGGTTTCTCTGCTTCGCTGCGGCGCGGTTTGCCTGCGGCCTAGGTACTCAGACTAGGGCTCTGCGCGTAGCGCTGCCGAAGGCGATTACACGATGTCGGTAGCAGGAGGGACCACGGACAGTTTCGGGGCTCGTTCAATCATTGCTTGAAAGGGGCCTGTCCGTATTTTTGTGTGCGAGGCGGTTTTGAATTCTGTCAGCTTCGAGCGGCAGTAAATCGCTCGCCATACAGAATAGCAAACTGATTCATGGCGGACTTCCAGTCATAGGTCGTGCGAACGGACTTGGTCAGCACGTTGCGCAGCGCCAGCCACAGCAACTTGATCGCAGCTTCATCCGAAGGGAAGTGGCCCCGGGTCTTGATGATCTTGCGCAACTGCATGTTCAAGCTCTCAATGGCATTCGTGGTGTAGATCACACGCCGGATGTCGGGCGGGAACACGAAGAACGGTATGACGTGCTCCCAGGCGCGTCGCCACGACTGCACGATCATCGGGTACTTGGCTCCCCACGGGCCGTCGGCGAAGTCCTGCAGCGCCTGCCCGGCCTCTTGTTCGCTGGCCGCGCTGTAGATCGGACGCAGCGCCTGTGCCAGCACCTTGCGGTCCTTATAGTTGGCGTATTCCAGGCTGTTGCGGATCAAATGCACAATGCAGGTCTGCACCGTCGTGCGGGGATAGGCCGTGGCAACGGCCTCCGTCAACCCCTTGAGGCCGTCGACCACTGCGATCAGGATGTCCTGGCAGCCTCGGTTCTTGAGTTCATTGAAGACCTTGAGCCAGAACTTGGCGCCTTCGGTCTGCTCGACCCACAGGCCCAGCACGTCGCGCTGGCCATCTGCCTGGATTCCCAATGCCAAATACACGGCCTTATTGCTGACGATGCCGTCACTGCGGATCTTGACCCGCAACGCGTCGAAGAACACGACCGGGTACATGGCCTCAAGCGGACGGTTCTGCCAGGCGATGGTCTCGGCCATGACCTCGTCGGTGACCGAGCTGATGAAGTCCGGGGAGACTTCGGTGCCGTAGCTCTCGGCCAGAAACGCCTGGATCTCGCGCACGCTCATGCCGCGCGCGTACATGGCGATAATGCGCTCATCGAAGCCGGTAAAGCGCCGTTCGTGCTTCGGGATCAGAACCGGATCGAAACTGCCATCGCGGTCGCGTGGCAGTTCGACCCGCACCGGGCCGCGGTCGGTGATCACGGTCTTGCCGCTCAGACCGTTACGCGCATTGGACTGCTCGGCCGGCTTGGGCTCGCCTGGCTTGTAGCCCAAATGCATGCTCATCTCGGCGCTCATCGCCCGCTCGATGATGGCCTTGTTGAACGCCAGCATCAGATCCTGGACCTCGCCGGGCGTCATCGGCCCTTTAACCAACTCATCAAGCAAGCCGTCAGGCAAGGCAGGCAGCGGGCCGCTGCCTGAGACGCCACCGTACGTTTCTTCTTCATCGGCATATCCATGGTCATTACCTCTCATGATATGCCTCGTACACAAATTTCCGGATAGGTCCCTTGAAAGCCTACCGGCGGACGCGCACCACGCGGCAGGCAGCCAGGCACACTCTGAAGCCCATACCCGTACAACACCCGCAGCACACTACGATCAATATTCGCCCGCTAGGGCAAGTCAACGCGCTTTTTGGTTACTTTTTGTCGCTCGGACAAAAAGTGACTCGCCGGCTACGCCGGCGAAACAGCAGCGCCCGCCAAGCACGACAACCCCACCCCTACCCCATTCCCTCATTCTGTAGAAGAACCTCATAGCCCCAGGGTCTGTGTAATGCCCTCGCAGCCGCTTCCTCTCGCGGCCCCAGCCGAGACACCCATGCAGCCTCCGGGCTGCTAGGGAAATCCACTAGTCCATTCCAACGATTCCCCCGCGACGCGCCATCTCTACGCTGTCAGCACCGACACACGCCAACGCGTGGCTGGTCCATCCCGGCAAACAGCGCAGCGACCCGGGCACATCGGCCCTGCCCCTGCCGGACGATGCGGGCGACTTCCGTTCCGGCGCAGGCGTCGCCGGCAATTCCCCTTACAAGGAGCGAGACTTCAATGACATCCACTACACATCGGCTGCTGCGCGGCAGCGTGCTGGTCACCAGCATGGCACTGGCCGCGGCAGCGTGGGCAACGGTCACCCCGGAAGAACTCAAGCAGCTTGACGGCAACCTCACGCCCATGGGCGCGGAGCGTGCCGCCAGCAAGGACGGCGATGTCCCCGCCTGGACCGGCAAGTGGCAGGGCACCCCTCCCCACGTCAAGTACCAGCGTGGCGACCGCTATCCGGACCCGTATGCCGACGAGAAGCCGCTATTCGTCATTACCGCGCAGAACATGGCGCAGTATGCCGAACGGCTCAGCGAAGGCGAGAAGGCGCTGTTCAAGAAGTACCCCGACACCTTCAAGATGCCGGTGTACCCCAGCCATCGCGACTTCCGCTATGAGGACGCCGCCTACAAGGACATCCGCACCTACGCCACCACCGTCAGCATGACGAGAGATGCCAATGGCCTGAAGGATGCGGGCCCCCAGGTGCCCTACCCGATCCCGAAGACGGCCATGGAACTGCTGTGGAACCAGCGCTTTTCCGCGGCCATTGGCACCGAGAAGGCGCAGTACGACCAGGCCGTGGTCTATCCGAACGGATCGATCGCCTGGGGCCGCGTCTCCTACAGCATCTTTTCGCCGCGCAACAACGGCAAGTTCGACCCCAAGAACCCCCTCAACGAGCGCACCTTCTTCCGCACCGCCACCGACCTGCCCTTGCGTGACCGCGGCCAGGTGATCGTGGGCTATGCCGTCTGGGACCAGGAAGGCTCGGACACCAACCGCACGTGGATCTATAACCCGGGCACCCGCCGCGTACGCCAGGCGCCGGAGTACGGCTTCGACCAGCCCCAGGGCCCGGGCGGCTTCCGCACGGTGGACGACGACCGCCTGTTCAACGGCTCGGGCGAGCGCTACAACTGGAAGATCGTCGGCAAGAAGGAGATCTACATCCCGTACAACAGCTACAAGCTGATGAGCACTTCGGTCAAGTACAAGGACCTGCTGACCAATGGCCACGCCAACCCGGACGTCATGCGCTACGAGCTGCATCGCGTATGGATCCTGGAGGCAACGCTGAAGTCGGGCTTCCGCCACCAGTATGCGAAGCGTGTGCTGTATCTCGATGAGGACACCTGGCAGTCGCTGGCCGCCGACAACTACGATGGCCGCGGCCAGTTGTGGCGCACCAATCTCCAGGCCCTGGTCTACGCCTATGATGCGCGCCGCTTCTCTGCCGCCACCGCGTTCTACCACGACCTGATCTCCGGCGCCTACCTGGCCGACCGCCTGACCAACGAGGGCCCGATGGCAAAGCTCAACAGCAACCCGGAATTCAGCGAGGCACTCTTCTCGCCGGACGCCGCGCGCGGATCGGGCACCTGATCGTAGTGCATTGCGGGGCCGGGCAAACCCTTCGCCGGCCGGTTCTTCCCACAGCCGCCCTTGCCGCACGGCGAGGGCTTTTTTTGCTCGATTGCGGGGGGAGTTTCCTTGGCATGCGCCGCTGTTTCGCCGGCGTAGCCGGCGCGGGTTTTGTGGCTGTGACTGGCTCATCGTGCTTGGCATGCGCCGCTGTTTCGCCGGCGTAGCCGGCGAGTCACTTTTGTCTCGCGACAAAAGTAACCAAAAACGCGTTTTCGTGGTCGACGAACGGGCCGTGGTGGTGAAGACGGTACAGGGCATAGCCAGACTGCCTGCCGCGTAGATGATCAGGATAGAGACGTCAGATGAGCGAACCCGGATTACTTGGTGGCCCCTGCTAAGGGCGCCATCGGTCGGACGCCTACGGCTGCGCTGTGCGCGGCTCAGTGAGAAAACCGAAAAGGCAAACGGCGAGGGGGAGAAGCACCGCGCCAGCGACATGATGCCGCGCGCACACCGACTAGGAAGCGCGCGCAGCGCAGCCGTAGGCGTCCCACCACTGACCTCGTTGGAACGCTGTACCCGAGCCCTACATGGGGATCGTGCAAGAGCCGGTTATCGCAGGCACTGGTTCTGAATCACTATGCGTAGCAGATTCGAACGGGCAACCAAGCCTCGCGAGACCAAAACCGCTTGAAAACAAGAAGCGCATCGTTGATGGCCAGCCGCCAGGCGACGCGCTTTTCTGCTCTTTTGTCGCTCGGACAAAAGAGTAAGTCGCCGGCTACGCCGGCGAAACAGCGGCACCTGCCAAGAACGCCACGCCAATCCAGAATGCGGCGTGCAGCGTGCGACATGCGACGGCTATCGATACTCCCTCCGTATCGTTGCAAACCCAATCAGTATTGGACGCAGCCAGGCAGCCGCCCATACGATGCAAGCGAGTTGTCGACCGATACGAACGAGGACAGCGCCAATCCGGCGCAGAGGCCGCCTTCCCGGTGCCAGACAATGCCCCCCCGCCCCCTCTACCTGATCTACTGAAATCGAGCATGAACAAGCCTTGCATCATCTCTGTTGCGATCACGGGATCACTGCCGCGCAAGAAAGACAATCCGGCTGTGCCGATCACAGTGAACGAGCAAGTGGAATCGACCCAGGCGGCATTCGAAGCCGGCGCGACCCTGGTTCATCTCCACGTACGCAACGATGACGAAACTCCTACGTCAAATCCCGATCGTTTCGCGCTGGTGCTGGAAGGCATTCGCAAGCACGCGCCGGGCATGATCACGCAGGTGTCCACCGGTGGCCGCTCCGGGGCCGGCAATGAAAGAGGTGCCATGCTGTCGCTGCGGCCTGACATGGCATCCCTGGCAACCGGCTCGGTCAATTTCCCGACCCGGGTTTATGACAACCCGCCGGACCTGGTCAACTGGCTCGCCGCCGAAATGAAAGCCTACGGCATCAAGCCCGAAGTCGAGGCCTTTGACCTGTCGATGATCTTCCAGGCCGCAGCCATGCAGGCGGCGGGCGCGATTATCGGGCCCCTGCATATCCAGTTTGTCATGGGCATCAAGAACGCAATGCCGGTCGATCGCGAAGTGCTTGAATTCTACGTTCGTACCCTCAAGCGCCTTTCGCCTGATGCGACATGGACCGGCGCCGGCATCGGTCGCGATCAGCTGACGATGGCTCGCTGGTCTCTCGAACTCGGGGGGCACTGCCGCACCGGCCTCGAGGACAATGTGCGGATGGACAAGAACACGCTCGCCCCGTCCAATGCCGCGCTCGTGCGCCAGGTTGCCGAGCTTTGCGCTGAGTATGGCCGCCCTGTCGCCACCGCAGCCCAGGCTCGCCAGATCCTGAGTCTGGGCTGAACGCCATTCCCGCATCGCTCACCGTGGAGGTGACCCGCTTTTTCGGACAGTGCCTATCTTGAGTAAGCAGGAGGTGCACCATGCCGAAAACGCGCCCACCGTACAGTGCGGTCTTCCGTCAGCAAATGGTTGACTTGGTCCATGCAGGTCGCCGTCCGGAGGATCTGGCCAAGGAGTTCGAACCCACGGCCCAGACGATCTACAACTGGGTTGCCCAAGCGGATCGCGATGCCGGCGTTCGTCAGGACGGCCTGACCACGGCGGAGCGCCAGGAACTCACGCGGCTGCGCCGTGAGAACCGGCAACTCAAAATGGAGAGGGAGATACTTGCAAAAGCCGCGGCCTGGTTTGCCCGGGAGACCGACACGCTGCCCGACAAGGGTTCGAGTTCATGAAGGCAAATCAGGACCGCTTTCCGCTGTCCACCATGGCGCGGCTGCTTAAGGTCTCGCGCAGCGGCTTCCATGCATGGATGGAACGACGTCCGAGCGCTCATGCCGTGAGTGACAAGCTGTTGCTCGCGCAAATCCGTGAGATTCACGCCCGCTCGCGCGGTACCTATGGGATGCCACGTGTGCATGCCATGCTGCTGCGCCAAGGTATCCACGTCGGGCGCAAGCGCGTGGCGCGTCTGATGCGTGAGGCCGGCCTGCGCGGGGCTTGCCGGCCGCGCTTCATTTGCACCACCCACCGTGCGCCAGCGGGCAGACCCGCGCCCGATCTGGTGCAGCGACACTTCTCTGCCGATGCGCCAAATCAGCTGTGGGTCGCCGATGCGACATACATTCCGACCGTTGCCGGCTTTTACTATCTGGCTGTCGTGTTGGACGTGTACAGCCGGCGCATCGTAGGTTGGGCCATGGGTAGTCATCTGCGCACCGCACTGATGCTGCAAGCGCTGGACATGGCGCTGGCGCAGCGACATCCCAGCGCAGTGATTCACCATTCGGACCAGGGCTGCCAATACACGTCTGTTGCCTTCGGGCGACGTTGCCGCGAGGCCGGCGTTCAGCCTTCGATGGGCTCGGTGGGCGATGCCTACGACAACGCCATGTGCGAGTCCTTCTTCGCAACGCTCGAATGCGAGCTGCTGATGCGTTCGCGCTTCGCCACGCACGACGACGCCCGTCAGGCATTGTTCACCTGGATCGAGGGTTGGTACAACTCGCATCGCCTGCACAGCGCACTGGGATATCGGTCTCCGCAGGAGTTTGAAAAGCTTCCCGTCAATGGCATGAATCCGGCGCTACACCGGGCATACACTGCCCCATCACAAGGAGAAAACCCATCGACATAAAATTCCAATGCGAATCTGTCCGATGAAACGGGGCAACCCCACCGCACCTTTTGCCCCGAGCCCTCCAGGTCCCGCCGGTCCGAAGGACGGATTCCGACGTGCGCTTCAGAACATCAGTGGCCGCTGCGCGGCATCGAGTCCACCGTCGATGAACACCACGTTGCCATGCAGGTAGGCAGCATCCGGCCCGCACAGGAAGGCAATCAGCGCGGCCACCTCTTCAGGCCGGGCGCGGCGGCCCAGCGGCGGCACGAAATCGCGGATGGCATCGCCGTAGCGCGGATCCTTCAGCCCTGCCTGCAGCAGCGGCGTTTCCACCGCGCCCGGCGCGACCACGTTGAGGCGCACCCCCGCCTGGCCCCATGCGGCGGCGCGTTGCCGCGCGGCCGCCGTGACCGCGTGCTTGGAGCTGGCGTAGGCGATATAGCCCGCCTGATCGCGCGTGGCCTCGGCCTGCGCGGCGGCAGCCACCATGGCCAGCACGCCGGCCTCGTCGCCAGCAAGATAGGCATCGCGCAGCGGGCTGCCTTCCCACGACTGAAGCGTGGACGAGTTCGACGACACCACTACCGCCCCAGGGTCCGAGCCCTGGCGCAGCGCTTCGAACAGGCCGTCGAGCAAGGCCACCACGCCGAAGTAGTTGACCGATGCCACCAGCGTGGCAGGGTCGACATGCGGGCCCAGCCCGGCACAGCACACCAGCTGGTCGATGCGGCCGCCCGAGCGCGACAGCACGGCATCGAGAGCGCCAGCGCGCCCCTGCTCGGTAGACAGGTCGGCAAGGACGTCCGCGTCGCGCAGGTCCACGCCGATCACCCGGCAGCCGTCGGCCAGCATGCGCGCGCGCACCGCCGCGCCCATGCCGGACGCGGCGCCGGTAACCACCACCGTCCTCATGGTCAGCCCTCGAACACGTGCCGCAGCACCGGCGGCTCGATGTTGGCCAGGTTCATCTCGACCACGCGCCGCGCCACGCTGGACGGGCGCACCTGTTCCACATCCGTGTAGAACTGCTGGTACCAGTCGCGCATCTGGTAGATCGGCCCGTCACCTTCGCACAGCAGCGGGTTGTCGATGCGGATCTTGCTGTCCCAGATCGCCACGTCTTCGTAGAAGGCCGCACGCGCCTGCTCCACATAGGCTCGCGCCATGGCGCGGTTCTGTTCGTCGGACAGCCCGGGGATCTTCTTCACCAGCACGCCATAGCGCAGCACGAAGCTGTTCAGGTCGATCGGCACGTGGCAGTTGAGCAGGATCGAGTGGATCTGCTGGTCGCCCATCTGGCCGGTCATCTCGGTGATGTGGTACGCCGGCCCGAAGTAGGTGGACAGCGCCGTCAGGCGCGCATCGCCGGACAGGCGCGCACTGCGCCCGATCATCAGCTGCGTGGCCTTGTGGTCTTCGAACAGGTTGCCGAAATAGTCCACCGGCGCGCCATGCACTACGCCGAAATGCGCCATGTCGGAGATGTTGTCGACCAGCTCGCGGCAATTGGTGCGGATCAGCATGTCGTCGATGGCCCAGTCCGACCACTCCGGCGAATAGCAGGCGTCGATGCGCGGGATGGCCACTTGCGGCGGCGCCGGGCGGCCCTCGGGATCGTTCCAGATGAACAGCAGCCGGTTCTGCTCGCAGGTCTCCCAGGCGCCGACACGCGCCTTGGGCGGAACGCGCTTGCAGTAGGGGATGGACTTGCAGCCGCCGTCGCCGCCCCACTGCCAGCCGTGGAACGGACACACCAGGTTGTCGCCCTGCACGGTGCCGGTGCTGAGGTCTGCGCCCATGTGCGGACAGTGGCCGTCGATCACGCGGATGGCGCCGGTCGAGTCGGCAAACGCGGCCAGGCGGCGGCCGAAGATGTCCAGCGTGTGGGGCTTGCCGTCGCGGTAGGCGTCGGCCAGGCCCAGGCAGTGCCAGCCGCGCGCGTAGCGGTCCGCGGGCGGGCGTGATTCGATCTTGTAGCCGCTGATGCCGTTCGTGCTCATGGTGTCTCCTTGAAATCCCGTGGGAACTTCAAGATAAGAGCGTCCGGGCGGCGGCTCATCGTCCCATCGGACTACTGCAATGCGACCAGCAGCGCCAGCGCCGGGTCGTTGCCGGGGCCATGCACGCAACTGACGCCGGCGGGGTCGTAGATGCGGGCCACGCAGCCATTGCAGCTGTCGCAGGCCGAGCGCTGCACCGTGCCGCGCTGCCAGTTGGCCACCAGCGCGGGGTCATGGATCAGCACGCGTGCCAGCGCGATGCCGTCGAAGCCCTCTTCCATGAGCTGGGCCACATTGCCGATCGACTTGACGCCGCCGACGTAGGCCAGCGGCATGCGCACCGCCTGCCGCACCACGCGCGACGCCTCAAGGAAATACAGCTCGCGGAAGGCCAGCGCGCGCGGCGTGCGCTTTTCCAGCATGGTGATGCCGAAGCGGGCCAGCGCGGTCGGCGCGGCGGCCTTCATCTGCGCCGTCGGCATCGGGCTGCCGAACAGCGCCCACGGGCTTTCCACGTTGCGCCCGCCACTGAGCGTCAGCAGGTCGGCCCCCTCCGCCTCGAGAATGCGCGCGGTCACGGCGGAGTCCCCGGGCTGGTTGCCGCCCGGCACGCAGTCGCTGACGCTGAGCTTGCAGCACACCGCCAGCGCGCCACCGACGGCATCCTTCACCTGCCGCAGCACCGCCGCCGGGAAGCGGGTCCTGTTTTCCACGCTGCCACCGAACGGATCGCGCCGCCGGTTGCTCAGCGGCGACAGGAACTGGTTGAGCAGGTAGCCGTGCCCCATGTGGAGTTCGACTGCATCGAAGCCGGCCTCGCGCGCGAGCCGCGCCGCCTCGGCGAACTGGCAGGCGACCCGCGCCATGTCGGCCTCGCGCAGGGCGCGCTGGAAATACACGCCGTGCATCATGCCGAAGGCATTGAGGCCGGGCGAGGCACTGCCCGGCGCGCGGCTGCCGCCGTGGCGCATGGTGGTGAACGAGCCCGCGTGGGTGATCTGCAGGCAGGCCGCCGCGCCTTCGCGATGCACGGCGTCGGTCAGCACGCGCAAATGCGGCACCTGCTCCGCGCGCATGCTGATCTGGTGCGGGAAGGTCAGTCCGTCGTCGGCCACGGCCGCGTAGGCCACCGTGGTCATGCCCACGCCGCCCGCGGCAAGATCGCGGTGATGCCTGACCAGCGCCTGCGTGGGCAGGCCATGCGGGGTCATGCCTTCGTTCGCGCCCGCCTTGATGAAGCGGTTGCGCAGCGTGAGCGGGCCGATGCGCAGCGGCGTGAAGGCCGTTGCGGCGGCTGCCTGGGTATCGCGCATCATGTCTCTCCGGGTATTGCTTGCGTGGCTCAGGTTGCGTCCGATTTTAGCGCGGGCGCCGGCGCCACCGACTGGCCGCTTTCCGCCGACGCGGCAGTGCTGGCAGCGGCGCGCGCACGCTCCTCGTCCTCCACCCCCAGCCACGCCGCCAGCGCCGGCAGCAGCGATACCGCGCCGAACAGGTTCACCAGGAACATGAAGGCCAGCAGGATGCCCATGTCCGCCTGGAACTTGAGCGCGGCAAAGGCCCAGGTGCCCACGCCGATGCACATCGTCAGCGCCGTGAACAGCGCCGCCGAGCCGCGCTGGCGCATGGCCTCGGCAAAGGCCTGCGGCAAGGACTGCGCTTCCTCGCGGATCTGGTGCTGGATGCGCTCGTACAGGTAGATGCCATAGTCGACGCCTACACCAACGCCCAGCGTGATGACCGGCAAGGTCGACACCTTCAGGCCGATGCCGAGCCGCGCCATCAGCGCATTGCACAGCACCGACACCAGCGTCAGCGGCACGATGATGCACAGCACTGCGCGCCACGAGCGGAACGTCAGCAGGCACAGCAGCGTGATCGCGCCGAAGATCGCCAGCAGCATGGCCACCTCGGCCTCTTCCACGGCTTCGTTGGTCGCCGCCATCACGCCGATATTGCCGCCGGCCAGGCGGAACGCCACGTTGGGCGTCTTGTCGGTGGCGTTGAAGCGGCGGATCTCGCGGATGATGTGGGCAATCGTCGCGCCCTCGTGGTTGGCGGTGTAGATCAGCACCTGGATGGCCTGGCAGTTCGACGTATTCATGCCATTGTCCGGGTCGTAGGCCTTGGCGCCCTGGCTCAAGCCGTCGCTGCTGCGCGGCAGCGCCTCCCAGCGCGGGTTGCCTTCGTTGTAGGCGCCGATCACCACCTTGGCCAGCGACGACACGCTGACCACCGACTGCACGCCGGACACGCCGCGCATATGCATCTCGAAGCGTTCCACCGCGCTCATCACCCGGTAGTGCAGGCAGCCGTCGTCGAAGCCGGTCGGCTCCACCACCACCGTAAGCGCATCCGAGCCGATGTTGTACTGGCTCACGATCTTCGCGCTGTCGTGGTTATAGCGAGAATCCACGCGCAGCTCCGGCGCGCCGGTGCCGACATCGCCGATCTTCAGGCCGCGCGACTCGATGGCGCCGGCCGCCAGCAATGCCAGTGCAGCCACGAACACGCCGAGTGCGGGCGCCGGACGCGCCAGCGCGCCAAATTTCTGCCACAGCCCGCCATTGCCCTGCCCTGTCTCCCGCGCACGCCGTGCCTGCGCGCGCGCCAGCGCCGACGGCTCCAGCCGCGTGTACGACAGCAGGATCGGCAGGAATACCTTGTTGGTCACGATCATCAGCAGCACGCCCAGGCAGGCGGTAATGCCGAGCTCGCGCACGATGTCGATCTCGATGCGCATGATGACCATAAAGCCCAGCGCATTGGTCAGCAGCGCCACCGTGCCGGGGATGAACAGCTTGCTGAAGGCCGCGCCGGCGCTGTCCAGTGCATTGAGGCCCTGCACCACCTCCTGCTTCCAGGCATTGGTCATCTGCACCGCGTGCGAGACCCCGATCGAGAAGATCAGGAACGGCACCAGGATCGACATCGGGTCGATGCCGTAGCCCAGCAGCGGCAGCAGGCCCAGCAGCCAGCACACCGGCAGCAGCGCCACCGCCAGCGCCAGCACCGTGATGCGCAGCGAACGCGTGTACAGCCACAGCAGCAGCGCCGTGACGGCGAAGGCCAGCGCGAAGAAGCCCATCACGCCCGCGATCCCTTCCTCGACATCGCCCACCAGCTTGGCGAAGCCGACCACATTGATCTCGACATCGGTGCCGCTGAACTGCGCGCGGATCTTCTCGAGCTGGCGCGCCACGGAGCCGTAGTCGATGGTCTTGCCAGTGGCGGGATCGGTCTCGCGCAGCTCCGCGCGGATCAGCGCGGACTTCAGGTCGTTGCTGACCAGCCGGCCGATCTGCCCGGAACGCGCCACATTGCGGCGGACCTTGTCGAGTTCGTCCGGCGTGCCGGAGAAGCGCCCCGGCACCACCACGTCGCCGCGAAAGCCCGCTTCAGTCACCTCGGTGTAGCGCACGTTCGGCGTGAACAGCGAGAACACGCGCGAGCGGTCCACGCCGGGGATGAAGAACACTTCATCGGTGGCGTGGCGCAGCTTGTCCATGAAGGCGGCGTTGTAGATATCGCCATCGCCCTTCCAGCGCAGGCTCACCAGCACGGTATTGGCACCGGAGAAAGTGCTCGCGTACCTGGTGAACACCTGCATGTACGGGTGCTGCAGCGGGATCATCTTGTTGAAGCCGGGATCGAGCCGCAGGCGCGTGGCGGAGAGGCCAAGCGCCACGGTCACGGCCAGGCACAGCAACATCAGCAGGCGGCGCTGGCGCATCAGCACGCCGGCGCAGGCATCGACGAAACGGCCCAGGCGGCCGGGGGAGTGGGGGCGGGTCATGATCGTTCTCGCGTCCGGTCGGGCGGATTCAGTGATTGGCGGCGAGCGTGGCGCCAGCCAGGCCGCCATTGCCGCCGAGTGCCAGCGTGTCCTTGCCGGTCGGGGCCAGCGCGGCCAGGGTCTGCGGGCTGCCGGCCGGCAGCGCCGCGAAGTGGCGCCCGCCATCGGCGGACATCACCAGCATGCCGCCCTGCCCGGCCAGCACGATGCGGCCATCGGCCAGTTCGGCGCCACCGAAGAACGAAGTCCTGAGGCCGGTTTCCGCGGCCTGCCAGGTGGTGCCGGAGTCCTCGCTGCGCAGCGCGTTGCCGCGCATGCCGAAGGCCAGCCAGGCACCGTCGCGCAGCGGCAGCACGCCGTACAGCGAGCCGTCGTAAGGGGTCCTGAGCGGCTCCCAGTGGCTGCCGCCATCGGTCGAGCGCAACACCAGGCCGGCTTCGCCGACCAGCATCAGGCGCCCCTGCCCGTCGGCAGCGATGGCGTTGAGGTGGCGGTCCTGCATGGTCTTGTCCGCCGCCGCCTCCCAATGCCTGCCCTGGTCGTGCGACACCAGGAACCGGCCGAAGCTGCCCACGGCGAACCATGGGCCGCTGGCCTGTGCCAGGGCGCCGAGCAGGGGGTCGGACGATTGTTCGTCGAAGGCGACCTGCTGCCAGTGCGCGCCGCCGTCTTCGGTGCGCAGGATCAGGCCGCTGTGGCCGACCGCAATGCCCTGGCGGCCGTCGGCGAAGGCGACTTGCGTCAGCGCGGCGCCCTGCGGCTTGTCAACCGAGGCCTGGCGCCAGTTGCGCCCCAGGTCATCGCTGAGCAGGATCTTGCCGCGCTCGCCGACCGCGACCAGGCGGTCGCCGGCGCGGGCGATGCCGTTGATCTGCAGGCCGTCGGGGCGCAGCGTGGAGGCCGGGAATGGCGGCAGCGGGCGCGGCGCGAAGGCCCACACCGCGGTGGCCAGCACGGCCAGCGACATGGCGATGCCGATCAGTCGTTTCATGATGTCTCCTCCGTGTGGAGTGGTGGCAGGCGGCCTCGTGGCGGGCCGTCCATGCCGGGGCTGCCTTGCGCAGCGAACTGTTTCCTCCCCTCCCCAGCTTTCGGGAAAGGGGAGAAAGCAAGCGGCCCTTGTTACAGGACGTCGAACAACGCAGCGGCACCCATGCCGCCACCGATGCACATCGTCACCACTGCCTGCCGCACGCCGCGGCGCTGGCCCTCGATCAGCGCATGCGCGGTCATGCGGGCGCCCGACATGCCGAACGGGTGCCCGACCGAGATCGCGCCGCCGTTCACGTTCAGCCGCGCATCGGGAATGCCCAGCTTCTGCTGGCAGTACAGCACCTGCGAGGCAAAGGCCTCGTTCAGCTCCCACAGCCCGACATCCGCCACCGTCATGCCATAGCGCGCCAGCAGCTTCGGCACAGCGAACACAGGACCGATGCCCATCTCGTCCGGCGCGCAGCCCGACACCGTCATGCCGCGATAGCGGCCCAGCGGCCGCAGGCCGCGGCGGCGAGCTTCGTCGGCGCTCATCAGCAGCACCGCGGCGGCGCCGTCGGACAGCTGCGAGGCATTGCCCGCGGTGATGTACTCGCCCTCGGCCACCGCCTGCCCGCCGCTCCAGACCGGCTTGAGCGCGGCCAGGCTTGCGGCCGTGGTATCGGGCCGGTTGCATTCGTCCTGCGCCAGGCGCACGGTCTCGTGGCCGGTCAGCGCGCCGGACTTGTCGAACAGCGCGCGGCGCGTTTCCAGCGGCACGATCTCGTCGTCGAAGGCGCCGCGCCGCTGCGCCTCGGCGGTGCGCTGCTGGCTGCGCCAGGCGTAGGCGTCCTGCTCGGCACGGCTGATGCCGTAGCGGCGCGCCACCACCTCGGCGGTCTCGATCATCGCCATATAGGCGGCCGGCTGCCGTGCCAGCACCGCTTCGGACTGGGCGCGGTAGCTGTTCTTGTGCTTGTTCTGCGTGAGCGAAATGGATTCCGCGCCGCCGGCCACGATGATGTCGGCCTCGCCGCACTGGATCGCGCGCGCGCCCGCGGCGATCGTCATCAGGCCCGAGCCGCACATGCGGTCCATGGTCATGCCCGGCACGCTGTCGGGCAGCCCGGCGGCCACCGCGCACAGGCGGCCCAGGTTGTAGCCCTGGGTGCCCTGCTGCGCGGCCGCGCCGATCAGCACGTCGTCGATCTCGGCCGGGTCCACGCCCGCGCGCTCGACCACCGCGCGCACCACGTGGCCGCCCAGCACCGGGGCTTCGGTATCGTTGAAGGCGCCGCGAAAGGCCTTGCCGATCGGGGTGCGCGCAACGGCGACAATGACTGCTTCATTCATGCTTGATTCCCTATGGTCAGAAGTAGTAGCGGCTGATGGTGTCGGCCACGCAGGCGGGCTTGGCCTCGCCTTCGATCTCCACCGTCATGCGCACCACCGACTGCACGCCGCCTGGCAGCGTCTCGGCGCGCACCAGTTCGCCCACGCCGCGCACGCGCGCGCCGACGCGCACTGCCGCCGGGAAGCGGACCTTGTCGCAGCCATAGTTGACGCCAAACTTCATGCCTTCGACAGTGACCAGTTCCGGCAGGAACTGGTTGACCAGGGCCAGCGTCAGGTAGCCGTGGGCAATGCAGCCGCCGTAGGGGCCCCGCGCGGCGCGCTCCGGGTCGACATGGAGCCACTGGTGGTCGCCGGTGGCATCGGCAAACTGGTTGACCTGGTCCTGGGTGATGCGGGTCCAGGCGCTCTCGCCGAGGTGCTGGCCGACGGCGGCGTGGATGTCTTCGGCGGAGCGGAAAATACGTGGCATGTCTGGTTCCTACTCTTGTTCCCGATTCCGGCTGTGCTGCCCGGTCTTGCTTCCGTTCAGGCGCGCTGGCTGCTCACCGGCAGCACCTCGCCGGTCATGTACGAGGCATAGTCGCTGGCCAGGAACACCATCACGTTGGCCACCTCCCACACTTCCGCCGCGCGCCCGAACGCTTCGCGCTCGCTGAGCTGGCGCAGCAGGTCGGCCGGCGCCGACTTCTTCAGGAAGTCGTGCAGCGCGATGCTGGGCGCCACCGCATTGATGCGCACGCCGAACTCGGCGGCCTCCATCGCGCTGCAGCGCGTCAGGGCCATCACCCCGGCCTTGGCCGCGGCGTAGTGCGACTGCTCCTTCTGCGCGCGCCAGCCAAGCACCGACGCGTTGTTGACGATGGCGCCGCGCCGGCGCGCCTGCATGTGCGGCAACATCGCGCGCGTCATGCGGAAGGTGCCGGTGAGGGAAATATCGAGCACGCGCGACCACTCGGCATCGTCCATATCAACTAGGCGGCGCGAGCCGCCCAGGCCGGCGTTGTTGATCAGCACGTCGGTGCCGCCGAGCGCCTCTTCCGCGGCGGCCACGAGCGCGCGTACCTGTGCTTCGTCGGACACATCGCAAAGCTGGCCATGGACCGCCTGCAGGCCGGATTCCGCACGCAGGCGCGCTACCGCCTCGTCCAGCCGCTTGGGATGGATGTCGGAGATCATCAGCGCGCGGCAGCCCTCCTCCGCACACCGGCGCGCGGCGGCAAAGCCGATGCCGACGCCCGCGGCCGCGGTGATGAGTACGCTCTTGCCGGCAAGCAGCTGGTGGCCGGGCACATAAGCCGGTGCGGAGGGAGCTTGGTGGGCTTCGTGATTCAGGGTCATGACTGTCCTCGTGCTTCGCGCGGCATGCCAAGGCCGCGTTCGGCGATGATGTTGAGCTGGATTTCGTTGGTGCCGGCGTAGATGGTGTCGGCGCGCGAGAACAGCGCCATCTGCTGCAGGCGGGTGCGGCGTGCGTCGGCGGCATCGAGCACGTTGGCCAGCGGGCCCAGCACGTCGAGCGCGAGCTGGCCCAGGTCGCGGTGCCAGTTGGACCAGTAGTACTTGTAGATCAGCGCCTCGCGCTGCAGTGCGGTGCCGCCGTCCTGGCCCGCCTGCGCGGCGCCGGCCAGCATGCGCAGCGCATTGGCGCGCATCACGCGCAGTCCGGCCCAGGCGCGCGCGATGCGCTGGCGCACCAGCGCGTCGCGGCTGCTGCCGTTGTCGCGTGCGGCCTGCGCCACCCATTCCAGCTCGTGCGTGAACTGCATCTGCTGGCCGAGCGTGGAAATGCCACGCTCGAACCCGAGCAGCGCCATCGCGATGCGCCAGCCGTCGCCGGGCTCGCCCAGCACATCGGCCGCCGCGGCGCGCGCGCCGTCGAAGAACACCTCATTGAATTCCGCGCCGCCGCCCATCTGCCGGATCGGACGGATCTCGATGCCGGGCTGGTCCAGCGGCAGCATCAGGAAGATCAGCCCCTTGCTGCCGCGCGAGCCGGGCTCGCAGCGCGCCAGCACGAAGATCCAGTCGGAATCGTGCGCGAGCGAGGTCCAGACCTTCTGGCCGCTGACCAGCCAGTCGCCGCTGGCGGCATCGCGCACCGCGCGCGTGCGCACATTGGCCAGGTCCGAGCCTGCGCCGGGCTCCGAATAGCCCTGGCACCAGAACGTGGTGCCGTTGCGGATGCCGGGCAGCAGGCGCGCCTTCTGGTCCTCGCTGCCGAAGGCGATCAGGGTCGGGCCGATCAGGCCTTCGCCGATATGCCCCATGCGGCCCGGGCCGCCAGCGCGCGCGTACTCCTCGTGGAAGATCACCTGCTGCATCACCGGCAGGTCACGTCCGCCATGCGCGCGTGGCCAACCGAGGCCGGTCCAGCCGCCCTCGGCCAGACGCCGCTCCCATGCCTTGCACAGCTCGGGAAAGGCGTCTTCGTCGCCAGGACCGCCGCGGTGCTTCAGGCAGGCGAATTCGCCGGCCAGGTTGGCGGCCATCCACTGCGCCACCTCGGCGCGGAATGCCGACTCTTCATGGGCGGTCATGCTGTCCTCCAGGCTTGCGGGCCGTGGTCCGCGAGATAGGCGAGCGCGGCGCCGGCACCGCCCAGCCAGTGGCTGGCGGCCTGCGCGCGCTTGAAATAGAGCTGGGGGTCGTATTCCCAGGTGAAGCCGACCCCGCCATGCAGCTGGATGGCTTCCTGCGCGCTGAAGCGCAGCGCTTCGTCGGCCGCGACGGCGGCGGCGGCGATCTCAAGCCGGGCGTCGGCCATGTCCGCCGATTCCCATGCCGACGCCGCGCCGTACACTGCCGAGCGCGCCGCCTCGACCAGCACCATCATCTGCGCGCAGCGGTGCTTGACCGCCTGGAACGAGGCGATGGCGCGGCCGAACTGGATGCGTTCCGAGGCATAGGCAACGGTCAGGTCCAGGCATTGCTGGGCCGCGCCGAGCTGCTCGGCCGCCAGCATGAGCTTGCCGTGCCACCACGCCTGCGCCAGGCCTTGCGCCGCGGCGTCCCCGCGCGCCACGCAGGCGCTTGCGGGAACGATCAGCCCGTCCAGCCGCAGCGACGCCAGCGGGCGCGTGCGGTCGAGCGTGTCGAGAGGAGCCAGTGTGAGTCGTGCATCCTGCGCCAGCGCGGCGGGTTCCAGCATGAACAGCGCGGGCTCCTTGTTCTCCAGCCGGGCCGGCACCAGCAGCCAGTCGGCGCCGGCGGCATCGGCTACCTGCGCGGCGCTGCCGCGCAGCGCGAATCCGTCCGCGCCGGTCTGTGCAGTGATGGCAACCCCGTCGTAATGCCAGCCGCCATCGTCCGGCAGCACCGCGGCCGCACGGCACTCGCCCACAGCCAGCCGTTCCAGCCACGGTGCGCTGTGCGCGAGGCTGGCCTGCAGCCAGGGCGCCGCCACGCCGGCGTTGGACCAGAACGGCACGCAGGCCAGGCGCTGGCCCAGTTGCTCCTGCAGCAGCACCAGCCCGGGTGCGCCCAGGCCGGCACCGCCCACCGCTTCGGGCAGCGCGATGCCGCACCAGCCGAGTTCGCCCGCAAGGGCATGCCACAGCGCGTCATCATGCGCCGGCCCCGCCTCGGTCACGCGCCGCACCGCCGCCGAATCGCTGTGCCCGGCGAGGTAGTCGCGCGCGCTGTCGCGGACCATCTGGTGTTCGACAGAAAGGGAGAAATCCATGGCCGTCGTGCTCAGGTGCCGTAGACCGCCTGGGGCGGCTGCGCCTGCGCCAGCAGCCCGGCCACCGCAGCACCCAATTCGGCAGGCTGCCAGCGCGCGCCCTTGTCGGCCTTCGGGCCGGTGCGCCAGCCATCGGCCACGGACACCATGCCGCCGGCCGCCTCGAACATGCGGCCGGTCACCTGTGCCGAATCCGCACTGCCCAGCCACACCACCAGCGGCGCGACGTTGGCCGGATCGTAGTAGTCGAAGCCGTCTTCCGGCGCCTTCATCATGTCGGCGAAGACCTGCTCGGTCATGCCGGTGCGCGCGGCCGGCGCCAGCGCGTTGGCGGTGATGCCGTAGCGGCCCAGCTCGGCCGCCTGCACCAGCGTCAGCGCGGCGATGCCGGCCTTGGCCGCGGCGTAGTTGGACTGCCCGACCGAGCCTTGCAGCCCCGCGCCGGAACTGGTGTTGATGATGCGCGCGTCGACGGCGCGCCCGGCCTTGGCCGCGTCGCGCCAGCGCTTGGCCAGCAGGTTGGCCAGGCAGAAGTGGCCGCGCAGGTGAACGCGCATCACGTCGTCCCAGTCCGCCTCGGTGAGGCTCAGGAACATGCGGTCGCGGCAGATACCGGCGTTGTTGACCAGCACGTGCACCTCGCCGAAGGCTTCGACCGCGGCATCGACGATGCGCTGCGCGGTGGCCAGTTGCGTGATGTCGTCATCGCTGGCGAGAGCAGTGCCGCCGGCTGCGCGGATCTCCGCGCAGACCGCCTCGGCTGCTTCGCGCCGGATGTCGTTGACGACTACATTGGCGCCCTCGGCGCCGAACGCCAGCGCGTAGGCGCGGCCCAGCCCGCCGCCGGCGCCGGTGATGATGACGGTGCGTCCCTCGCAGATTCCCATGGCGCTCTCCTTACAGCCGTTCGATGATGGTGACGTTGGCCAGGCCGCCGCCCTCGCACATGGTCTGCAGGCCATAGCGCCCGCCGGTGCGTTCGAGTTCATGCAGCAGCGTGGTCATCAGGCGCGCGCCGGTGGCGCCCAGCGGGTGGCCCAGTGCAATCGCGCCGCCGTTGGGGTTGGTGCGCTCGGGCGCGTAGCCGGTCTCGGCCAGCCACGCCATCGCCACCGAGGCAAAGGCCTCGTTGATCTCGACCGCGTCGATATCCGACAGGCGCAGGCCGCTCCGTTCCAGCGCGCGCCTGGTCGCCGGAATCGGCGCGGTCAGCATCCACAGCGGGTCGTCGCCGAGCACGCTCATGTGCGCGATGCGCGCGCGCGGCTTGAGCTGGTAGCGCTTGAGCGCCTCTTCGGAAACGATCAGCAGCGCGGCGGCGGCGTCGGCGGTCTGGCTGGACACCGCCGCTGTCAGCGAGCTGCCCGGCATCAGCGGTTCGAGCGTGGCCATCTTTGCCAGCGTGGTATCGGGGCGCGGTGTCTCGTCCTTCTTCACGCCTTCGCACGGCACGATCTCGCGCGCAAAGCGACCGTCCTCGGTCGCCGCGGCCGCACGCTGGTGGCTTTCCAGCGCGTAGGCTTCCATGGCCTCGCGCGACAACTTCCAGTGGTCGGCAATGCGCTGCGCGGCGTGGAACTGCGATACCGGCGCATCGCCGAAGCGCGCCTGCCAGCCCTTGCTGCCCGAGAACGGATCGGGAAAGCCCAGAGCCTGCCCGGCCAGCATCGCCGACGAGATCGGGATCTGCGTCATGGTCTGCACGCCGCCGGCGATCACCACGTCCTGCGCGCCGCTCATCACCGCCTGCGCGGCAAAGTGCACGGCCTGCTGCGACGAGCCGCACTGGCGGTCCACGGTCACGCCCGGCACGGTCAGCGGCAGGCCGGCGGCCAGCCATGCGCTGCGCGCGATATTGCCGGCCAGCGGGCCGATGGTGTCGACGCAGCCGAACACTACGTCGTCGTAATCCTCGGCGGGAATGCCGTTGCGGCGCACCAGCTCGGCCAGCACGAAGCCGCCCAGGTCGGCGCCGTGCATGTGCGACAGTCCGCCCTTGCGGCGCCCGGTGGGCGTGCGCAGGGCATCAACGATATAGGCGTCTTTCATGATCATGTGCTCTCAATGGATTCAGGCGAAGATCGCTCCGGCGCCGATGTCATGGGCGCCGTCCAGGATGTGCGCGCCCACGCGCGCCTTGTGGAAGGCACGGTCGCCCCAGCTTCCGGCCAGCGCCCAGGCCCGTTTGGTGAAGATCTGCAGGTCCAGCTCCCAGGTGTAGCCCATCGCGCCATGCACCTGGATCGCCTGGCGCGCCGCGCTCCATGCGCAGCGCGCGGCCGCCACGCGGGCATGCGACACATGCAGGCCGGCATCGGGCCGGCCATGCGCCAGCGCGGCGGCGGCGCGCAGCAGCACCGGCTTGGCGAACTCGAGCTGGATCGCCACGTCGGCCAGCAGGTGCTTGACCGCCTGGTAGGCGCCGATGGCCTTGCCGAACTGCTTGCGCTGGGCGCTGTAGTCGATCGCCAGGTCGAGCATGCGCTGCGTGAGCCCCAGCTGCTGCGCGGCCACGCCGAGCGCGCCGCGGTTCAGGGCCGCGTCCCACAGGCCGGTGCCGGCGGGGATCAGTTCCGTGTCCGCGGCCGGCGTCCACGCCAGCTCGAACAGCCGGCGTGATGGATCGAGGCCGGTGCGCGCGGTCAGCGTGGCCTGGTCCGGCCGCAGCAGGTGGACCGCGCCTTCGTGCGCGCACAGGATGGCATCGGCGACATGGGCATCGGCCACCAGCCGCTCCTGCGGGTGCGCAACCGCAATGCGGGCATCGCCGGCGGCGATGCGCTCCAGGAGCGCGGCGCAGCGCTCGCGCGCCGAGACGTCCGGCGCAGCGGCCAGCGCATCGCGCAGCAGGCCGGCAGCCACCAGCGCAGTGTCGAGCAGCGGCTCCGGCAGCGCAAAGTAGCCGCATGCCTGCGCCAGCGGCGCCCATTCCACCTCGCCCAGGCCCAGGCCGCCCTGCTCCTGCGGCACCGTCACCGCGGTCAGCCCCTGCTCTGCAAGCTGGCGCCATAGCGCGTCGGAGCGGCCGCTCTCGGTGCCCCAGAGCTCGCGCGTCAGCTCGGGCGTCATCTCGGTCATCAGGAAGCGCCGGATCGCCTCGGCAAACTGTTCCTGCTCTTCGGTCAATGCGAAATCCATGGTGTTTTCCCCGGTGCCGTCATGCGCGCGGCATGCCGAGCAGGCGCTCGGCGACGATGTTGCGCTGGATCTCGTTGGTGCCGGCATAGATCGGCCCGGCCTGCGAGAACAGGAAGCCGTCCAGCCAGTGGCCAAGCGAACCCGGGGCCTGCCCCGCGGGCGCGACCTCGGCCGCCTGCCCCAGGATGGCCAGCGCGGTATCGTGCATATGGATGTCCAGCTCGGACCAGAACACCTTGTTCGTGCTCGACTCCGCGCCGATATGGCCGCCGCGCACCAGCCGGCTCGCGGTGGCATAGGTGGACAGCGTGTATGCCTCGGCGTCCATCCAGGCGCGCAGCACCGCGTCGCGCAGCGAGGGATCGCGGTCCGCCGCCTCGCGGTTGGCCTGGTACAGCCTGACCAGCGCGCGCGCGGTTTCCTGGAAGCGAGCGGGCGAGCGCAACATCAGGCCGCGTTCGAAACCGGCCGTGGCCATCGCCACCTGCCAGCCCGCGCCTTCGGCGGCCAGGCGGTTTTCCACCGGCACGCGCACGTCGTCGAAGAAGATCTCGGCAAAGCCGGTCTGGCCGTTGAGCTGGCGGATCGGGCGCACGGTGATGCCCGGCGTATTCAGCGGCACCAGCACGAAGGTCAGCCCGTGGTGGCGCGTCGAGGCCGGGTCGGTACGGAACAGCCCGAACAGCCAGTCCGCCCACACCGCGCGCGTCGACCAGATCTTCTGGCCGTTGATCACATAGTCGTCGCCATCGCGGATCGCGGTGCAGCGGATTGCGGCCATGTCGGAGCCGGCGTTCGGCTCGGACCAGCCCTGGGCCCAGATATGCTCGCCCGAGGCCATGCGCGGCAGGAAGCGCGCCTTCTGCGCCTCGGTGCCGAACTCCATCAGCGTGGGCCCGAGCAGGAAGATGCCGTTCTGGTTGACGCGCATCGGCGCGCCGGCGCGCCAGTACTCTTCCTCGAAGATCAGCCACTCGATCAGGTCGCAGCCGCGCCCGCCCAGCTCGGCCGGCCAGGTGACCATGCTCCAGCGGCCCTGGTTGAGCGTGGCTTCCCAGGCGCGGTGCTGGGCGAAGCCTTCCTCGGTGTCGAAGCTGGCCAGCGGCGTGCGCGGCACGTGCGCGGCCATCCAGTCGCGCACCTCGGCGCGGAAGGCGCGCTGGGCGTCGGTGTATTCAAGCTGCATCGCGCGCCCCTTGTGCGAAGCTCGCTTCGCGCCGTTCGACAAAGGCGGCGCGCGCCTCGCCGGAATCCGCGCTCATGTACGCCTGCAGCGTGAAGCCCTGCTCCCAGCGGTACTTGTCCTCCAGGTTGCCGTCCTCGACGCCGTTGAGCGCTTCCTTGGCGAGGTGCAGCATGGCCGGGCTCTTGGTGGCGATCTGGCGGGCCAGGGTCATGGCGGCATCGCGCAACTCCGCGCGGGACACCACGCGCTCGACCGCGCCAAGGCGATACGCCTCGGCGGCATTGATCATCTCGCCGGTGAAGTACATCGCCCTGACCTTCTGCACGCCGAACATGCGCTGCAGGTGCGCGCCGCCGCCCATCGCGCCGCGGTCGATCTCCGGCACGCCAAAGCGCGCGCACTCCGACGCGACGATGATGTCGGCGGCGCCGCAGATGCCGATGCCGCCGCCCAGCACGAAGCCGTGCACGGCCACGATGACCGGCTTGGGATTGCGGTGCACGGCGCGGAAGGTGGCGTAGTTGCCGGCGTTGACGTCAACGATGCGCTCCGGGTGCGCCGACAGCTCCTTGATGTCGACGCCCGCGCAAAAGCCACGGCCTTCGCCGCGCAGCACGATCACGCGCACGGCGGGGTCGGCGCCGAGGCGGTCGATGGCGGCGGCCAGCGCGTGCCAGCCGGCGTTGTCGAGCGCGTTGACGGGCGGATGGTCGATCACCAGTTCGGCAATGCCATCGGCGGTGTCGATACGGAAAGGCCCGGTCTTGTGATTCGTTTGCATGGTTTCCTCTGTCTCTAGATCAGGCCGCTGCAGCCAGTGCGGTCCCCGCCAGCGCCGCAAGCCGTGCCTGCGCCTGCGCGGCAATGCCGGCCACGATCTGCTCGCACGATTCGATCGCGCCGATGGCGGCAGCCGCCTGGCCGCTCGGCAGCACGCCCTCGTCCGGGCATCCCTCCACCATCGCGCGCTGGATCAGCACCGGCGCGTTGGCGGCCATCAGCGTCTGCGCGGCGCTGTAGTCCTGCTCGCGCATGGCGCGCCAGGCGGTGGCCAGCATCTGCGCGCTGCGCATACCGGTGCGCGCCTGCCATTTGCGCGCGGCCGCGAGCGCCAGCCAGGTGCGCCGCAAGGGACCTGCCTTCTCCAGTTCAAGCAGCAAGGGGTTGTCGATCATCCGCTGCGGCAGCCCGTCGATGGCCAGCGACACGCGGATCTGGCCCGGGTCGCGCACCTTGACGTAGCGCTCCAGCGTCTGCGCCGGCACCGGCGATTCGGCCGACATCAGGAAACGCGTGCCCATGGCCACGCCGGCCGCGCCGTATGCCAGCGCCGCGGCCAGCCCGCGGCCGTCGAAGAAGCCGCCCGCCGCCACCACCGGCACGCGGACGCTGTCCAGCACCTGCGGCAGCAGCAGCGTCGTCGGCGTGCCGCCGGTATGGCCGCCGCCCTCGCCGCCCTGCACGGTGACCACGTCCGCGCCAAGCTCGACCGCCTTGGCCGCGTGCTTGGCGGCGCCGACCGTCGGCATGCAGACGATCCCCGCCGCCTTGAGCCGGCCTACCATCTTCGCGTCCGGGCCGCGGCCGTAGCTGACCGCGCGCAGCCGGTGGCGGATCGCCATCTCGATGACCTCGTCCGCGTTGGGCTGAAACATGTGGAAGTTGATGCCGAAGGGCCGGTCGCTGAGTGCCTTGACGCGCAGGATCTCCTGCTCGACTTCGCCGGGCGGAATGGTGGCGCCGGCCAGGAAGCCGAACGCCCCCGCGTTGCCGCTGGCCGCGACCAGCTTTGCATCGGCCACCCAGCCCATCGCCGTCTGGACGATCGGGTAACGGCAGCCCAGCAGGTCGCACAGCACCGTGTGCAGGCTCGCGTTGCTCATGCCGGCGCTCATGCCTTCTCCTCGCCGCCAGTGCGTTGCGACGCCGCCATCGCACGCGCGTCATAGCCGCCGAGCTTGTCGCCGCTGACGAGTTCATTGTGCGCATGGGCGAAGTGGTGCCAGGCAAAGACCGCATCCATCGCCGTGCGCTTGCCCTGCAGGTCTTCCACATGGTTGACCGCCTGCTTGGTCAGCGTCAGGCCCAGCCGGGGCATCTGCGCGACCTTGGCCGCCATGCCGTAGGCCGTTTCCTCCAGCGCATCGCGCGGCACCACGCGGTTGACCATGCCCATGCGCTCGGCGCGTTCGGCGCTCATGCGCTCGCCCATGAACAGGAATTCCTTGGCGATGCGCGGGTGCAGCTCGTAGGGATGCGCGAAATACTCCACCCCCGGAATGCCCATGCGCACCACCGGATCGGCAAAGAAGGCATCGTCCGAGGCCACGATCAGGTCGCACACCCAGGCGAGCATCAGCCCGCCGGCGACGCACGCGCCGTGCACCATCGCGATGGTGGGCTTGGGCAGCTCGCGCCAGCGCCGGCACATGCCGAGGTAGACCTCCTGCTCGCGCGCATAGAGAAATTCGCCGCCGGGCTTGTTGACGTGGTCGTACCAGAGCGAGGCGCGCTCGAACGACTCGTTGATGTCGCGCCCCGGCGTGCCGATGTCGTGCCCGGCGGAGAAATGCTTGCCCGCGCCGCGCAGCACGATCACCTTGACCGCATCGTCCGCGGCGGCGCGCCGGTACGCGTCGTCCAGCGCATAGGTCATCTTCGAGTTCTGCGCGTTGTGGTACTGCGGCCGGTTCATGGTCACGGTGGCGATGCCGTCCGCGACGCTATAGAGGACTTCGGCGTTGGGGCCCAGGCCGACAGGATCGACGGCTGCGGCGGGTTCGATGGCTGGCGTTGTCATCTCGGCGTGTTCCCTTTCAAGCGCGTCCGGAAGGGTTGCCGCGCACGATCGTGGCGCGCAGGTTGTGCGGATCGAGCAGTGCGATCAGCTTCAGCTCTTCCGCCGTCGGCGGCGCCGTCTCGGGCAAGGCCTCGCCAGCGGCATTGGCCAGCGCAAAGCCGGTGGCCGCCTGTACCTGCCCGAGGCTCACGCCCGGGTGCAGCGAGCGCACGCGGATGGCATGGCCAGGTCCGCCGAAGTCCATCACGCACAGGTCGGTAACGATCACGCGCAGGTCGACAAAGCTGCGCATGCCCTCGATCTGGCGCGCGGGGTTGTACCCGGCGCTGCAGACCATGTCGACTTCGCCGCCGACAAACGCGCGCGTGCTGTGCCCGGGCACGAAGAAGGAATTGGCGTGGTGGATGCTGTTGCCGGGAAAGCCGCGCGCGCCCAGCAGCTGGGTCTTGGGCTGCGCATGCGTGCCGCCGAGGCACGAGATATTGGCCTGACCGAAGCGGTCGATCTGCGTCGGCATCACCAGCGCGTGGCGCCGTCCGCCCCACAGGCAGTCGAACACGCGCGAATAGCCCATCCAGCCGCTGGCGCGTACCTTGTAGCCGGGCTCGCGCGGGCCCAGCGGCACCGGCGTCTCGACCAGGTAGGCTTCGCCGTCGGTCATCAGCAGGCCCGGGTTGTGCGCAAGCCGCGCCAGGCCGGCGGCGATGCGCGGGCCGGTGCCGATACCGGTGGCCAGCACTTCGCCGTCGTCGGTCCAGGCGCGGGCGGCGGCGGCGATCATCAGCTCCGCGCGGGTGAATTCATAAGTGGCGCTCACGGTCGCTCCTTGGGTTGGCGGGTTCAAACGGCGGTTCAAAGGACGGGCAGCGGCAGGTCATGCACGTGGCCGAGGCCGCCGATGCGCTCCAGGTAGGCCGCCTCGCTGGCGCCCACCACCTCATCGCGATACTTGCGGAAACCGTCGTCGGCCTCGGCACTGGCGCAGTACGCCTTCAGCGCGGGCAGGTCCCAGCCATACGCGGGCGCGCAGGAAGTGGGATGGGCACCGGCGGGCGCGTGCACCACGCCCGTCACCAGCGAGCGTTCGAACGGGTTGTTGCGAGCGTGTGCCAGGTCTACTTCCTCGAGGCGGGGGTGCAACGTTTCGCAGCTCACATAGCAGCGCTGCGCAGCGCGCGCGAACCATTCGTCGAAGAACGGATCGGGGCCGTCGATGCGGGTGTTGCCAAGCACGTCGCTCTCGTTCACATGCAGCAGCGCGGCGTCGAGCGCGATGGCGGGCATCGCCACCAGCACCTCGCCGTCGGCATAGGGCGAGCGCACCGTTTTCAGCTGCGGGTTCTTCGCCAGCACGTCGGTGCCCAGCGCAGTGCGCGTCGGCAGAAACGGCAGCCGCGCCGCGGCCGCGCGCAGGCCGAGCTGCAGCATGCCTTCGTCGAGTTCGGTCACCTCCAGCAGGCCGCGCTCGCGTGCCTGGCGGAAGTACGGCTCCAGCGGAATCACGTCGAGCGAGACAAAGCCGAACACCAGCCGGCGCACTTTGCCGGCCGCGCAAAGCATGCCCACTTCAGGGCCGCCGTAAGCGACCACGGTCAGGTCTTTCAGCGGCGAGCGCAGGATCTCGCGCACCAGCGCCATCGGCTTGCGGCGCGGGCCCCAGCCACCGATGCCGATGGTCATGCCATCGGCGAGCTGGCCGACCACGTCGGCCGCGCTCATGGTCTTGTCGATTGTCTTGGTCATAGCGGTGTAGCGTTGTCTGGCGCTCTTTAGCGGTATCCGATGTTGAAGTCGTGTCCCCACAGGCTGACGCGCGTGGCTTCGTAGGCGGCGTGGTGGCCCCAGTCCACCACCAGCCCGCCGTGGCCGTATTCGAGGTCGAAGCCGCCGGGGGTCTTCATGTAGAACGAGGTCATGCGGTCGTTGCAGTGCTGACCCAGCGTGGCGGACAGCTTCACGCCGTGCTGCTGCACGCGATCGAGCGCGCGGCCCACCTCGGCCATGTCCGGCACCTCGGCCATCACATGGATGCAGCCGCGCTCGGACGGCATCTCGAAGATCGCCAGGCTGTGGTGGCGGCCGTTGGCGCAGTGCAGGAAGTGGATGCGCTTTTCCGGCTCGTCGGGATCGCTGGTAAAGCGCACGCGGAAGATGTCGGACAGGCCGAAGCCCATCACGTCACGCAGGAAGGCGTAGGTCTCGTCGAACGCCGGCGCCGGCAGCACGGTATGGCCGGCGCCCATCGGATCGGTGATGAAGCGCGGCACGCCGACCGGCGAGACGAAGCGCAGGAAGTCCGAGCGCATGCCCCACGAGATCTCGTGGCGGTTGCCCGACGGATCGGCGAACCAGGCCATTGCCTGCACGCGGCGCTGGGCCACTTCCGCGGCGCTGGCATGCATTACTTCCACGCTGGCCTGGCGCAGTGTCTCGAGCGCGTGCCGGTAGGCCTGCTCGTCGGCCAGTTCCCACCCGGACGCCAGGTAGCGGTCGCGCGCGCCCGGCACCACCAGGTAGCGGTAATCGCGTTCGTCCATCTTCACGTACAGGGCACCGCCGGGGGCACCGGAGCAGGTCATGCCGAGCACCTGCTCGGCATACTGCCGCCATTGCCCCAGGTCGGTGGACTCGACCACGATGTAGCCAAGCGCACGGATATCCAACATGCGGGTCTCCTCAGGTTCGTTGCCACTGCTGGCTGATGAGACCTATTCTTCCGTGCGCGGCTACCCGGCACATCGTCCAGTGGGACTAGCCGATCCGTTGCCGGATTCAGGCGGCGGCGGGGCGGACGATGTACTGGCTGGTGGGCACTACGTCGATCTTGTCGAAGTCGATGAAGCGCTCGCAGCTTGCCATCATGGCCTGCAGGTTGCGCTGGAACTTCTCTTCATCGCCAACTGCGTCGAAGAAGGCCTGCGGGTCGGTCATGGCCGCATCGGGAAAGCATTCCTCGACGATGGCGTCGTAGAGCGGCGCGGCGTAGGTGAGCGGCCGCACCACCATGTTCTGCACGTAGAGGAAGTTGTCCTGCGTCTCGACGGCCACCTCTGTGTGATCGTTGTGCCAGGTGTCCAGCCACGCCTGCGGCGTGAGCCGGGGCGGGCGCGTCAGGAAAGCCAGTTGCGCGAAACCCGGCGTGCGCTCGCCCGGCGCGGCCGGGAAGCGCGTATTGCGGATCGGCTGGGACTCCGTGACGAGATAGCTCGCCATGCGGCCGGTCGCTGCGTCGACCGCCTGGTCGAATGGCTGGCGCAGGCGATTGACGGCGCTGTCGATCCAGACCGAGACCAGCCCTTCCATCTGCGGGCGCGTATTGGTCTGGCGCAGGCCGGCCGCAGGCAGCACGGCGTCATCCGCCACGTTGACCTGCAGTCCGCGCGCGCCCAGCGCCAGCAGCTTGTCCGCGAGCGTCGTGCGCAGCCGGCGCGCGAAATCCGCCGGTTCGGTGCGCGCATCGCGCCAGACGATATAGATGACTTTTTCCATGCTCCACGCTCCCTGGTACAGGTGCCGGCCGTGGCCGGACAGGTTGAAGCGTGCGCGGAACTGGAACGAGCGCGGACCGCGTGCATCGCGCCCGTCCGACGTGCCATCCAGGTGCCGCGCCCGCTGGTCCTGTGCATGCTAGGCGCGTGGATGGCGACGCTCATCCTCCAATCGGACTACGCGATGGCGCTCAGCCGAGCGTCACCACACTGCTCAGCAGCATGCGCACCAGCGTGGCCTGCCGCGTCACTCCCGTCTTGGAGAAGATCGAGCGCAGGTGGGCGCGTGCCGTGTTCTTGCTGGTGCCAAGTGCCTCGGCGGCTTCGTCGAGCGTCATGCCGTCGGCAAGCACCAGCGCCAGCGCGGTTTCGGCGGGGGTCAGGTCGAACAGCTTGCGCACCACCTCGTGCGAGGCGCGCGACTTGCGCTCGGGATCGCGGATAAAGACGGCGCAGGCTGGCCGACGCCGGTTTTCTTCCGACCATTCACTGAGCGGAATGGTGCGGATCAGCACGCCGAGCTTGCTGCGGCCAGACGGGCGGGTGATCGACATGGCTTCGGCCAGCGCAGGCTCGCTGCCGTGGTGCCCCAGCTGCGCACGGCGCAGCAGGTACTGGAACTTGCGGCTCTCCTGGGCATAGGCGATCTCGAAGGTGTTCCCGTTGAGGCGGATGCCGTCGTTATCCGCCAGGATCTCGTCAGCCTCCGCATTCTTCTTGAGGATCGCACCGGCGGCGTCGAGGATCACCATGCCCACCAGCATGCGGTCGATCGCGCCCGCGTAGAGCGAGCGCTCGGATTCGACCACATCGAGCCGCGAATGCAGCCGGATCGCGCGTTTCAGGTGCGGCAGGATGGCGCCGCAGGTCGCCTTGTCCACTTCGGAGAAGTCCTGCGCGTCGTCCTGGCGGCAGATGCGCAGGCGGCACTCGACACCATCCTCGGTACGGATGTCCGCGCCCAGCAGGTAGCGGATGCCGAGCGGCTGCAGGAACTGTCGGTAGATCTCGCTGTGGCACCAGTTGCCGGCGCCCAGCGCTTCGTCGACCGTCACCGCGCGGTCGGTTGGCAGGTTGATGAAGGGATCGATGGCGTAGTAGTAGCTGTTGTAGGAAGCCTCCGCCTCCAGCGAAGTCCCGTGCGCCGAAGCATGCACCGCCAGGCCGCTGCGGTCGCTGGCGGGCGAGCGCAGGATAAAGCTCACATAGCTGGCGTCGAGTTGCTTGCGCAGCATCTCGAGCGCGTGGCCCCAGGGCACGGGTTCCATCGGCCCTTCATAGACCGCGGCCAGCAGCGCGCCGAACCGCGTGACGCTCAAGCCCGACTGCGCAAGCAAAGGCGCCGCCATTTCCCGCGCCTCAACGGTCGCCATCAACATTCCCTGTCTCCTGGTTCCACACCACGTGTGTGCCTGCCGGCGCTCTGCGGCACCTGGGGCAGCGCAAATTATAGGGACCGCTGCCCGCCAATATGCGGCCCTCGGTGTTTTCCCTGACCTGCAATCGGACGATGCCCGCAGCGCGTGCCGTCGATTCAATGCGTGCATCCCCGCAGTGCAACCGAAGGAGAGCAACCAAGATGGATTTCACCGACAAGACCGTGCTGGTCACCGGCGGCGGCGCCGGCATCGGGCTCGCCACCGCGCAAGCCTTTCTGGATCAGGGGGCGCGCGTGGCGATGCTCGAGATCGACGCGCAGCGCGCCGACCATGCCCACACGCTGCTGGGCAAGGCCGGCGCCGACGTGCTGGTGGTACAGGGAGATGCGGCAAATGCCGGCACCGTGCGCGAACTGGCCACGCAGATCGAGCAGCGCTTCGGGCGGCTCGACGTACTGGTCAACAACGTCGGCGACTTCCTGCGCATCGCCAAGCCGTTCGAGGACTACGCCGACGACGAGATCGCCAGCCTCTACGCCGCCAACCTCGGCCACGTCTTCACGGTCACGCGCGCCATGCTGCCGCTGCTGCGGCGCAGCGCCGGCGGCAGCATCGTCAGCGTGTCGTCGATCGAGGCCTTCCGCGGCATTCCGTACTGCAGCGTCTACGCCGCCTTCAAGGCCGCCATCACCGGCTTCACGCAGAGCCTGGCGCTGGAACTGGCGCCGGCGGGCATCCGCGTCAACCTGATCGCCCCCGAGACCACCGAAACCCCGCAGGTCCCTGTGTCGCAGATGGTCGCCGAGGAGCACCGGCACCATATCCCGCGCTGGATCCCGCTGGGCCGCTTCGGCACGCCGCAGGATATTGCCGACGGCATCCTGTTCCTGGCCAGCCCGCGCGCGGCCTGGATCACCGGCACGGCCCTGCACGTCAACGGCGGCGCCCTGGCCGCCGCCGGCTGGTACCGCGAGCCCAACGGGGCGTGGACCAACATGCCGGTCATCAACGGCAACGGCATGAACCTCTGACGGCCGCGTCACGCGGCCACACCACCCAAGCAAGGAGACAGGCATGAAGATACTCATCGTCGGCGGCAATGGCATGATCGGGGGCCACGCGGCCCTGCACCTGCGCAGCCGCGGGCACGAAGTCACCATCGCCGGGCGCAACCGCCCCGCGTCCGGCACGCCGCTGGGCGGGCTGGACTTCCTGCGCTGCGACTACATCGCCAACGACCTGCCCGCGGCGCAGCTCGGCGCCTTCGATGCGCTGGTATTCGCCGCCGGCAACGACGTGCGCCACGTGCCGCCCGGCGGCGACGAAGCGGCACACTGGGAGCGCGCCAACGTCGAAGGCGTGCCGCGCTTTTTCCGTGCCGCGCGCGATGCCGGCATCCGGGTCGCCGTGCATGTCGGCAGCTTCTATCCGCAGGCGGCACCGAGGCTGGCCGAAGACAACGCCTATATCCGCTCGCGCAAGCTGGCCGACGAAGGCGTGCGGGCACTGGCGACGGAGACCTTCCGGGTCAGCAGCGTCAATGCCCCGTTCGTGGTGGGCACGGTGCCGGGCCTGACGGTCCCGATGTTCAAGGCCTATACCGACTACGCCCGGGGCGGCTTTGCGCCGATGCCGGACTTCGCGCCGCCGGGCGGCGTCAATTTCATCTCGGCCATGTCGCTGTCGGAAGCGATCGAAGGTGCGCTGTTGCGCGGCGAGAATGGCAAGGCCTACCTCGTGGGCGACGAGAACCTGACCTTCCAGGACTACTTCGGCGCGTTCTTCCGCGATGCCGGCCGCGCGGTTCCGCCGGTCATCGACCAGGAGCATCCGTTGCTGCCCGACTCGGCGATCTGCTTCGGCCGCGGCAACACGCTCTACTACGAGCCGGATGCGGCCGAGACCGCCCTGCTCGGCTATCGCCGCCGGGACATCCTGCGCACGGTCAGCGAGATCGTGGCGCAGTACCAGTAAGCTGGCACAGCGGCGGCCCGCGCAAGCGGGCCGCCGCACCCGGCCTTACAGTCCGGAGATCAACTGCGCGTTATCGATGCGCAGTTCCGCGCCATTGATGAAGCGCGACGCGTCCGAAGCCAGGAACAGCACCAGGTTGGCCACATCCTCCGGCTCGCACATGCGCGCCATCGGGTCCGTGCCGATGCCCAGCGCCGCCGGATCCAGGTCTGGAACCAGCGCCTGCGTCATCGGTGTCCAGATGCCATCGGGGTGGATGGAGTTGCAGCGGATGCGATAGCCGTTGCGCTTGCAGTGCACGGCCACGCTGCGCGTCAGCGCGGTCACGGCACCTTTCGCGCCGCTGTACGCGCACATCATCGGCAAGCCGCCCAGCGCAGCCACGGACGACATCACGATGATGGAGCCTCCGGTCGCGTTGCCCTTCATCGCCTCCACGCCGAACTTGCAGCCGAGGAAATAGCCGTCGGCATTGACGCGCATGACCTGCCGCCAGCAGTCGAGCGAGGTCTCCTCGATCGATCCCAGCGGACAGATGGCCGCGTTGTTGACCAGCACGTCGAGCCGGCCGAAGCGGTCCAGCGCGGCGGCCATGGCCCGGCGCCAGTCCTCTTCACTGCCGATGTCGTGGCGTACGAACAGCGCCGCGTCGCCGATTTCCCTGGCGAGCGCCTGCCCGGCCTCCTCGTTGACATCGCCGAGCACGACGCGCGCGCCTTCCGCCGCCAGCAGCAGCGCATCCGCGCGCCCTACCCCGCTGGCCGCGCCGGTGATCAGCGCGACCTTGTCCCTGACCTGATTCATCGTTTCTCTCCTTGGGTGATCCGTCTTCAGGCGGCGTCGGGAATCTTGCCGGCCAGCACCGCGCGCAGCGCGGCTTCGCCATACACCGCCGCCACGGTTTCATCGAGGATGGGATTGCCGCGCAGCTCGCTGCCGCCATCGACGGCGATACTCTGGCCGGTGACCCAGCCCGATTCCGGCCCGGCCAGGTAGCGCACCGCGCTGGCGATGTCGTCCGGCTCGCCGGCGCGGCCCAGCGGCATCTGCGCGACGAACTTGTCGAGCATGGCCGGGTTGTCGAACATCGGCCCGGTCGCGCCGGAGCGGGTCAGGCCCGGCCGCACCGCGTTGACGCGGATGCCGCAGCCGGCCAGTTCCTCGGCCGCCGCGCGCACGAAGGCTTCCAGGCCCGCCTTGGCGGCGCAGTACGCCGACAGCCAGCGGCAGGTCATGCGCGCCGCGTTCGACGAGATGCAGACGATGGCGCCGCCATGCGGCGCCATCAGCGGCGAGGCGTGGCGCACTGCCAGGAAGGCGCTGGCGATATTCAGTTCCAGCTCCGCCATCAATGACGCGGTGTCATGCATCAGCATGGGACGGAAGCCGCCACCGCCGACGGTCGCCACGACGATGTCGAGCCGGCGCCCCAGTTCCCAGGCCTGCCGGAGCGCGGCCTGCACGTCATCCTCGCGGCAAGCGTCGCCGACGTTGATCTCGACCGTGGCGCCGGCCACTTGCGCAAGCAGGTCGCGCCGCGCCGCTTCCAGCGCTTCGCGCCGCCGCCCCATCAGCACTACCGCCGCGTCATCGCGCAGCAGCGCCAGCGCGCTGGCCGCGCCGATGCCACCTGCACCGCCGGTAACGAGTGCCGTCTTGCCTTCCAGTACACGATTCGTCGTCATCATGCCTCCCGCATCGGCAGGTCCTGCGTCCAGTCAACCACCAGTTCGCGCGCAGCGATGCGCCACTGGCCCTGCGATCGCTCGAAACGGTCCTGGTAACGAATGCCCCAGTCCAGCTTGCGCGGCACGCCGTCCTGCTCATACAGGTGGTTGGCCACGCAATAAGTCTCGCCCGTCGCGGTATCGCCGTTGATCTCCACCAGTTGCTGGTGCACGTGGTGCTGCGTGGCGCTGTACTGGCCTAGCGCCGACATGCCCTTGGCAATTGCTTCTGGTCCGTCCAGGCGGAAGCCGGGCCCGGTCAGCCGCGCATCCTGCGTGAAGAGTTCCGCGAGGCTCGGGAAATCGCGCCGGTCCACCGCCCGCGCGTAGCGGCAGGTCAGCGCGTGAATGGCTTGCTTGTGCTCCAGTTCGGACATGGCCGGTCTCACTCCTTGGTTGTGACCGGCCGGTGCAAGGTCCACGGCCGGTCGTTGGGATGGCGACTATCGTCAGCCCTGCCGCGCAGCGGGCCATCGTCCGCGTGGAGTAAGCGGGACGAATGCCGCTTAGTCCGAACGAAGGATGTACCGTGGCCTCGCCCGCCCCAAGCTTCGACGAGCACGGGCGGCCCGAACGGCGCCCGCGCATCACTGATACAGGAGACAGACATGAAGCAGGCGGAACAGGCCATCGTCGCGGTCGTCACGGGCGGCTCGCGCGGGGCCGGCAAGGGCATCGCCCTGGCGCTCGGCGCGGCTGGCGCCACGGTGTATGTGACCGGGCGCACGGAGCAGGAAGGCAGCGCGCCGCTGCCCGGCACCATCCACGCCACGGCGCGCGAGATCGACGCGCTGGGCGGGCGCGGCATCGCGGTCGCATGCGACCATCGGGACGATGCGCAGGTGGCGCGGCTGTTTGCGCGCGTGCGCGAGGAGATGGGGCGAATCGATATCCTGGTCAACAACGCCACCTTCCTCCATGACGAGCTCATCATGCCGGGGCCGTTCTGGGAGAAGCCGCTGGAGATGGCGGGGATTCTCGATGTAGGCCTGCGATCCGGCTACGTGGCCAGCTGGCATGCGGCGCCGATGATGGCGGCGCGCGGGCGGGGGTTGATTGTTTTCACGTCTTCCTTCGGTGCCAATTGCTATATGCATGGGCCGGCCTATGGGGCACAGAAGGCGGGGATCGACAAGTTCGCACACGACATGGCGGTTGACCTGCGTCCGCATGGGGTCGCGGCGGTATCGGTCTGGATGGGGCCGCTGCGCACCGCACGCACGCTGCGTGTGTGGGAACAGCATCCGGACAAGTACGCGTCGTTCGCGCCGGTAGCGGAAACGCCGGAGTTCACGGGGAAGGTTATCGATGCGCTGTATCGCGATCCTTCGCTGATGGAAAAATCGGGCCAGGTGTTGATCGCGGCGGAAGCGGCTCAGGGGTATGGGATTGTCGATGCTGATGGCGTACAACCGCCGTCTTACCGGCAGGCACTGGGCGGGCCGCCGGGGGTGCATCCGGCGATTGTGGAGTAGAGGGGGATTGGGGGGCGTGTGGTTGGGGTTGGGTTTACGCTCCTGGCATGCGCTGCTGTTTCGCCGGCGTAGCCGGCGAGTTACTTTTGTCTCGCGACAAAAGTAACCAAAAACGCGTTCTCGTGGTCGACGAAAGGCCCGTTGGGGTGAAGACGGTACAGGGCATAGCCAGACTGCCTGCCGCGTAGATGATCAGGATAGAAGCGTCAGATGAGCGAACCCGGATTACTTGGTGGCCCCTGCTAAGAATGCCATCGGTGGGACGCCTGCGGCTGCGCTGCGCGCGGCTCGGGAGCAAAACAAAAGACGAGTGGCGTCAGCACCAGCGCCAGCGCCGTTGATACCCCCCGCATACCGACCAGGACGCGCGCGCAGCGCAGCCGTAGGCGTCCCACCACTGACGCTGTTGGAACGCTGTACCCGAGCCCTACATGGGGATCGTACAAAAGCAGGTTATCGCGGGCACGGGTTCCGAATCACTATGCGTAGCAGGTTCGAACGAGCAACCACGTCTCGCGAGACCAAAGCCCGCTTGAACCATAGAAGCGTATCGTTGATAGCCAGCCGCTCAGGCGATGCGTTTCTTGCCGCGCATGCCAAGAACGACAGCGCGATCCCAACCACAAAGCCCCGCCGGCTAGCCCAGGCGCAACAGAGACGCCTGCCAAGGACGAAAACCCATTCATTGCCCTTGCGACAACAACCCCGTCGCAAACACCGTCGACCGGATCAGCCACGCTCCATCGATCCGCACATACTCATCCTCATAGCGCCCCGTCAGAAACGTCCGCGATCCGTTGGCATCATCCAGCGCCAGGTACGCCAGATCCCAGCTCCCCCGCGCCGTATCGGCATCGAGCACCCGAATATCCGCCTGCCCCGCAAAATGCATTTCCCGCAGCGTAGGCCGGCACGCCAGCTCCGCAAAGCACTGCACCAACGCTTCCCGCCCGGCAAAGCCCCCAATCCGGTCATAGTGGATATGCGCGTCGTCCGGCACGAAGCAGGCCCGCATGGCATCGGTATCCTTGTCATCGCACGCCCGCAAATAGCGCAGCTTGAGCGCCCGGATCGCATCTGCGGCTTCCAGCCGCGCAAGGCGCTCGGCAATACTGGCAATCTCGTTCATCTCCAATCCCCCGCTTCTCAGGCTTCCCGCAACTGATACTTCAAGACCTTGCCCGCCGCGCTCACGGGCAGCGAAGTCACGAACTGCACCTCGCGCGGCACCTTGTAGTTGGCCATGTGCCTGCGCGCCCAGACGATCAAGGTCTCGGCGTCCAGCCGTGCGCCATGACGCAACACCACGTAGGCGCGCCCGACTTCGCCGAGCCGCTCGTGCGGCACGCCGACGACCGCGACCTGCGCCACCGCCGGATGGGCCACCAGCAGCTTTTCCACTTCCGCCGGGTAGCAGTTGAAGCCGCCCACGATGAACATGTCCTTGATGCGATCCGTGATGCGCAGGTAGCCACGCGGGTCGAGCGTGCCGACGTCGCCCGTATGCAACCAGCCATCGGCATCGATGGCTTCCGCGGTAGCCTCAGGCAGGCCGAAGTAGCCCTGCATCACGTTGTAGCCACGCACCAGCACCTCACCAGCCTCACCCATTGCAACCGGCTGGCCCTGCGCATCGACGCAGCACAGCTCGATCCCGGGCATGGCGCGCCCCGATGTACTGGCAACCGTTTCGGCATCGTCGCCCGCGCGGGTCAGCGTGGCAAAGCCACACGACTCGGTCAGGCCGTAGCCGGTGATGACCGTGTCGAAACCCAGTTCGTCGCGCATGCGCTGGATCAGCACCGGCGCGATCGCCGAAGCGCCGGTCACGGCAACGCGCAACGAGGACAGGTCGAACTCGCGCAGGCGCGGCGCATTCAGCAGCGTCTGGTACAGCGTCGGCGGCCCCGGCAGCACCGTGATGCGCTCGTTCTCCACGCGCGTCATCACGGCTTCGGCGTCGAATACCAGGTGCGGCAGCACGGTGGCCCCGCGCGACAGTGCCGCAAGCCAGCCGGCCTTGTAGCCGAAGGTATGGAAGAACGGGTTGACGATCAGGTGGCGGTCGCCGGCCCGCACGCCCGTGATCGCCGCCCACCCGTCGACGGCACGCAGGTTCTGCGCATGCGCGGTCATCACGCCCTTGGGCCGCCCGGTGGTGCCGGAGGTGAACATGATGTCCATGAGCGTGTCGCCGCGCACGCCGGCTTCGCGCTGCGCGAATGCGGCCGTGTCCACCTGCTGCGCCAGTTCGAGGAAGTCATCCCACGCCAGCTCGCCGTCGCCCGGCGCCGTACCCCGCCCCGGCCGCAGGATCACCAGGCGCTCCAGCGTGGCCGGCCGGTGCGGCGCCAGCATCTGCGGATAGCACTCGCCGAGGAAATCGTCGACGCAGAACAGCAGACGTGCGCCGCTGTCGGCCAGCACGGCCGCGGCTTCCGCGCCCTTCATGCGCGTATTGAGCGGCACCAGCGCCGCGCCCACGCTGTGCGTCGCCAGCGCGGCGATGATCCATTCCGAGAAATTCGGCGCCCATACCGCGACCCGGTCGCCCGGCTGCACACCGAGCGCCATCAGCGCCCGGCCCGCCTGGACCCGGCACGCATCCAGCCCGGCGTAGCTCAGACGCAGCCCGTCTTCCTGGATGGCGGTGCGTTCGCCGTGGCGCTGCGCCGCGCGCCGCACCAGTTCGGGAATGGTCGCGGCAGGGTCCTCGTGCCCGGCGGCGTCGAGGCCGGCGGACGCCGCAATGGCATCAATGGTGTCAGAGGCAGTCATGTCAGTCCGGGAACTTCAGGTGGATCTCGTCGCTCGCCGCGCGCGCCTGGCAAGCCAGGGTCCAGCCAGCCTCCAGGTCGGCGCGGTCGAGCACATGGTTTTCGCCGAGCGACACGTCGCCCCGCGTCACCTGGCACATGCAGGCGCCGCACAGCCCGGCGCGGCAGGAATTGGGCGCCGGCACGCCGGCGCGCTGCAGGGCGTCGAGCACGGTTTCGTCCGGCGTCACGCTGACCTGGTGGGTCGCGCCGTCGAGCTCAACGGTCAGTGCCGCGCCCCGCATGGCGGGCGCAGGGGTGGCCGCATCCATCACGGCTGGTTGCGCTGGCGGTATTGCCACCGGCACATCCGGCAGGGACAGGAAGCGCTCCACGTGGAGCTTGCCGCGCGGCACGCCGAGTTCCTGCAGCGCAGCCTGGGCCGCGTCCATGAACGGGGCCGGGCCGCACACAAAGCATTCCGCCAGGCTCCAGGGCCTCACCAGTTCTTCCAGCTGGCGCTGCGTCGGCGGCCCCTGCACGCTGTCCAGCCAGTGGACCACGCGCAGCCGGCCCGGATGGCTGCGCGCCAGCGCCGCAATCGTTTCGGCGAAGATGATGGAGCGCTCGTCGCGGTTGGCATAGACCAGCGTCACCGCGCCGCGCCCGTGGCGCAGCGCCGCCTTGGCGATCGACAATACCGGCGTGATGCCGCTGCCGCCGGCCAGCAGCAGGAAATCGCCATGCAGCGTGGGCGGCGTGAAGACGCCGGCCGGCGCCATCACCTCGACCGTGTCGCCCGCGCCAAGATGGTCGCAGATCCAGTTGGACACGCGCCCGCCCTGCACGCGCTTGATCGTCACGCGCAGGGCGTGGTCGACCTCGGGCGTGCTCGACAGCGAATAGCAGCGCTGCAGCGGCTTGCCGTCGACGGGCACGCGCAGCGTCAGGAACTGCCCCGGACGGTAGGCAAAGGTATCGCGCAAGCCGTCGGGCAGCGCAAAGACCAGCGAATGCGCCTGCTCCGTTTCCGTGACGACTTCGGCGATCTGCAGCCGATGGTATTGCACTGGCGCCATGGATGTCCTTCTATAGCTGAGGTGCGGCGTCAGGCCACGCCCATGATGGTCTGCGCGTTGTCGATACGCAGTTCCGCGCCATTGACGAAGCGCGATTCGTCGGAGGCCAGGAACAGCACCAGGTTGGCCACGTCGCGCGGATGGCACATGCGCTGCATGGGCTCGGCGCCGCCGATTTCCTCGGGCAGGGCTGCGGCGCCGCCAGGCAGGAAGGCCGCGGTCATCGGCGTCATGATGCCGTCCGGATGGATCGAATTGCAGCGCACCTTGTAGCCGCTCTGCTTGCAGTGGCCCGCCACCGCGCGCGTAAGCGCGGCCACCGCCCCCTTGCTGGCGCTGTAGGCGCAGAACGCGCCCATGCCGCCCAGCGCCGCCACCGACGACATATTGACGATGCTGCCGCCGCCCGCCTTCATCGCGGCAACGCCGTACTTGCAGCCGAGGAAATAGCCGTCGGCGTTGATGCGCAGCACGCGCTGCCATTGCTCCAGCGTGGTGTCCTCGACCGTGCCGAGCATCAGGATGGCCGCATTGTTGACCAGCACATTCGGTGCGCCGAAGCGCTGCCCGGTGCGCGCCATCACCTGCTGCCAGCCGGCTTCGCTGGCAATGTCGTGCTGCACGAACAGCGCGGTCTCGCCGATCTCGCGCGCCAGCGCGTGGCCGGCTTCCTCGTTGAGGTCGGTCAGCACCACGCGCGCGCCTTCGCGCGCCAGCAGCAGGGCATCTTCCTTGCCGACGCCGCTGGCGGCCCCGGTGACGATCGCGATCTTGCCTTCAGTACGTCGGCTCATGGGACATCTCCTTGTTGGTGTGTGCCCGCCGCCCACCGGTGGGCTGTTGTGTCAGGTGGCTCAGGCCGGGCACGGCGCGCCCAGCGGCGCCGACGTGGTATAGGCGCCGTCGACATAGACCAGCGGCGACACCTCGCCCGCCAGCCGCACCTCGCGCAGCCGTCCGATGAAGATCGCGTGCGTGCCGTAGTCGAAGCGGCCGTCCTGCAGGCACACCAGGTTGGCCTGGGCGTCGCGCAGGCACGGCACGCCGAGCAGGTCGTCTTCCCACTCGCCGCTGGTGAAGCGCTCCTCGCCCTTGAGGCGGCCGCTGCAGTCCACCGCGATATCGCGGTGGTCGGCGGCCAGCAGGTTGATGCAGAAATCCGCGCCGGCATCGAGCGGCGGATAGATCGACGAATTCCGGTTGATGCAGATCAGCAGCGAAGGCGGATCCGCTGACAGCGAATCGACCGCGGTCACGGACATCGAATAGCGGCGCTCGCCATGGCGGCAGCTGATGACCGCCACCGAACGCGCCATGCGGCGCATCGCCTTCAGCATGTCGTCGCGCAGCGCGGTGCTGGTTTCGGGATTGGCGCTCATGAGGCCTCCTGTACGGTTTGAGCGTGGGGCACGGCGGCCGGCTGCGGCGCGCGCTGCGAAAGCAGGTCGGCCGCGATAAAGCCGAAGGTCATGGCGGGGCCCAGGGTAGAGCCCGCGCCGGGATAGCTGGTGCCCATCATCGAGGCACTGGTATTGCCGATGGCGAAGAGCCCGGTGATTGCGCTGCCGTCCTCGCGCAGCACGCGCGCGCCGGCGTCGGTCACCAGGCCGCCCTTGGTGCCGATATCGCCGGCGTCGAGCCGCACCGCATAGAACGGCGCCTTGCCGATCGGGGCCAGGCACGGGTTCGGCCGCACCGTTGGGTCGCTGTAGTAGGTGTCGAAGACGTTGTCGCCCTTGCCGAACTCTTCGTCGACGCCGGTGGCGGCGTAGCGGTTCATGCGCGCGACGCTGTCGGCAAGCCCGTCGGCATCGACGCCGATCTGGCTTGCCAGTTCGGCCAGCGAGCCGGCACGCACCAGGATGCCGGACAGATCGGTCGGAATGCTGCGGTCCGGCATGACCGAGCCCGGCAGGATCGGCCCGCACGGATACTTGTGCCGGAACGTGGCGTCGAACACCATCCACGCCGGCACGCTGCAGCCGGTCTTTTCATGGTCGCGATACATGGCGGGCACGAACTCGGAATACGGCGCGGCCTCGTTGACGAAGCGACGGCCCAGCCCGTTCACCACCAGGCAGCCCGGCATGGCGCGCTCGATGAAAAGCGCGCGCTGCTTCTCCTCACCCTGCACATGCACCGTGGGCGCGCCCCAGACATGGGACATCAATGCCACGCCGGCGCCGGCAGCCTGTCCGGCGCGGATGGCGTCGCCGGTATTGTTCGGCGGCGTGGCGCTCCAGTCGGACCTCGTCGGCTGCGGCAGGTACTGCTCGCGCATGGCCTGGTTGCGCTCGAAGCCGCCGGCGGCGAGGATCACGCCACATGATGCGCGGATCTCCACCGCGCGCCCGCCCTGCAGCGCGCGCACGCCGCGCACCGCGCCGTCTTCCACGATCAGGTCCTGCAGCGCGGTATCGAGCCACAGCGGAATCGCACGGTCCATCATCGCCCGTCGCAGGCCGCCGGCCAGGCTGTTGCCGAGCGTGAGGCGGCGATCGCGCCGGGTCTTGCGGCGCCAGCCAATGTCCAGCCAGTAGCGAGCGAACTGGCGCACCGCCAGGCCGAACCAGCCGGGTGAGCGGCACAGCAATGCGTGCGCCTCGCCCGAAGTCACGGCCACGCGGCCGCCCACCAGCGTGCCTGGCGACGGCGGACGCAGCCGGTCGAATTCCTCGCGCAGCCGTGCGCCGTCGAACGGCATCGGGTCAAGCGCGCGGTAGCCGGGCATTGCGCCCGGTTCCTTCTGGAAGTAGTCCGCGTAGCGCGGCAGCGTGTAGTAGCGCACGCCGGCCTGTTGCTCGAGGTACTGCAGCATGCGCGGCGCGTGCTCGAGGTAGGCGCGGATGCGCTGCGGGTCGCCATGCTCGCCGGTGCAGGCGAGCACGTACTCGAGCGCCTTGGCATAGTCGTCCGCCCCGCCGGCCGGCGCGATATGGTGGTTCATCGGAATCCAGATGCCGCCGCCGGACACCGCCGAGGTGCCGCCGTACTGGCTGCTCTTTTCCAGCACCACCACCGACAGCCCGCGGTCGGCGGCGCGGCAGGCGGCCAGCATACCGCCGGCGCCCGAGCCGACCACCACCACGTCAAACTCCGTCGGCTGCATGCGCGCTGTGCTCTGGGTCATGATGGGCTCCCTTGCCTTGGCGGCTTCAGATGAAGAAGTCGGTGTTGGCGCGACCCATCATCACGCCGCCAAGGTTCTGGCCGAAGCGGTCCAGGTTGTTGGCGTAGTGGGCACGTGCGGCGTGCAGGTCCAGGAAGCGGCGCACCATCGGGTTGCTGCGGTAGATGCCGTTGCCGCCGGCGTAGCGCAGCAGGCCGTTCGCAAGCTGCGCGCAGCGTTCGGCCACCTGCGACGACTGGTAACGGAAATGCAGGCGGCGCGGCGTCGGCAGTTGGCCGCCTTCGCGCGCGACGGCGAGCAGTTCGTCGAAGTTGCGTTCGAGGATGGCGCGCATCTCGTCGACGGCCACCTGCGCATTGGCGCAGGCCAGTTGCGCGCCGCCGTCCTCCGCGGTCTTGCTGCCGCCGTTGCTGCTGACGCGGCCGTCGGCGTAGCCGATGAAATCGTCGAGCGTGCCTTCCAGCGCGCCGATGCACGCGGTGCACACGGCGCGCACGAAGATCTGCGCGAACGGCAGGCGGTACAGCGGCGTGTCGTTGATCGCCAGGCCCGGGCTGGTGCCCATGGCGCCATCGACGGCGCGGTGGGTACGGTAGTCCGGCACGAACACGTCATCGACCACGATGTCGTGGCTGCCGGTGGCACGCAGGCCCAGTACGTCCCAGTTGCGCACGATCTTGTAGTCGGAGCGCGGCAGCAGGAAGGTGCGGTAGTCATGGGCACCGCCCGGTTCGGCCGGCGGCACCAGGCCGCCCAGGAAGATCCAGTCGCACAGCTCGCTGCCGCTGGAGAACTTCCAGTGGCCGGAGAAGCGGTAGCCGCCTTCGACCGGCGTGACCTTGCCGACCGGCATATAGGTCGAGGCGATCAGCGTGGCGGGATCGTTGCCCCACACCTCCTTCTGCGCGCGTTCGTCGAACAGCGCGAGCTGCCAGTTGTGCACGCCGACCACGCCGTAGACCCAGGCCGTGGACATGCAGCCCCTGGCCAGGGCCATCTGGATGCGGAAGAAGGTCTGCGGGTCCAGCTCGTAGCCGCCGTAGCGGCGCGGCTGCAGCACCTTGAAGAAACCCGCGGCCTGCATCTCGGCGATGGTCTCGGCGGGGATGCGCCCTTCGGCTTCTGCCTGTCCGGCGCGCCCGGCCAGCGCGGGAATCATCTGCTCGGCACGCGCGATCAGGCTAGCGGCCAGGTCCTTGGGGTTGTTGTGGTGAGGCACCGCGGGTCTCCTTGTGGTCTTGTCTTGTGCTGGCGTTGATGTTTGCACCGGGTGGGCCGGGTGCCATCGTCTGATGGGACTAGCTGTCTTTGCGATCTGGCGTGTGGCACTTCGTGGCGGCGCTGGCCCTCTCCCGCAAGCCGGAGAGGGTCTCGCCCCCACGGGAAGCAAACGCTTGCGCGCTCAGGCCACCGCGCTCAGCTTGCGGCCCTGCTTGCGGAAGTGCGGAATCACGTGCTCGCCGATATTGCGGATGGTTTCGAGCTGCGCCCATTGCGGCACCGTGCCCATCTGGCAGATGAACAGGATCTCGTCGGCACCGGCGTCGATCAGGCGCTGCACGTAGCCGATGCAGTCATCCACGGTGCCGTAGGCGTGGTTCGGGTTCAGCATCATCATCGACGGGTCGCTGAAGTCCACCGAGACCTTCTCGGATGCGAACCTGGTGTTGATGACGGCCTTGCCCTGCGCGTCAGTAGCGGTGACATGCTCGTCGTCCCACTTCGACGGGTCGGGGCGCTCGCCGCCGGCGTACCAGTACGACAGCGATTCCATGAAATAGCGCTGCCCCTTGATGCCGATCTTGCGCGCGGCCAGGCCATCGTCGAGCACGATGGTCGGGCACAGTGCCGCCAGGTGCTGGTGCGGGCGGAAGCCGACCTGGTCCTCGGCCTTGCGGCTCGCCCACGCGCTGCGGTAAATCTCGTTCTTCTTGGCGACATCCTCGGGGCCGCCGAAGCCGAGCACCAGCGCGCCCATGCCGCGCGCGCCGGCGCGTTGCAGCGTGTCGGCATTGGTGCAGGCCAGGTACATCAGCGGGTGCGGGTCCTGGCGCGGCTTCGGGTGGATCGGACGGCGCGGGATCTTGATGAACTCGCCGTCGTGCTCGATCTCGTCCTGCGTCAGGATCTTCGGGATCAGGTACATCGACTCGTCGATCATCGGGTACAGGCTGTTCAGGTCGTAGCCGAAGGTGCCGGCCTCCTGCTGGGTGCCGCCCTTGCCCACGCCGAAGTGCACGCGGCCGCCGGAGAGGATGTCGAGCGTGGCGATGCGCTCGGCCACCTTGACCGGATGGTTCATCGCGGGCGGCAGGCATACCACGCCGTGGCCGATGCCGATGCGCTGCGTGCGGCCGGCGACGAAGGCCAGGAACGTTTCGGGCGCGCTCATATGCGCGTAGTTGGTCAGCGCGGTGTGCTCGACCGCCCAGACCACGTCAAAGCCCATGTCCTCGGCCAGCACCACCTGTTCCATGATTTCATCGAACACCTTGTGGTCGCCGGCGCGCGAGGCATCGACGGTCTGTGCTTCATAGATCAGCGAAAAACGCATTGCAGTCCCCTTCCCTGGCATTGATGGTTCAGGACCGCCGCCGGGACGCCGCCGGATGCCGCGCCTCGGGCCGGAAGCGGCCTGTGTGCTTGCAGTGTGGTCGGCGCAAGGCGTTGCAACATCGTCTGATTGGATTATGAGCACTCGATGGCGCATCCCTATCATTGGCCGCGGGCCTCAGTTCAACATCACGCCCGTTCATCGAAGGGACCAAGGACATCATGCAAGCCAGACTATTGCTTTACCCCGTCGCGGATATCGACACCGCGCTGCCGTTTTTCACCGAAGGGCTCGGGCTGCCTGTGAAGTTTCGCGACGGCGACCGCTATTGCGCGCTCGATGCGGGGGCTTTGACGCTGGCGCTTGTGGCCGGCGAAGAGAGACTGGTGGAGCAGCCGGCGCTGGCGTTCAGGGTGGGGGAAGGACAGGAGATCGACGCAGCCATTGCGCGGCTGGTGGATGCGGGTGCCACCGTGACGATGCCTGCGGCGCCGGGTCCGCATGAGACGCGCGCGGTGCTGCAGACCCCGCAGGGTTTTGCACTGGTGCTCAGCGGGAAGCGTTGATTGGTGTGTCGTGCTTGGCAAGCGCTGCTGTTTCGCCGGCGTAGCCGGCGGGGGCTTTGTGGCTATGACTGGCTCGTCGTGCTTGGCGGGCGCCGCTGTTTCGCCGGCGTAGCCGGCGACCTACTTCTTGTCCGAGCGACAAGAAGTAGGCAAGAAGCGCGTCGCCTGGCGGCTGGCCATCAACGATACGCTTCTTGTGTTCAAGCGGCTTTGGTCTCGCGAGGCTTGGTTGCCCGTTCGACCCTGCTACGCATAGTGATTCAGAACCAGTGCCTGCGATAACCGGCTCTTGTACGATCCCCATGTAGGGCTCGGGTACAGCGTTCCAACAGCGTCAGTGGTCGGACGCCTTCGGCTGCGCTGCGCGCGCGTCCTAGTCGGTCGGCCACAGGCATCAACGTCGCTGGCACCGAAGGTCTGTTCCCTCGCGCATGGCGATGCGCGCGAGCAAACTGCTGGGGGATGAGTTGGCTGCGGCCTGCGTGCCCAGGCTACTGAGCCGCGCGTAGCGCAGCGAAGGCGATGATGCGATACCTGCCAGGAGCAGGGACCACGGACAGTTTCGGGGCTCGTTCAATCAGCGCTCTAATCCTGCCCACGGACGTGCACCACGCGGCAGGCAGCCAGGCAGACTCTGAAGCCCATACCCGTACAACACCCGCAGCACACTACGATCAATATTCGCCCGCTAGGGCAAGTAAACGCGCTTCTTGCCTACTTCTTGTCGCTCGGACAAGAAGTAGGTCGCCGGCTACGCCGGCGAAACAGCGGCGCATGCCAGGAACGACAACCAACTCCATCCCAAGAACCAACCTTCATCCCAACGAAATCACACTACTCAACAGCATCCGCACCAACGTAGCCTGACGGGTCACGCCAGTCTTGGAGAAAATCGCCCGCAGATGCGCGCGTGCCGTGTTCTTGCTGATGCCCAGTTCATCAGCGGCTTCATCAAGCGTAAGCCCATTGGCAAGCTGCAGCGCCAGCTGCGTTTCCGCCGGCGTGAAATCAAACAGCTGGCGCACCACGTCGTGGGAAGCCTGCGAGCGCCGCTCCGGATCACGGATAAACACCACGCACGCCGGACGCTTGCGATTGTCCTCCGACCACTCGCTGAGCGGGATCGTGCGGATCAGCACGCCCAGCCGGGCGTTGCCCGACGGGCGCGTGATCGACATCGCTTCCATCAGCGCCGGCGTGGTGCCCAGGTGGCCCATCATCGCCTGGCGCAGCAGCCGCTGGAACTTGCGGTTCTCCTGGCCGTATTCCACGTCCAGCCCGCCCTTGGAGATGCGGATGCCGTCCCTGGCGCCAAGGATCTCGTCGGCGGCGGCGTTGGTCTTGATGATGGTGCCGGATTCGTCGAGGATCACCATGCCGACCAGCATGCGGTCGATGGCGCTGGCATAGACGGTGCGCTCCGATTCCACCACGTCGATGCGCGAGTGCAGATCCACCGCGCGCTTCAGATGCGGCAGCAGCGCCGTGCACAAGGCCTTGTCCGCGGTGGAGAAATTCGGGCTGTCGATATTGCGGCACAGGCGGAAGCGGCATTCCACGCCGTCATCGGTGCGCAGGTCGGCACCGAGGATGTAGCGGATGCCAACGTCCTTCAGGAACTGCTGGTAGATCTCGCTCTGACACCACACGCCCGGCCCGAGGTGTTCGTCGATCGTCACCACGCGGTCCGACGGCAGGCCGATGAAGGGATCGAGCGCGTAGTAGTAGTTGTTGTAGGAGGTCTCGCCCGCAAGCGTCGAGCCCCCGTGCTCGGACACATTGACCATCAGCCCGGGCCGGTCGGTGGCCGGCGAACGCAGGATCAGCGTGGCGTAGTTGGCGTTGAGCTGGCGGCGGATGTGCTCCAGCGCCTTGCCCCAGGGCACCTGCTCCATCGGGCCCTGGTAGATGTCGCCCAGCAGCGCGCTGAATTCCGACAGCGACACCGTCGTTTGCGCGAACAGGTGTGCGGCGGCCTGGTTGTGGCTAACCTCCATCAGCATTTCCTCTGTCTCCATTGTGGCGTGCGCAGCGCCCCGGGCATGCCGGACGGCTGGCCTGCTGCGGGCTCTCTGGCCCTTTTTTGTGCCCCGATTATAGGGACGGCAAGGGGTCGCGGCTTGCCCCTTGCCTTCATGGTTTGCCCTAGTCGAAACCGGCTCCGGGTGCGGGCCGGACTAGTCTCGCGGGACAGGGCAAATCGTCACGCGCCCGCGGCGCGAAGACATACTCCAAACAGACTAAGGACAGACCCAGGCTTACCTGGCCAAGGGCAAACCCTAGCCATCGCATGGCGCCCCTGCGCCCTACCCAAACAGACGATGCCACGCCGGCGTGCCGCCGCTAAAAGACAGCCATGGGCGTCGATCCGCGCCGCCCTCTTTCCACGGAGAACGACCACCATGGCGGCAAACCCGCGGCTGCAGGCCGCAGTAATCACCGGAGCGGGCGGCGGCATCGGCCGCGCGCTGGCACAGGCCCTGGCCGCGCAGGGATATGCGCTGGCGCTGGCGGATATCGACGCCGAAGCGCTCGAAGCGACGCGCGCGGCGCTTGCTGCCCAGGGGGCGACCGTGATCGCCATTCCTACCGATGTGTCCGACGCGCGGCAGATCGAGCACTTGTGCGCCGAGAGCTTCCTGCGCCTGGGCCATATCGACCTGCTCATCAACAACGCCGGCGTGCTCGCCACCGGCCGTTGCTGGGAACTGGCGCCGGAGGTGTTCGAGCGCGTGCTGCGCGTCAACCTGTGGAGCGTGCTGCACGCGCTGCGCTGCTTCGTGCCGCGCATGGCGGCGCAAGGCTCGGGTCATATCGTCAATATCGCGTCAATGGCCGGCCTGGCCGTCGGACCATGGCTGGCGCCCTACACGCTGTCCAAGCAGGGCGTGGTCGCACTGAGCGAAGGGCTGGCGCTGGAACTGCAGGCGGCCGGTATGCCGGTCAAGGTGTCCGTGGTCTGCCCCGGCCCGGTGGCCACCAGCATCGCGGCGGACCTGAACGGCGCCGGGCCGGAGGAAGTGAACCAGATGAACGGTGCGCTGCGCGGCGGCATCGCCGCCGGCCTGCCCCCTGACGAGGCCGCGCGCGTGATCCTGGATGGCGTGGCGGCCGGACAGTTCTGGATCCTGCCGCACGAGCAGGCCGTGCACGCGGCGATGGCGCGCGCGCAAGGCATTGCCGCCGGCACACCGCCGGCATTCTCGCTCTGAAGCAGACTTCCCCAATACATAGCAGGAGACAAGATGCCGCTCGATCCCCAGGCCCGCGCCATGCTGGAGGCCATGGCCGCCATGCCCCGCCCCGACTTCACAACGCTGCGCGCCGCCGACTACCGCGCCGCGCTGGCGGCCATGCCTGGCTTCGCGCCCGGCGACGCCATCGCCGCGCAACAGGACCTCACCATCGAGGGTGCCGACGGGCCGCTGCCGGCCCGCCTTTACCGGCCCGACCATCGGTCCGATGACAGCGCGGGGCTGCCGCTGGTGGTCTATTTCCACGGCGGGGGCTTTGTCCTGTGCGGACTCGATTCGCACGACAACATCTGCCGCACCCTGGCGCGCCGCAGCGGTGCGCTGGTGCTGTCGGTGGACTACCGCCTGGCCCCCGAGGCACGCTTCCCGGCCGCCGCCGAAGACGCTGTCGCGGCCGTGCGCTGGTCCGCCGCGCATGCGGCGCAACTGGGCGCCGACCCGGCCCGGATCGCCGTGGCCGGCGACAGCGCCGGCGGCAACCTTGCCGCCGTGGCATGCCAACAACTGCGTGGCAGCGGCATCGCGCTGCGGCACCAGCTCTTGCTCTACCCCTACCTGGACTGCACCGACGCCGCCACCGGCAGCGCCAGCTATCGCGCATGCAGCGAGGGCTACTTCCTCAGCGCGGCGGAACTGGACTGGTACCGCGCCCAATACCTGGCCCATCGCGCGGACGCCGCCGACGTTCGCGCCAGCCCGCTGCACCAGCGCGACCTGCACGGCTTGCCGCCTGCCACCATCATCACCGCCGAATTCGACCCGCTGCGCGACCAGGGCGAAGCCTATGGCGAGGCCTTGCAGCGCGCCGGCGGCAGCGCCACCGTGCGGCGCTGGCCCGGCCAGTTCCATGGCTTCATGAGCATGCAGGGCGCAATCGACGCCGCGAGCGATGCGCTGGATGCGACGGCGGCGGCACTGCGCCAGGCCTGGAGTGACAACAGCAGTGCTAGCCGCCAGGAGGCAGCATGAGCGCGGCCAACGTACTGCCGCCGATGGCCGACGCTATGTCAGACGTACTGGCGGCACTGGCCGCGGGCCAGCGCGTGGTGGTGATCGAAGACGAAGCCGACGAAGCCACCGGCTGCGTACTGGTTGCGGCCGAGCGCGCCACCGAGGCCGACGTCAACTTCATGGCCGCCGAGGCGCGCGGCCTGGTGTGCATGGCGATCACCGAAGCGCGCCGCCAGCGGCTGCAGCTGCCGCCGATGGCGGCCAACCAGCGCCAGCGCGAACGCTACACGGTGTCGATCGAAGCGGCCACGGGCGTCAGCACCGGCATTTCCGCCGCGGACCGGGCCCTGACGCTGCGCGTGGCGGCAGCCGCGCATGCGCAGCCGCACGACCTGGTGCAGCCGGGCCATGTTTTCCCGGTGGTGGCACAGCCGGACGGCGTGCTGCGCCGCGCCGGCTTCGCCGAGGCCTGCTCCGACCTGCCCAGGCTGGCAGGACGCGTTGCGGCCGGTTCGTATGCCATGCTGCTCGACGATGACGGCGACCTGCTGCGCGGCCCCGGCCTGCTGGCCTTTGCCCGGCGCCACGGCCTGCCGGCGGTTTCGATCAGCGGGCTGATCCACCACCGCCTGCTGACCGAAGGCTCACTGCGCCGCACGCACACGCGCGAACTCGACACGCCTTACGGGCGCTTCACGGTGCATGCGTACCATGACGCGCCGGTCGACGCGCTCCATCTCGCGCTGGTGCTGGGTGCGCCCGATCCGCGCCAGCCCGTGCTCACACGCGTGCAGACCGTGGAAATGCAGCGCGACGTGCTGGCCTTCGGCACGCCGGCTCTGCCCGCCTGGAACCTGGAACGGTCGCTCGCGCGCATCGGCGCCGAGGGCTGCGGCGTACTGGTGCTGCTCGATGAACGCGAGTCGCCGCAGCAGCGGGTGGAGCGGCTGGCGGCGCCGCCGTCGGCCGCACCCGCGCCGGCGTTCGCGCAAAGGGCACTGGGCGTCGGGGCGCAGATCCTGCGCGACGTGGGCGCGCACAAGCTGCGACTGCTCAGCCATCCGGTGCCGTACCGTGCCGTCACCGGATTCGAGCTGGAGGTTACCGAGTTTGTCCCGCCGGCCTGATCAGGCCAGGCCCGCCAAAACAATCGGCAAAGCTGCGGGTGAAACGGTCCACATCGCTGTCGGCAAGGTGGTTGATGCCACCGGCCAGGCGCCGGCCGCCGCCGGTCTCGAAGCCGCGGCAAAAGTCCACCGCGCTGGTAGCGCTGTGCGCCGGCACCCGCACGCTGACGGCAAAGCCGCCGCCGGACTTCGGCGACAGCAGGCCAATCACATCGCCGGGGCGCCCGCGCACCAGCTCATTGGCCAGCACACCGATCGCGCGCCGCGCCCATGGCGCGTCGGGCAGCACCAGCAGCGCGGCACCGGGCACCTCATGCGCGGGCGACAGCCGCCGCGCGTGCGCCATGTCTTCCTCGTAGCCGTCGCACAGGGCCGCATAGGCGCCGCATTGCGCCGTGAATGCCAGGGGGTCCTCGAAGGGCAGCATGTGGAGCGCCAGTTCGGCGGGATCGAAATGCAGATCCGCCAGGCACTCGCCATAGGCGTTGTAGTTCAGGCAAGTGCCCAGGCGCTCCAGCATGGCGATCTGGCCAGCATCGAGCCCTGACTGCGCCGCCAGCGCCCGGGCCACGGCAGCCAGGTTGTCGCCGAACGCGGCGGTGATTGCCCAGCGCCGGTGGCGCCCGCCGAGGTGGCGGTCGACCAGGATGCTGGTGCAGACCTCGGGTCCCTCGTCGATATGGGTGCGCAGGCAGCCATGGGCCGGCACTTCGCCGGCATGGTGGTGGTCGAAGTACTCCACGCTGGCACCGGCCGCGAGCAAGCGCAGCAGGCCGTCGCGGTTCTGGTCGAGCGAGATGTCGAGCGCGGTCACCGAATCGCCCGGCACGGCGTCGATGCGGTCGAGCAGCCGGATATCGCGCTTGACGCCGGTGACCAGGGTCACGTCGCCAGGGTTAGCCAGGCGCAGCTGCTGCTGCGCGCACAGGCCATCGGCGTCGCCGTTGAAGGCAATGTAGCGGGTCATGGCAATGGCTCAGGGGTCGTGGGGTCAGGGCATAAAATCGCCGCCGTTGGCATCCAGGGAGGCGCCGGTGATCGCCCGGGCATAGTCCGACACCAGGAACAGCGCCGCGCGCGCGCAGTCATCGTCCGTCGGCATGTGGCCCAGTGCGATCTGCGAAGCCACGGGTGCGATGATAGCGTCCTCGCTGACGCCTTGCTCGGCTGCGGCATGGCGCACGTAGCCCTGCACTGGCGCGCCCCACATCCAGCCCATGAACACGCTGTTGGCGCGGATGCCGTGCGGACCGAGTTCGCGCGCCAGGTACTTGACCGCCACCGCCAGCGCGCCCTTGGACGCCGCGTAGCCCGATTCGCCGGGCATCGGCTTGCGCGTGGCCTGGGTGTTGATCATCACGATGGCGCCGCCGCCCTGCGGTTTCATCAGCGCCGCCACCTCCTGCGTCAGCGTCATGGTGCCGAACACGTTGGTGTCGAACACCTGGCGCCAGACATCCAGGTCTGCGGCCTCCACCGGCTCGGGGAAATTGCCGTGCTGGAAGGCGCTGTTGACCAGCGCGTCGATCCGGCCGAAGCGGCGCATGGTCTCGGTGGCCAGGTGGCGGGACTGGGTGCGGTCGGTGATATCGGTCACGACCTTGAGCACTTCGCAGTCGGCACCCAGGGCGTCGATACGGGTCTGGGCTTCGTCCAGTTTCGCCGCGGTGCGCGCGGCGATGGCCACGGCGCGGGCGCCTTCGCGTGCGGCTTCCACGGCGAGCTTGATGCCCAGTCCCGGGCCGATGCCGGACACGATGACGATTTTGTCTTTTAGTAGCATGGTGTTGTCTCCTTCAGAGTTTTTTTGGATCTTTTGGGTTCTTCGCGGGATTGTGGTGATGACGGGGTTGTCGTTCTTGGCTAGCGCTGCTGTTTCGCAGGCTTGGCCGGCGGGGTTTCGTGGTGGTGACTGGCAACCCCCAATCCACCAAAACCCCAATCCCCTCAATTGCGATTCAAAATATGCCTTCCCCGGTAGCCAGCGAAGTCGCGCTCAAGCTGCACCTGGCTCAGGCCGAACTGTTCCGGCGTATAGGCATGCGCCGCCCGCTGGTTGCGCGGATTGCCTTCCATCCATGCCCACATTCCCGCGCGCGCGGCTTCGGTCAGCGGCATGCCTGCAAAGCGGTAGACCGCGCGGGCCACGCCGAAAGGATCGCACACCGTGTCCTCGAAACGCACGTCAAGAAAACGGTCGGCCGGCAGCCCGTCGCGCACGGCCATGGCGTGCTCGGTGCCGCGCCGCAACTGCTCGCTCCACTGCTGCCCAACGGTGACGGCATCGGGAGCATCGGCGTACATCTTCCACAGCGTATGCGCCATGCTGGCCATCGACGGTATCGTCTGCGTAGGATCGCGGTGGGTCAGGACGACCTGCGCGCCCGGGAACACCTTGAACAGGATCTCAAGCGTATGCAGGTGCTGCGGCGTCTTCAGTACCCACCGCTGCGCCGGTGCCTCGCCACGCTGCCGCTTCTGCCATTGCAGGAACTGCAGCATGGTCTTCAGGTAGGCATAGACTTCGGTGCGGTCCTGGCGCTGCAGCCACGCAGTGTAGGCCGGCACGTTGGCGTAGGAATCCATCGCGCACAGGAAGGAATGCTCCATCAGCATGAATTCCTCGTCGGCCGCCATGGCGTCCAGCGGGTGGATGGCGAGGATGTCCGGGATGAAGCGGATCATCTGCGCGACTTCCTCGCGCGCCAGCGCAATGCGCTGGCCGGGGTCGCCCACGTCCTCGCCGGGCAGCGGCGCCGGGTAGCGGGTTTCCCACCACGCCGCGGAACAGAAGCGCGCGTCCGTGGCCAGCATGCGCTGCAGCAGCGTGGTGCCGGTGCGCGGCAGGCCGACGATGACCAGCGGGTCTTCCACGCGTTCCTGCAGGATCTCCGGATGGCGCTTGCAGTAGTCCTGAATCACCAGCCGGTTCACCAGTTGCGCCTGCAGCTTGCCTTCCAGCAGTTGCACGCCCTGCGGCGACAGCCTGGCCTCGCGCGCCAGCGAGCCGGACAGCACCTCCAGTGCCTCGCGGTAGTTGCCCGGGCCGAAGTCGGTCAGTCCACCGGCCTGCTGGCTGGCCTGCGCGAGCAGGCGCTCCACATTGATTGCATTCATGCCTTGTTCTCCCTGAGGTTCTCCCTGAGCGATACAAGCTTGACCACACGCGTGCGCGGATGCACCGGCTGCGCCGCCCCGACCCAGCGCCAGCACATGGTGCCGTTGCCATGGCCGGCAGTCTCCAGCCAGTTGGGCAGGCCCGGGTCGCGCGCGCCGAGGATGACGGTGACGCCGCCGTTGGCATCGAGGCGGGCGCTGTGCTTGTTGATGCAGATATCGTGGTAGCGGTAGTCGAGCGATTCCATCCAGTAGTTATTGACCTGGAAATTCCAGAACTCGCACGCCGGCACCTGCTCGACCTCGATCACCAGCGCCTCGTCGTCCGCCAGCTGCCAGCTGGAGTGGTAATAGAAGATGTTGGGATCGCCGCCGGCCGCCTGGCACACCGCCTGGTCCGCCGGCAGCAGGGCATTGACATGGCCGCCGTAGCCCTGCGCCCAGTCGGCGAACACGCGCGCGGTGCCCTCGACAAAGCCCGCGGCGCGCAGCAGGCCGGCGTGCAGGCGCTCCGCGCTGATTGCGGGCGGCTTGCCGCTGCCGTCGAGACGCTCGATATGCAGCTCGGCCGGCGTCTCCGCCTTGCGGTCCAGGAAGGTCTGCCGCACCACCAGCGCATTGGTGGCCGGCTCCATCCGCACCCAGTTGCCGTCGTGCGGGCGCGCGCTGAGGATGAGCTCGAAGCTGCCGTCCGCGTCCACCGCCAGCTTGTTGCTGTCGATAAAGCCGGTCTGGATCATGCGCCCGTCGGTTTCGTAGCCGCCTTTCTGCGTGCCGAAGCTCAGGTAGGCCACCGTGCCGCGGCGGCCGCGCACGCGGTACTCCGCATTGCCGTCCAGCCGCGCGTAGCGATAGAGATTGTCCGGATTGTCCGCGCCGATCTTGGCGGTTTCGTGCGACGGCGAGAAAAAGCCGGGAAACGCCGGATCGGCGAATTCCACATGCATCTCCAGCGCAATGCGCAGCAAGCGGCTCAGGTAGCGGAAGCCCTCGGCGCGCGTGAGCGCGTCGGATGGCGCCTCCGGGCGCAGGATCTGCTGTCCGCTGCGCCTGAGCACTTCGCAAAACTCGGCCCAGGTCTGGCCGCTCAGCAACTGGTCTTCGGCGGAGGTCGCCATCTGCCTGCTCCCGTGGTTCGTCGGCGAAGCAACGATACCCAGTGCAGGGCAGGCTCAGCCTCGTCCGGGCGGACTAGGAAATGCGCGCCCCGTCCCGCCATTTCTTAGTCCGCCCGGACGAAGTGGCGCAGGGCCCCGGCTCGCTACCTTTTGCCCATGCCAGGCCACCGCAAGATCCCTGCACGGGGCCGGCGCAACCAAGAGGAGATCCCGATGTTGACCCACCTGGAGCAACTGGAGGCGGAGAGCATCCACATCATGCGGGAGGTGGTGGCGGAATGCGAAAACCCCGTCATGCTCTATTCCATCGGCAAGGACAGCGCCGTGATGCTGCACCTTGCGATGAAGGCCTTCCATCCCGCGCAGCCGCCGTTTCCGCTGCTGCACGTCGATACCACGTGGAAGTTCCGCGAGATGATCGCGTTCCGCGACCAGACGGTCGAGCGCCTGGGCCTGGACCTGCGCGTGCATATCAACCCCGAAGGGCTGGAGCGCAACATCAGCCCCCACGAGCACGGCTCGGCCGTCCATACCGACGTGTGGAAGACGCAGGGCCTGAAGCAGGCGCTGGACCACTATGGCTTCGATGCCGCCTTCGGCGGCGCACGCCGCGACGAGGAGAAGTCGCGCGCCAAGGAGCGGGTGTTCTCGGTACGCACCGCGCAGCACCGCTGGGACCCTAAGATGCAGCGCCCCGAACTCTGGCACCAGTACAACACCCGCAAGCGCAAGGGCGAAAGCCTGCGCGTGTTCCCGCTGTCGAACTGGACCGAGCTGGACATCTGGCAATACATCTATCTCAACGACATCCCGATCGTGCCGCTCTACTACGCCAAGGAGCGGCCCGTGGTCGAGCGCGACGGCACGCTGATCATGGTCGACGACGAGCGCCTGCCGCTGCTTGCGGGAGAAACGCCGCAGATGCGCAAGGTCCGTTTCCGCACGCTGGGCTGCTACCCGCTCACGGGCGCGATCGAAAGCGAGGCCGACACGCTCGGCGGCATCATCCAGGAAATGCTGCTGGCGACCACGTCGGAGCGCCAGGGACGGCTGATCGACAGTGACTCGGCCGGTTCGATGGAAAAGAAGAAGCAGGAGGGATATTTCTGATGGAAACCCTGATCGACAATGCGCCCGCGATGGCGCAACCGGACGGCGCACAGGGCGATATTGCCCACTACCTGCGCGCCCAGCAAAGCAAGAGCCTGCTGCGCTTCATCACCTGCGGCAGCGTCGACGACGGCAAGAGCACGCTGATCGGCCGGCTGCTGTATGAATCGAAGATGCTGTTCGAGGACCAGCTGGCCCAGCTCGAAGCCGACTCGAAGAAGATGGGCACGCAGGGCGAGAATCTGGACTTCGCGCTGCTGGTGGATGGCCTGGCCGCCGAGCGCGAACAGGGCATTACCATCGACGTGGCCTACCGCTTCTTTGCCACCGACAAGCGCAAGTTCATCGTCGCCGATACGCCCGGGCATGAGCAATACACGCGCAATATGGTCACTGGCGCCTCAACCGCCGACCTGGCCATCCTGCTGGTGGACGCGCGCCGCGGCGTGCAGACGCAGACGCGCCGCCACAGCTATCTGGTGTCGACGCTGGGCATCCGGCGCGTGGTGCTGGCGGTGAACAAGCTCGACATGGTGGACTACTCGCGCGACGTCCACACGCGTATCGAAAAGGAGTATCGCGAGTTCGCGCAGCAGATCGGCCTGACCGATATCGTCTGCATCCCGATGTCGGCGCTGCGCGGCGACAACATCACCGCGCCCAGCGCGAATACGCCGTGGTACCAGGGCCCGACGCTGATGGACCATCTGGAAAGCGTGCCGATCGACCATGTGCCCGCGCAGGACGAGTCGTTCCGGCTGCCGGTGCAATGGGTCAACCGCCCCAACCTGGACTTCCGCGGCTTTGCCGGCACGGTCAGCGCGGGCGAGATCCGCCGTGGCGATCGCGTGCGCGCGCTGCCTTCCGGCCGCGAAAGCCGCGTCACCGCGATCGTCCGCGCCGACGGGGAATGCGAGTACGCCATGCGCGGCCAGGCCGTGACGCTGACGCTGGCCGACGAGATCGACGTCAGCCGCGGCGACGTGCTGGCGTGCGCGGAAGACCCGCCCGCGGTGGCCGACCAGTTCGAGGCCACGCTGGTGTGGATGAACGAGGACGCCATGCTGCCCGGGCGCCCCTACCTGCTCAAGCTCGGCACGCGCACCGTGGGCGTGACCGTGGCGCAGCCCAAGTACAAGGTCAACGTCAACACGCTCGAACACCTGGCCGCGCGCACGCTGGAGCTGAACGAGATCGGCGTGTGCAACCTGCACGTGGACCAGCCGGTGGCGTTCGATCCCTACGCGCGCAGCCGCGAGCTGGGGGGCTTCATCCTCATCGACCGCCTCACCAACAACACGGTCGGTGCCGGCATGCTCCACTTTGCGCTGCGCCGGGCGCAGAACGTGCACTGGCAGGCGATCGACGTGGACCGCCGCGCCCACGCCGCGCTCAAGCACCAGTCGCCGCGCATCGTCTGGTTCACCGGGCTGTCCGGCGCGGGCAAGTCAACCATCGCCAACCTGGTGGAGAAGCGCCTGCACGCACTCGGCCACCACACCTATCTGCTCGACGGCGACAATGTGCGCCACGGCCTGAACAAGGACCTGGGCTTCTCCGAGGCGGACCGCGTCGAGAACATCCGGCGCGTGGCGGAAGTGGCAAGGCTGATGCTCGATGCGGGACTGATCGTGCTGGTGTCGTTTATCTCGCCATTCCGTTCCGAACGCGAGATGGCACGCACGCTAGCCGGCGACGGCGAGTTCGTCGAAGTCTTCATCGATACGCCGCTGGCGGTGGCCGAGCAACGCGATCCCAAGGGCCTGTATCGCAAGGCGCGCCGCGGCGAGCTGAAGAACTTCACCGGCATCGATTCGCCTTACGAGCCGCCTGAGCGGCCGGAACTGCGCATCGATACTACGGCCGATACCGCGGAGCAGGCGGCGCAGCGGATCGTGGCATGGCTGCGGGACAGCCCTTAAGCGATTCAAAGAACGGAAACAGCGGTGCCAAGCCGCACCGCTGCTCCGCATTGGGCCCGTCAGCCAGCTGACACTTCGATTCGCCGAGGCTTGGCCTCTTCGCGGCGCGGGACGGTCACCTTCAGCACACCGTCCTGCAGGTTTGCCTCGATGCCAGCAGCATCCAGGTCAGCACTGAGCGTAAAGGTACGTGCATAGCGCGGCTGGCGCACCTCGGCATGTTGCACGCGCAGACCTGCCGGGGTAGGCACTACAGCTTCGCCCTCGATGCGCAGCTGACTGTCATGTACGTGCACTTCCAGCTTTTCCCGCGGCACACCTGGCAAGTCTGCCCACAGCACGACGCCGCTGGCGGTTTCGTAGAGATGTCGACCGCCGGGACCAGCGTCGTTGCCTGTGCGGTGTCGCGGCGCTGCGCAACCGCGCCCTGTCCCTGTTGCGTGTTCTGCGTGACTTGGGTGGAATCATTCATGGCTCGCTCCTTGACATCGATCATTTAGCTGACAGTAATGGCCCGCGGACGCGAGGTCTCGCGCTTGCCGACGCTGATCGACAGGCAGCCGTTGGCGTAGCGCGCCTGCACCTTGTCGGGATCGGCCGACTGCGGCAACTCGATCACACGGCGGAAACTGCCTGAGAAGCGCTCCTGCGCGTAGGCGCGCGCTTCGGCATCGCCCTCCGGCCGCGCCGCGGTGCGCTCGCCGCTGATCGTGAGCAGCCCCTTGTCGATCGACACGTCAATCTGGTCGGCGCGCATGCCTGGGGCGAATACGACCACCTCGATGGTGTCGTCGGTCGTGCCGATATTGACCGGGGGAAATGCCCCGAAACGCCCGGATCGCAAGCTCGATGGGAACCCGCCGAACAGGCTCGCCATCTGCCGTTGCATCCGGTCGAACTCACTGAACAAGTCAGTGCCGAAATAATATTCACTCATGGTTAGGTCCTCCTTCCAGTTAGCACGGATGGCGCCGGCCATTGCCACATGGTTGCCTGCCACCCGCTGGCACACCCGGTGGTTCATGCCGCTCGCACGGCTGCGGCGGCTTCGCAATGCTTATCTAGTGCCCTGTGGCGAGATTTCAAGACGTCAAGAACGCAGGCGACTGAAGTACACGTTCAAGTACTTTCCGGGAGCTGCGGAGTCTTGCGTTGCTGCCTGTGCGGCAAAGCCGGCTGTGAATGTGTATTAACAACTGCCGCGAAGGCGCCAATCCGCCCAGGGCTTCTCGCCCGACGACGATCGTGCCGTCAGCCTTGCCTTGTGGCTTTATATGGCCATTTAACTCTACGACCAAAGCGCGATGCCGCCGTTGGGCAGCGACTGTCTCTCGAAGAGCGGTCAGAAGCTGGCGCGCAAAGGTTGTGTCATGGCCATCCGCACCCAGCTCTCTCACGAGCGCAATTTGACGGCGAACGCGCGCGCGGCCGTCCGCTATGTATCGATCGCAAGTTGCAAGATCCATCCGGCTCTCCGGATAACATCCTCCTTTGAGGATACATCCGCCTGACCAGACACGGGCCGTCACAATGGTTCCTTTCAGGACGGCCGTGACAAAGAGAGTCAGCAGGCTACGTCGTCTTCGCAAGCATCATAGTTTCCAGCAACTATTCCCGATAGCATCCATCGTGGCTGCGGGAGAAACCCTAGGCCGAACGGACGATGAGGCGGTGGCCTCGGTCGGTACGATGGGAACGGCGGGATGCCCGCTTTTCCTGTTGCCCTGCATCGAGCCACCGTCATCATGCTTCCAGACTCCCTGCCGGCCACCGAACTCAGCGCCCTGCTCGCCCAGCTCTACCAGGGCCCGACCGAGGACATGCCCTGGGCGGGCTTCCTGGAAAGCATGCGCCAGCGCCTGGGCGCCGTCTTCGTCACGCTGGTGCTGCGCCACCCCGCCAGCAACCGACCCGGCCTGATCGTCAACGCCTCCGGCTTCGGCCCGCACCTGCCGGGCGAGCCCGCTTACAGCGAGCGGTATTACGCGCTGTGCCCCTTCCTGGACCTGCATCCGGACCGTCTCTTCAGCGCCGACGAACTGTTCGGCGAAGCCGGCTGGCTGGCGCACCCCTTCTATACCAAGTACCTGGAACCGCTCGGCCTGCGCTACATCCTGGCAGCCAACCTGGTGACGCCGGATGGCGTGGAATGTGCGTGGTTCGTGAGCCGCGGCCATGCCGGACAGGACTTCGGCGAAGCCGAGAAGGCACTGCTGCTCGGCCTGCTGCCACACCTGAAGCGAGCGGTCGACCTGCATGCCGCGCTCGACACGCTGCAATCCGAGCGCGCCCTGTACGCGGAAGCCGTGGACCGAATGCTGGTCGGCACCATCATCCTCGACGAGCATGGCAAGGCGATCCGCAGCAACGACGTCGCCGGCCGCCTCCTGCGGGAGCGCGACGGCCTCTATCTGTCAGACGACGCGCTGCACGCGCACTGCCCGGTGGAAAGCCGCAGGTTCCGCAAGATCCTCGAAGACGCCGCCCAGGCCCATGCGCTGGCCGCGCCGCGCAGTGAAGTCACCACGCTGAGCCGTCCCGCGGCACCCACGCCGCTCAGCGTACTGGTGCGCCCGATCCCGCTCAGGTACCGCACCGAATACAGGGCGCGCCGCCCCGCGGTGGTAGTGTTCATCCGCGATCCGGCAGGCACGCCGCGCAACCCGCACGCCAGCCTGCGCAAGCTCTTCCACCTGACGCCGACAGAAATCGAACTGGCCTTGCTGATGGTCGATGGGCTGACCCTGGATGAAGCGGCCGTTCGGCTTGGGGTCAAGAAGAACACGGTGCGGGCCCACCTGCGCGGGATCTTCGCCAAGACCGGGGCGACGCGGCAGGCGGTGCTGGTGAAGATGCTGCTTTCGAGCGTGGTCCTTTGAGGCGGGCTAACGTAGGCAATTGAGGCTCAGCGTTGGTTCTTTCCTGGGCTGGAGGTACCAGTTGGGGATTGCGGGGAATGGGTATTGATGGGGTTGTCGTTCTTGGCAGGCGCTGCTGTTTCGCCGGCGTAGCCGGCGAGTCACTTTTTGTCCGAGCGACAAAAAGTAACCAAAAAGCGCGTTTACTTGCTTGCCCTAGCGGGCGAATATTGATCGTAGTGTGCTGCGGGTGTTGTACGGGTATGGGCTTCAGAGTGTGCCCGGCTGCCTGCCGCGTGGTGCACGTCCGTGGGCAGGATTAGAGCGCTGATTGAACGAGCCCCGAAACTGTCCGTGGCCCCTGCTGCTACCGCCATCGTGTAATCGCCTTCGGCTGCGCTACGCGCAGAGCCCTAGTCTGAGCACCCAGGCCGCAGGCAAACCGCGCCGCAGCGAAGCAGAGAAACCGAACCATTGGCACTGGCGACGATTATGCCCGTCGCAAACCGACTAGGACGCGCGCGCAGCGCAGCCGTAGGCGTCCCACCACTGACGCTTTTGGAACGCTGTACCCGAGCCCTACATGGGGACCGTACAAGAGCCGGTTATCGGAGCAGGGTCGAATGGGCATCCACGCATCGCGAGACCAAAGCCGCTTGAAAACAAGAAGCGCATCGTTGATGGCCAGCCGCCAGGCGACGCGCTTCTGCCACTGTCCGTCGCCACGGCAAGGACGCCAAGCCCGCACTCCTGCCGGACCTGGCGCGATCGATCGATAAAGCCATTTTCGCAATCGATTAACACAGATATAAGCGACGTTCAGGAGGGGAACGCCTTTGACGAATCGACAGGCAATACCTAAGCTCGTTTGAGCCTGCCGCCGAAGCCGGAGGCAGGTGCGGAAGTCGCGCAACGCGCGGCCGCCGAACGGCAAGTGCCTGCGTCGGAGGGCAACATGGCGGACACCCACGTACTGCTTGCTGGCAGCCGCAGGCCGCTGCCGCACAACGCCATCCGGGTCCGCGACGTGGATCCGCACGCGATCGTCGACGTCACCGTCACGCTCAAGGGACCTCAGCTTCCCGCGCCGGGGCAGATGCCCGACAAGGCATTGTCGCGGCAAGAGATCGCACAGCGCTTCGGCGTGTCGGCGGAACAGGTCCGCAAAGTCGAGGACGTGCTGCGCGCCTATGGGCTCCAGGTCGTGGAGGTAAAGCAAGGTGGCCGCAGCATACGGGTACGCGGGCCGGCGGCGGCGATGATCGCCGCTTTCCGCCCCGAACTCGGCATCTACCAGGTCCCCGGACAGGGCCAGATCCGCGCGCGCCAGGGCATGCTGATGGTTCCGGCCGAGATCGCCGACGTCGTGGAAGGCGTGTTCGGGCTGGACCAGCGCCGGGTGGCGAAGCGTCATGCGCAGGCGGCAGCGCTGGTGCGCGCCGCCGCCCCGCTGACGCCGGCCGACCTCGTGAAGCAATACCGCTTTCCCGCCGGCGATGGGGCCGGCAAGGCGGTCGCCATCGCCGAGTTCGGCCAGAACCTCGGCAACGGGCAGGTGCTGCCGCCCGCCTACCTGCCCTCGGACGTCGCCGCGTTCTGCAAGCGCCAGGGCCTGCCGCAGCCCGTGGTGAGGATCGAAAGCGTGGGCCTGTCGCCGCTCAGCGAACAGCAGTTCAAGGCCGAGATCCAGGAACTCCCCAAGGACCTGCAGGATCTGCTCTTCATGCAGACAGCGGAGACGATGATGGATATCGAGATCGTCGCCGGGCTCTGTCCGAAGGCGGATATCGGCGTGTATTTCGCGACGTGGGGCGAGAGCGGCTGGATCAACCTGCTCGACGAAGTGACGTCGGGAAGCGGGCCGTTGCCGGTGGCGCTGTCCATCAGCTACGGGCTCGCCGAAGAGGCGCCGGACTGGAGCCATGGCGCGATGGCATCCATCAACCAGCGGCTCCAGATCGCGGCGATGCAGGGCATGACCGTGTGCGTATCGTCGGGCGACGACGGCAGCGGCTGCAACCAGCCGGGCAAGCGCTGCCATGTCGCGTTCCCGACCTCGAGTCCCTACGTACTGAGCGTCGGCGGCACCATGCTGGTGGCGCATGCGGACGGGAAGACCCAGGAAGTAGCGTGGTGGGAAGCGCCGGGCGAGCGCACGCAACAGGGCGGCGGCTCCACCGGCGGTGGCGTGAGCGTCCTGAACGCCAGGCCGCCGTGGCAAACCGTCTCGGTTGGGTCGCTGAATCCCGGCGCGCCGGACGGACGCGTGGTGCCCGATGTGGCAGCGCTGGCCGGGCCGCCGCTCTATGACCTGCTGCTCGACGGCCAGCCGTTGCCCGATGGCGGCACCAGCGCCGCCGCGCCGTTGTGGGCCGCGCTGGTGGCGCGCATCGACGCGGCGTTGCCGGCCGGCAAGCGCCAGCGTTTCCTTGCGCCGCTGCTCTACAAGGGCAACGTGGGACGCGCGGGCTTCAGCGACATCGTCTCGGGCCAGAACACCTCTCGTCCCAGCCCCGGCAAGGGCTATACGGCCACGTCGGGCTTCGACGCCGTCACCGGCTGGGGCGTGCCCAACGGCCAGGGCCTGCTCGAAGCCCTGGCCGCCGTCTGAGGCCGGTGGGATTGCCAAGCCGAACATCGCGAACACGGAGGCCAATGCCATGAGTCCGACGACAAGAAAGGAAGTCCCGCCCGATCAACCGCTCGTCGACACTACGCCATACGGGTATGGCCCTGACGATTCGGTCACCGACGTCACGGAGACAGCGGCCATCACGCAGCACACCCTGAAGCTCAATGGCAAGACGCTCGCCTACACGGCACGCGCCGGCCATCTGGTGACGACGGACCCAAGCAGCGCGATGCCGGCCGCCAAGCTGTTCTATGTCGCCTTCACGCTCAATGGCGCGACCGCGTCCGCGCGTCCGGTGACGTTCTTCTACAACGGCGGCCCGGGATCGTCCTCGGTCTTCCTGCTGCTCGGCTCCTTCGGACCGCGCCGGATCCGGACCAGCATGCCCGGCTTCACCCCGCCGGCGCCGTACGGCCTGGAAGATAACGAGGACTGCCTGCTCGACCACACCGACCTCGTCTTCATCAACCCCGTCGGCACCGGGTATTCCGCGGCGGTCGCGCCGGGCACCAACAAGGACTTCTGGGGCGTGGACGAGGACGCGGGCTGCATCAGGCAGTTCATCAAGCGCTATCTGACGGTGTTCAACCGCTGGAACTCGCCGAAGTACCTGTTTGGGGAGTCCTATGGCACGCCGCGCACCTGCGTGCTGACATGGCTGCTGCATGAGGATGGCGTGGACCTGAACGGCATCGTGCTGCAGTCGTCGATCCTCGACTATTCGCAGGCGGGCAATCCCGTCGGGCTGCTTCCGACGCTCGCCGCCGACGCGTGGTACCACAAGAAGGTCACGCTGTCGCCGGTGCCCGCGACGCTGACGGCGTTCATGGACGACGTGGAAGCGTTCGCCGTCGATGCCTACGTCGACGCGCTAGCCGGTTTTCCGAAGTCCGACCCGAAGGCGCTGAAGTACCTGAGCGCCATCCTCGGCATTCCGCCGGAGGTCCTGCGCTACTGGAAACTGGACCCGTCGACGGCAAACGGCTCGGTGTTCCTGACCAGCCTGCTGCTGGATGAGGGCCTGGCCGTGGGCGCATACGACGGGCGCGTGACGGCGCAGGACACGGGCATCGCCGAATACATCGCCCCGAATTCCGGCGGCAACGATCCCACCATGACCGCCGTCGGCGGCGTCTACACGGCGATGTGGAATGTGTATCTCAATGAGGCGCTGCAGTTCACGTCGACCTCGCCGTTCATGGACCTGAACGACCAGGCCTTCCTCAACTGGAACTTCGGCCACGTCGACCCCACCGGCGCGCAACGCGGCGGCGTCGAAGACCTCTACACGGCCGGCGATCTGGCCGCGGCGATGGCGCTGAACCCCTACCTGAGGGTGTTCTCGGCGAACGGTTACTACGACGCCGTGACGCCGTTCTTCCAGACGATCCTCAATTTCCAGAACATGCCGGCCGCGCATGCGGGCGTCGCGACGACGCTGACCGTCAGGAATTATCCTTCGGGCCACATGATTTACCTCGACAATGACTCGCGCACGGCGATGAAGGCCGACCTGTCTGACTTTTATGCGGGCTTGCAGCGGCATGTGGAGGCGATCCAGGCCGCGCTGCCGGCGCCTGAGCAGCAGGCGGTCTATGCGGCGCGGTATCGGCGGCGGTTGAGCCGGACGCCGTACTGAGCGCTTGCGGGTCCGCGTGGGGGCCTGGGCCGCGAGCAATCAGGCCCGCCGCATGAGGCTGAAGCTCTACGCGCTCGGCTCCCGGTCCGACAGGCCGGCCCGGAACAATGCGAGCGGGGTGACGTCTTCGGACTCCTTGATAGCGGGAGGAGTATCAGGCATTTGTTGCAGCGCGGCTTGCCTCATCGGGCTCCATCCTGGTGCCCGAACTGCGCTATGGCGAACTTGTCGTCAATCTCCCCCAAATCCTGGGCGGAAAGACAACCCATGGCAATGTCGGGTCCACGTGCGCGAAGTCCAGACAGCCCTCAAAAGTGCCGATACCCGGGTGCTCCTGAAGCACGGAAAGCGCGACGCTGACTTGTGCAGCTCTGTTGCCGCAACTGCCGATGCCATGGTGCGAATCGGCTGGCCATATCACACGCCCTCCGGTAACGCTGCCACTCTGCAGGGTACCGTCAGCCTGCCACCATTGCCACTCGCCGCCGAGGACAGCCGCTTCAACAGTGGCGTCCTGACTCGACCGCACCGGCCCAGAGCGGTCAAGGCTGACAATCCAGAAACCACCCTGGCCGGCGCCCACCCCCTGGCACGAATCAACGAGGCTGGTGTCCGTTCCTGAGAACGTCACCGTGCCGCCATCGTTACCGTCAGTCGTGACATCGACGCCAGAAACGCAGGCCTGGTGATGGAATTCCGTGTGGGCACAGGCAGCAAACCCCAGAACGAGCATCGTCGTCGCCACCGGGCGGACCAGAGCGGTCAAATCGGGTTTCATAGCGCACCCCCCAACACGTCTATAGCTTAGGCGATATCGGCCAGCAGATCGCCGGTGTCTTTGTGGATGGGGAGGGGATTGGGAAGGCGTGGAGGCGGAGCTTGGCGCGCCTGCCAAGCTACGCCACCTCCATCCGCGAACCAGGGCGGGCCTCGGCCCGCCCTTCTCTTGCCGCGCCTGATGCCGGTTTAGCCGTGCGCGCCGTCAGTGAACGGATCGCGCCGATCCGTGACGCTCCGCGCACCTTCCGAGTAGACGTCAAATTTGCCTGCCTTGGCCCCATCGGTGTAGGGATCGCGCGGCGCGTTGATATGCGTCTTGCCGTCGGTGGAATCGACAGGCAGGTTGCTTGCATGGGCCAGGGCCGCGAACGAAGTCAATGCGGCGAGAACAACAGTGGATAGGATTTTCACGACAGTCTCCTAATGAAACAGGGGTGGCTTCCATTCGCGTTGCCGTCAGGGCTACGCTCGGTATGTGCATGTCGGGCCCGCGTCCTGGAGGCCGTTGCCCCATGCCTTCGGGTTCGTCATGCACTTGTCCAACTGCGCCGGCATTCTCTTTATTCCCTGTTCAGTTGCCCAGTTCGGTCCGAATGGCCTGCGCGAACGCGTTCACATGAACCGGTTCCGCGTCGCTGATGGCCCAGAAGTCCATGCCTTTCTGGTGCCAATGGACAATCGAGTAGCCGTCGGATGAATCGGCCACCTGGGTTGAGACGCCGCTCGCCGCCGGAAAGACATAGAGATCGATCGGGTGCTGCTGGTAGCGGTAGATCAGGACCGCTACCCTGCGATGGTCCACGTAGTCGACGCGGCCGCCAGTCAGGGGGAAGTCCCCCGTCGGCAACTGGATCACCGGCGGCGCGTAGTCGAGCCGCCCGTTGAACCAGGGCTTCACTGTGTGCTGATCGGTTGACAACACGTCCATCGAGTGTTGCGACAACAGCGCGCGGACGTGGCTGGTCACGAGTTCCTGACCCATCCCGCCGGTTCGTTGCGGCGGCACCAGCGAGAGCATGGCAAACACCACGGCGGAAACGGCGGCCCCGGCAAGACCGCCACCTGCCAGCGCCAAGGCGGGATTCATCAAGCTCACCCGCCATGCCAGCCACGACAAGCGGCGCGATTTGCGTGGCAGGCTGGCCTCCACGCGTGCGCGCAGGTACGGTGGTGCACGGTAGTGAAGCGAGCCATCGCGCAACAGATCGGTCAGCGAAGTCATCGCCTTGTCATCGTCCATGATTGGCTCCCATCGAACGGCCCGGCACGGGCACAGGGGCAAGTGGAATGCGGCCGCCCGGGCCTTGCATCTGCGCGGCGCGAACTGCAGTGCAGAGAAGGTGGCGGCCGCGCGCCAGCCGCGACATCACGGTGCCGATCGGAATGCCTGCGACGCTGGCGATATCGCGATAGCTCATGTCTTCCAGTTCGCGCAGCACAAGCACCTCGCGATATTCGACCGGGAGTTGTTCGAGCGCGCGGTGTACCAGTTGCGCATCGTCACGGCGTACCGCCAGCGTTTCGGGATCGCTGCCGATATCGTCCTCCCATCCGGGTAGCCGCTCGTCGCCATGGAGGACTTCGTCAAAGGGCGTGCCGTCGGCGGCGTCGCACCGCCGGCGCCATTCGCTGAACCACGTGTTCCTGACGATGGCAAGCAGCCAGGCACGCGCATTGCCGCCGCGAAAGGTGCTGAAGAAGCGAAACGCGCGCAAGTAGGCTTCCTGCACGATATCGTCCGCGTCGCTTGCGCTGCCGCTCAGCCAGCGTGCCAGGTTGTAGGCAGCGTCGAGATGCGGCAGCGTTACCTCCGCGAAATGGCTGGACTCGTCAGTAGCGTTCACGGTGCCCTCCTCTGTCTTGCACCTGTCCTACCGTCGGCCGCCGCGATTTATTCCGGACTACGATTCGTTCAGGAAGTCCGGAAAGACCTGCGTGAGCACCAACAGGCCGTCGGGATTGAAGTAGAAGTGCATGGTCGAGTACTGCACACTGTCCTGCGCAAAGCGATAGCTCCAGACCTTCCGCCGCATCAGCGGGAAATAGGAGGTTTCCGCGGGCTTCCCGAAGTGGACCAGCACGTCCTGCATGGTCCACTCGCCGATCCTGGCCATGCCGAACTCTTCAGCGGTCAGCACCTGCCTGACACTGACGACGCGCCCATCCGGCCCGATCTGGGCTGCCCATTTGGCTTCGCCCGGCGCGGGATAGAGCCAGCGGCGGGAACCATCCGGAAGCCGATAGACCTCGCGCGGCGCGCCAAGCGTGGCTTGCAACTCCGCCTCGCTGGCGCCCGGCGCCACGGATTGCCACGCGGGACTTGCACAGGCGAACAGTAGGGCCGATGCAGCCAGCGCCGGCAGCACCCTCGCATACCGGACGCGGTGCACCAGGCCGCGCCCGTCTGGGAATGTTGAAATCATGGTTGAACTCCGACAGTCATGGTGAAACTCGCGATCTCCCGATCCATGGCCGGCCAGGCGGCTTCGACCGCAAGATGCTGCGCGACGTTCGCGCGCCTGCGTGATGCGTGGCTTGCCACCGCAGCCACGAAGCCCGCAGGCCTGTTTCATTGGGTGACGGTGGCCTGTGCCGGTCTGGCGGCCTCGGCTGTGGTGCCAGGCGCGGTGGCGGCTTGCGCTCGATGTTTCGCATCCAGCTTCTGCAATGCCTGCTGCAGATTGTCCGGATACCGGGTTTCACCGGGAGCGGCAGGGTTGTAGCCAACGGCCTCCAGTTCCTGGAGCTCTCTCAGGATGCCGGCGCGCGTGACCTGGGGCATGTCGTTCGATGCCGCGGGTTGTGCTTGGGCAACGCCGGCAGCAAGGTAGATGGGCGACGCAATGGCGAGCGCGCGATACAGCCATTTCAACGATCTCGTTTTCATCTCATAACTCCTTGGGAGGGGAAAAAAGCGCGCCTCTGTCCTTGGCGCGCTTGCATGCATAACCAGCGGGCTGTGCGCAAAATTCCCGCCGGCCCGCGAAGCGAGTGCAAGACGCGATTGGGAATAAAGTGGGAGCCGCGGCAGTCTAGCGAATGCCCCCTTGCCAGGTGCATGAGGCAAGCGGGTCCGTGTGACACCGCCCATAGGCTCCGGTTCGGGATACGTGGAGGGCCGCGCATGTCCGGATTTCCCTCTTTTCGCCGCTTGTGGCCAACCAGCGTGCGATCCGTGCGCCTGGCAACCGGCCTGGTGCTGTTCAGCTACGTCGGCACGCACCTGCTTAACCACGCTCTCGGAAATATTTCGCTCGCCTGGCTGGAGCGCGATCTGCTGGTCCAGAAGTTCATCTGGCAGGGGTGGGCCGGCACGATTCTCCTGTACGGCTCACTGGTCACGCATTTCTTCCTGGGACTGTGGGCCCTGTACGAACGGCGCTCGCTGTACTGGACCCCCGGTGAAATGGCGCAACTGCTGCTCGGCTTGTGCATCCCTCCGCTGCTGGCCAACCACGTCGTGAATACGCGCATCGCCTTTGCCGAGTTCGGCCTGGACAAGGGCTATGCGCAGGTGCTGTACGCGTTCTGGATCGATTCCCCATTCTTTGCCCGGGTGCAGCTCGCGCTGTTGGTAGTCGCCTGGCTGCACGGGTGCTACGGCATCTGGTTCTGGCTGCGATTGAAACCATGGTTCGGCGCATGGCGGAGTGCGCTGACGAGCGCCGCCGTCCTGCTCCCGGTGCTCGCGTTGCTGGGCTTCCTGCAGGGCGGACGGGAGGTGGTTGCCCTGGCGCAGGACCCGGTGTGGCGCGCCGCCGCGATCCGGCCGGCGACCATCGGCACACGACCGCAAAATCTGTGGCTTGCCAGGCTGCGCAATGATTTCCTGCTCTTCGATGGCGGCGCGCTGCTGCTCATACTGGCCGCGCGGCTGGCGCGCAGGTTCCGGGAGCGCAGGGGTGGACGGTACGCCATCCTGTATCCCGGCGGGCGAAAGGTGCTCGCGCCGCGCGGATTTTCGGTGCTCGAGGCCAGCCGCCTGGCCGGGATTCCTCATGCCAGCACTTGTGGTGGCCGGGCCCGATGCACGCTGTGCCGGGTCCGGGTACTCAGCGACGTGCCGCTGCCAGCGCCCTCCGGGGCGGAGCGGCGTGTCCTGGAACGGCTGCGCGCGGACCCGCAGACATTGCGCCTGGCCTGCCAGTTGCGGCCGACCCACGATCTCTCGGTGTGGCCACTGGTACCGCCGGCAGCATCGGCTGCCTTCCTGCAGCGTCGTCAGCAGGATGTCATGCCACAGGAGCGCTTCGCCGCGTTCATGTTCGTCGACATGCGGGATTCGACCAGGCTCGCCGCGGCACAATTGCCGTTTGACAGCATTTTCGTGGTCAGCCGCTTCATGGGTGCGGTCTGCTCCGCGGTGGTCCAGGCTGGCGGTCAGCCGAACCAGTTTCTCGGCGACGCGGTGCTCGCAATCTTCGGCTTGAGCAGCGAACCCTCAACCGCCTGTCGACAAGCGCTTCGCGCCGTGCCGCTGGTAGCGGCCAGGATTGACGAGCTCAACGCCTTACTTCAACAGCAGTTGCAGATAGGAATCCGGTTTGGCATTGGATTGCATTGCGGCCGCGCTGTCGTGGGGCAGATCGGGTTCAGCGAACATGTCACCTTCACCGCGATTGGCGATCCGCTGAACGTGGCCTCGAGGCTTGAACAGTTGACCAAGGAGATGGCGTGCGAGGCAATCGTCTCGGATCAGGTATTCCACCATGCCGGCGTTTCGGCCTCGGACCTGCCCGGCGTGGTTGCCCGCCTGCGGGGCCGCGATGAGCCGGTACCAGTCCGGGTGCTGTCCAAGGCATCGCAAATGCCAATGCCTGCGGCCTGACGCAATGAACGATCGCGTCCGGTGCAGGGGAGCGCGCCCCTTCCGATGACGGCTGCCCCGCAAATGTAAGCGTCTGTAAATGTCGGCTGTCCGACGCACATTTCGCCATGGAGCCCGCAACCGCTTTGGTACGATCGCGCTTTTCGTCCGCGCCCCGTCACTGTGAATCGCCACCCTGTCATTGTGTTTCGTGAGCTTTGCGCACGGTGGTTCGCCCACATCTGGCCGCTGGCAGCAGCCTGCAAGACGAGATTCCGACGCCTCCTGGATAGCGCCTGGCGCCGCATTCGCCGCCCGACACGACTGGGCATCGCCCTGACGCTTGCGGCCTTGTCGGCACTCTTCCTGCTGTGCACGGTCGCACTCATCCGCTCGACGCCGGCCCTCGGCGATATCCGCAAGGCCCGCATCGACCGGCCGGCCGTGATCGTATCGGCTGACGGAAGAATCCTGGATGAACTCAAGCCGGTCAATCGCGAGTGGGTGCCGCTCCGGCAAATCTCGCCCTACGTCGTGGCGGCCTTGATCGCGACGGAAGACCGCCGCTTCTATGACCATCCCGGCATCGACTGGAAGCGCACGGCGGCGGCGGCACTGCATACGCTTTCCGGCGACCGGCAAGGGGGTTCGACGATCACACAGCAGCTCGCGCGCAACCTCTATCCCGACGATATCGGCCGCGCGCCAACGCTGCTTCGCAAGCTCAGGGAAGCCGTCACGGCCTTCAAGATCGAAGCCGTGTACAGCAAGGACCAGATCCTCGAGACCTACCTGAATACGGTACCGTTCCTGTACAACGCCTACGGCGTGGAAATGGCCGCACGCACCTACTTCGGCAAATCCGCCGACCGGCTCGATATACTTGAAAGCGCGACGCTGGTCGGGATGCTGAAAGCCAACAGCACCTATAACCCTGTCCTCAATCCCGAGCGCGCGCTGCAGCGGCGCAACACGGTACTCGGGCAGATGCACAAGTACGGCAAGCTCGGGGCCGATGCCTACGCCCGGCTCGAGCGGCAGCCGCTGCGCGTCGACTTCGCGCAGCAGACGGAGCGGCCGGGCGCCGCCCCGCATTTTTCGGCGCAGTTGCGCAAATGGCTGATCGCATGGGCGGATCGCAATGGCTACAACCTCTACGCCGATGGCCTGGTCGTGCGCACGACGATCGATTTCCGCCTGCAAGCCATGGCAACGCAGGCGCTTGGCTGGCAGACGAACCAGCTGCAATGGATCGCGGACCAGGCATGGAACGAGCGAACCGGCTGCTGGCCGGGCAATGACTTGTTCCAGGCGTTCATGCGGCAAACGTCCGACTACCGCGCCGCGCGCGAGGCTGGAAAAACAGACCGGAATGCACTGAGGGACCTCGCTTCCAACCCCGCTTTCGTTCGCGCGCTCTGCCGCAGCAAGACCCAGGTCCAGGCCGGATTTATCGCGATCGATCCGCGCAGCGGTGATATCAAGGCATGGGTCGGCAGCACCGATTTCAGTGCCGAGCCGTTCGATCACGTGCAACAGGCGCGCCGCCAGCCGGGTTCGACATTCAAGCCGTTCGTCTATGGCGCGGCGTTCGCGGGCGGCGCCCGGCCGGGCGATACCATCGTCGACCGGAACGTGGCCATCCCCCTGCCCGATCATGCCATCTGGCGGCCGACCGACGCCGAACCGCCTACCGACCGGCCGATGACGCTGCGCGACGCGCTGGCGTTCTCGCGCAACCGCATCACGGCGCAGCTCATGCAAGCGCAGGGCCCGGAGAAGGTTGCAAGCCTGGCACGGGCGATGGGCGTACGCGAGAGCCCGCTCGAACCGGTGCCTTCGCTTGCGCTCGGCACGAGCCCGGTAACGCTCAGGGAAATGGTCTCGGCATACGCCACCATCGCCAACCGTGGCAACTACGTCGCGCCGCGCATGGTGACCCGCATCGAGGACTCCCATGGCAAGGCCCTGGCCGAGTTTCCCAGCGCTGCGCCAGCCCAGGCGCTACCCGCGGGGGCCGCGCTGACGCTGGTCGACGTGATGCGCGATGTCGTCACGCGCGGCACCGGCTCGGACATCCGGTCGCGCTTCGGGATCCGCGCTGACGTGGCCGGCAAGACGGGAACGACGCAGGACAACGCCGATAGCTGGTTCATCCTCATGCACCCGCAACTCGTCGCAGGCGCCTGGGTGGGCTTCGACGATGGACGTGTCACGCTCGGCAGCTATTGGAGCCAGGGCGCGCGCAGCGCCCTGCCAATGGTGGGCGCCTTCTATGATATGGCGCTGCGCGCGAGAGCGATTGATCCCGGCGCACGCTTCAGCCCCGAGAAGCGCCCGCCTCCCGCCGCCAGGCCCCGACAGCATCGCTTCCTCTTCTGGCGGTTCTGATACTTGAGCGTAGCGCCCGGCTTCCGCCTCTTGCGCGACCTCAGGTCGCGCCGAGGCGGTCGCGGGTGCGGCGTGCGACATTCCTTGTCCAGGGAAACGCGGACCAGTACTGGTCCGCGAACGCTTCAATCTCGGCCCGATGCCTGAGAGAGAGACCGATCATGTCGAGTCCTTCGATGAACATGCGGCGGTGCCGTTCGGACAGCTGGAACGGATGCTCGCCCACGGGCGTCCTGACCCGCATGGCATCGACATCGATGGTGATGGTGTTGCCGCTGTCCGCATCGACGGCATTCATCAGTGGCTCGATGACTTCGCGCGGGAGCATCACGAGCAGCAACCGGTTATTCATCGCATTGGAGTAGAAGATCTCTCCATAGCTGGGCGCAATGACGGCCCGGATGCCGAATTGCTGCAGGCCCCATACGGCATGTTCGCGGCTCGATCCGCAGCCGAAGTTCGCGCCGCCGACCAGGATGCTCGTGCCCGCATACCCGGGGCGATTCAGCACGAAATCCGGACGCGGATTACCGCTCTCGTCGAAGCGGTGATCGTACAGGATCCCCTGGTCGAGGCCCGCCTTGTCGATGCCGCGAAGAAACTGCTTCGGGATGATCTGGTCGGTGTCGAGGTTCTCGAAGCGGATGGCGGCCGCCTTGCCGGTGATTCGGGCGTGATCAGACATTGGCAATCTCCAGCTTGCGGACGTCGGTAATCTTCCCGGTAATGGCCGCCGCTGCAGCCATGGCCGGGCTCATCAGGTGCGTAATGGCGCCGCGTCCCTGCCTGCCTTCGAAATTTCGATTGGTGGTCGAGGCACAGCGAATGCCGTCGGCCAGGACATCGTCATTCATGGCGAGGCACATGGAGCAGCCCGGTTGCCGCCATTCGAATCCCGCCGCCGTCAGGATCGCGGCAATCCCTTCACGCTCGGCCTGGGCTTTCACGGCGCCGGATCCCGGCACGACCATCGCCCGGACGCCGCTGGCCACCCGCTTGCCGCGCACGACGGCGGCCACCGCCCGGAGGTCTTCGATCCGGCCGTTCGTGCAGGAGCCGATAAAGACATGCTGGATCGCGGTGCCTTCGAGCAATGTCCCGGGCGAGAGGCGGGTATAGGAAAGCGCCCGGTCGACGGCACGCTTGTCCGCTTCGTCCATCTGGTCTTCCGGGAACGGGATACGTCCGGAGACTGGCACCACCTGGTCAGGGCTGGTTCCCCAGGTCACATGGGGCTCGATCTCACCCGCGTCGAACGCGAAATCGAGGTCGTATTCCGCTTCGGCGTCGCTCTTCAGCGTCTCCCAGTACGCTAGCGCCGCTGTGCGCTGGGCTTCGTCCATATCCGGTGCGCGGCGCAGAACGTAGTTGGTCGACACCGCATCTGGCGCAATGAGCGCGCCGCGCGCAGCCGCTTCCACCGTCATGTTGCAAAGCGTAAATCGCGCCTCGACGCTGAGGTCCCGGATTGCCGAGCCGCAGTATTCAACCACGTAGCCGCGTGCCCCCTGAGCCCCGATCCTCCCGATGATCATCAGGATCAGGTCCTTGGCCGTCGTGCCTGCGGGAAGCTTGCCGTTCACGCGAATGCGCATGGTCCTGGCCATCCGGTAGACCAGCGTCTGGGTGGCGAGCACGTGCTCGACTTCGGACGTACCGATGCCGAAGCCCAGTGCGCCCAGCGCGCCGTAGGTGGTCGTGTGGCTGTCGCCGCAAATGACCACCATGCCCGGGCGGATCATGCCGTGTTCGGGAGCGATGACGTGCTCGATGCCTTGCAGCGCATCGTTCGTATCGAACAGCGGGATGGCGTGCTTCTCGCAGTTGGCCCGCAGGTTCGTCGCCTGCAGCGACGAGGCAGGATCCGCGATCACGCGAATCTTCGTGGGGTGCGTCGGGATGATGTGGCTGACAACGGAAACGTTCTGTCCCGGCATCAACACCGCGCGGTCTTGCTCGTGCAGCCCGGCAAAGGCCTGCGGACTCGTGTACTCGTTCATCAAGTGCAAGTCGCAGTACAGCAGGACGTTATCGTCATCGATCCTGGCGACAGTGTGAGAGTCGACCAGCTTGTTGTATAGAGTTCGTGGGGGCATGGCTGCTACCATTTCAAGATTATTCGGCGGTGATGCCGCGCTGCCTGATCAACTGGGCCCACATCGGCATCTCCTGTTCGAGTCGCTTGCGGGCCGCTTCCGGCGTTGTCGGCGTCGGTTCAAAACCTTCCTTGAGCATCCGGTCTTTCGTTGCCTGCGCCGTGAGCGTGGCATTCAGGGCTGCGTTCAGCTTGTCGATCACCGGCTTGGGCGTACCGGCCGGCGCGAATACCATGAACCACGTTTCAAAGTTGTAGCCAGGCAATCCGGCTTCCGCCGCCGTCGGCACGTTCGGCAAGAGCGTCGACCGCTTCGAACCGGTCACGGCAAGCGCGGTGAGCTTGCCGGCGAGCACATGCTGCTGAGCCGCGGATACCACCGGGAAGCTCATATCGACCTGACCGGCGATCGTGTCGACGAGGGCCGGACCGCCGCCACGATAGGGAACGTGGACGATCGATACGTTTGCCACCGACTTGAACAGCTCGGCCGACATATGGAAGGTGCTGCCATTGCCCGCGGAGCCGTAAGTCATCTTGTCCGGCCTGGCTTTGGCGAGGGCGATCAGTTCTTGCAGACTCTTCGCCGGGATCTTGTTGTTGACCACCAGGACATGCTGGGCCCCCGCGACCATGCCGATGGGAGCCAGGTCCTTCCGCGTGTCGTACGGCATGCGCGGGAACAGGCCGGGATTGATGGCCAGCGAAACCGTCTGCAGGCCAATGGTGTAACCATCAGCCGGCGACTTCGCGACCGCATCCACCCCGATATTGCCGCCCGCGCCGGCGCGGTTCTCGACAACCATCGTGCCGCCGAGGTTCTTCGACCACGCATCCGATACAAGCCGGGCGGCGATATCGGCGCTGCCCCCCGGGGCGTAAGGCACGATCAGGCGAATCGGCCGCTGCGGATACGACTGCGCCGACGCAGTTCCCAGAACTGCTGCACAGGCGACAAACGCGGCAAGGCGGGCAAGGCGCATGGGGAGTCTCCTTTGAACATGTTTTTGTGCAACTGATCGTAGCACTTGCCCCCAGAATCATAATTTAGGCAAAATTCATTCTTTATTGCCTGGAGTTCATGAATGGACAGCTTCTCCGACGTTGCCTTCTTCATGGCCATCAACAGACAAGGAAGCCTCGCCGCGGCAGCGCAGGAGCTTGGCGTGACGCCATCCGCAGTCAGCAAACGCCTGCTTGGGCTCGAGGCACGCCTGGGAGTCAGGCTGTTGAACCGGACGACCCGGCGCACCAGCCTGACTCCGGAAGGCGAGAACTATCTCGTCGAGGGCGCGCGCATACTTGCCGAACTGGAGACCCTCGAGCGGTCGGTGGGCGGCAGCGGCAGCACGCCGCATGGGCTGCTCAAGATTGGCGCGACGCTGGGCTTCGGACGCCGCCATATCGCACCGGCGCTGTCAGCGTTCGCCAGCGAATTCCCGAAGATCGAGATTCAACTCCACCTCAGCGACCGGCCGTTGAACCTGACCGAACTGGGCCTGGACGCAATCGTTCATTTCGGCGAAATGCCTGACGTGCGGCTCACCTCACGGCTGCTCGCCAACAACCGCCGCGTTCTGTGCGCGGCGCCGTCATACCTGGCGCGGGCGGGCCTGCCCGGCAGTCCGCGCGATCTCGCCCGCCATAGCTGCATCTTCATTCGGGAAGCAGACGAAACCTTTGGCACCTGGCACATGCGCAGCGGCGCGCAGCAGGAGACCATCAAGGTGCGAGGAAACATGAGCACCAACGACGGCGAATCGGCGGTCGCCTGGGCGCTCGACGGACAAGGACTGGTGGTGCGTTCCGAATGGGATATCGCAGAACAGTTAAGGGCTGGAACCCTGTGCAGGGTCCTGCCGCAGTGGCAGTTCACACCGGCCGATATCTATCTGGTCTACGGCGCCGGCAAGACCCGGACCGACAGAGTCAGGGTACTCGTTGACTTTTTACTGAATCGCTTTGCGAGCCATCGGCAGGCGAAACCGGGAGCCGGCGGCGCGTGGTAGGACAGTTCGTAGCGCGTGCTGCCGCAGTCAGGATGACGCCGACTGCAAAAGCTCGTCGACGCCCGGCGGTTCTTTCGGACGGCTTTGGCTGGTTTTGTTAGCGGTGCCCTCCGCGGCGGGCGGACTTGTCGTAACGCCCTGGTGACGGAGGTGGGCCGCGACCGTCTCGCACCATTCGAGCAACTGGTGCTTGTCGAGATCCGCGACGACGTCTTCGCCGAATAGATTCGAAAGCTCTAGCGCGACGCCGGTGAATTCGGCGCCGTCATCGCGAATGGTCAAGATGCCGTCGCCATCGTGGTCGTACATCTCAATTCTTGTGGCAGACATATCCCTTACCTCCTGAGGCTCCCTGACCGTCACTTGGTTCGCTCGCGTCATCCCAGGCGCTCCTGCCTTGGCGGTTCGCCTGGACTTGCGCCTTCTATGCTAGAAGATCGGCCACCCTGCCACCAAGGGAGACAAACCTGTGCAGGGGTCGTCACTAGGCGCATTTATTCGGCGCGCGCGGGCGAATCTGTCAGTGCCTCGTGGCACGCGATCATCCGCGGCAAAGGAGAAGCCATGGAAAAGATCCCAAAAGCCACAGCGCTATTCGTCGCCGGCTTTGGCCCGATTGTCATCGAAGCCCAGGCAAGCCGCGAGCTCTACGGCCTTGCCTTCGGCATCCCCTTCAAGGAAGAGAAGGGAGGATACCTCCATACGGAGAGCCTGAAGGGCGCAAACACTTTTGCGTTGTGGCCGCTCGCGCAGGCTGCGCAATCGTGCTTCGGCAGCGGGTCGTGGCCTGCCGATGTGCCCATCCCGCAAGCCTGGATCGAGTTTGATGTCGACAGCGTCGAAGCGGCTACGGCGGAACTGGAATCACGAGGGTATCGGATGCTGGTCAGGAACCGGCGCGAACCGTGGGGCCAGACCGTCAGCCGCTTCATCGGGCCGGAAGGATTGCTGGTCGGCATCACGTTTACGCCATCGATGCGGGGAGAGAACGTTGCGGCGTAGAAGGTGTGCGTCGATGATGAAGGGGGCTTTGTGGTGGTGACTGGCTTGTCGTGCTTGGCACGACAACCCCATCCTTCCCCATTCCCCCCGCAATCCGGCAAAGAACCAAAAAATGGCCACCAGGCATACCGAGCCAGCCGCCGGACCCCGAAAGGTATCGCATAGTCGGTTTCCAGCGCTGGCTGGCTTAATCGTCAAGATCCCACATCTGGTGAAGATCAAGACTGAGCCGGCTCCCGGCTTCCAACGCATCGACCCGCGCAAGCCGTTCGGCGAGCAAGGCCTCGGCAAGGCTGCGGCGCACCGCGAGCAGTTCCGCCAGGCCGGACTCACCCGCGCGATAGGCGCGCGTCGCGCGATCCGATGCAGTGCGTTGCAGGCTCACGGCCTCGGCCTGAGCCTGCGCCGACGAGCGCCTGCCAAGCAGGTTGCGGTACTGCACATCGAATTCCGTGCCAAGCCTGCGCTCGGCCGCCATGCGGCTGCGTGCGGCCGCCTCGGCGTCCGCGGCCGCCGCCGTGGCCGCCGCGCGGCGATGATCGCCGCCAAGCGGCATGGCGACGCTGACGCCAAGGATGCGCTCCGCCCCGCCCCGCTCGATCGTGACAAACATGCCGACCGTCGGATCAGGCTTGCGCTCCAGATCCGCCCGGGCCGCATGCCGCTGCGCCTGCGCTTCCTGCGCCATCGCCAGCCGGTACTCATGGCTGCCCCGGACGTAGTCCGTACGCAGTGCCTCGGGCGCTTCGGGGGGCACCGGAGGCAGCCGTGCATCCGGCGGGGAGCCGGGCTCTCCCAGCCCCGGATACCGCCCATGCAATTCGGCCAGCGCCGCCTGCTCGGCCGCGGAGGCCGTCGCGAGCGCGGCCTGCGTGCGGGCCTGATCCGACGCGGCCAGTTCCCCGTCGAGCCGCGCCGCGTCCCCCGCCTGAATGCGGCGGGTGGTCATGGCGACCAGTTCCCCGGCTGCCCGGGCATTTTCCTGCGCGGCCACGCGAGCCTGTCCGGCACGCATCGCGGCAAACCACAGCGCCAGGATCTGGCGCGACGATTCGTGCCGGGCATCCATGACCGCAAGGTCGCCGGCTTCGGCGGTCGCATCGGCCAGCCGCGCATCGGCGTCAGCCTTGCCCCACAGCCGCAGGGGACGTTCCACCGCGATCTGCCCTTCAGGGAAACGCTGCGAGGGCTCACGGACGCTGCGGCCCTGGCCAATCGCCCGCACCACCGTCTCGGCCGTGCCGGCACGGATCCCGACGGCACGCGCGAGCGTGGCATCCCGCCGTGCCTCGGCGGCCATCACATCGGGCGAGCCGGCGATGGCTTGCCGCACGGCCTCCTCGGCGGGCAGATAGTCGTGCGCGCCGCCAGCCTGCGCGGCAGCACTCCAGATCGCCATCGCGCCCACCGTTGCCGCAAGGGCGACAGACACCTTGCGCGTCATTGCATCTCTCCCTGTCGGATGGCGGGCCGCTGTCCTGGCAGGCCAAAACGCTCGTACAGCAGCGGCAGAAGCAGCAGCGTCAGCGCCGTCGAGGAGACCAGCCCCCCAGAGACAACAATGGCCAGCGGGCGCTGGATCTCGGATCCGGGCCCGCTTGCGAGCAACAGCGGTATCATGCCCAGCGCCGTGATGCAGGCAGTCATCAGAACGGGGCGCAAGCGGTCCCGCACGCCCGTCCGGACGGTCTGCGCAATGTCGAGCCCGGATTCCAGCAGCGTGTTGAAGTGCGACACCAGGACGACCCCGTTCAGCACCGCGATGCCGAGCAGCGCGATAAAGCCGACCGACGCTGGAACCGACAGGTATTCCCCCGACAGGCGCAATGCGGCGATGCCGCCTACCAGCGCGAACGGAATATTCGCGATCACCAGTACGGCCTGACGCACCGACCGGAATGTCAGCATCAGCAGGAAGAAAATCGCTGCCAGGGCCATCGGCACGACCAGAGCCAGGCGTGCCGCGGCTCGACGCTGGTTCTCGAATTGCCCGCCCCAGACGATACGCAGGCCTTTGGGAAGCGTCTTGAGACCGGCGACTGCCGACTGCGCCTCCTGGACGAAGCCAGCCAGGTCGCGGCCTTCCACGTTTGCCTGGATCACGGCGAACCTGGCGCCGTTCTCATGATTGATCCGCACGGGGCCGTCCACCCGCTCGAGGCTTGCCAGCGACGTCAATGGCCATGCCTTGCCGTCCGGCGCCGTAACCAGCAGGCTGGCAAATGCCTCGGGCGCCTGGCGCAATGCCGCGCCGCCACGCAGGATCAGCGGCGTGCGCACGATCCCCTCCGGCACCACGCCGATGCGGTCGCCCTCCACCAGCGCGCGCAATTGCGCCTGCAAGGCGTCTCCGGTAAAGCCCGCCTGGCCCGCGGCGGCACGGTCTATCGACACTTTCAGGAATTGCACGCCGCTGTTGCTGGGCGCAATCACATCGGCCGCCCCTTTGATGCCGCGCACGGTCGTCGCGATGATCTGTGCCGCCGCGTCGATGCCCGCGAGGTCGCTGCCGAAGAGCTTGATGGCAACGTCGCCGCGCGTGCCCGTCAGCATTTCCGAGACACGCATCTCGATCGGTTGCGTGAAGCCGTAGATCACCCCCGGAAAGCGCTCCATCGCGCGCCGGATTGCCTCGGCAATATCATCCTTGCTGCCACGCCACTGGTCCTTGGCCTTCAGCACCAGGAAGGTGTCGGTCTCGTTCAGACCCATCGGATCCAGGCCCAGGTCGTCGGAACCGGATCGCGCCACGATGGAACGGATTTCCGGGACTTCTTTCAACAGGGCCTGCTGTACACGCTGGTCCAGATCGAGCGAGGCCGCGAGCGACACGGACGGCGCCTTCTGAAGCTGCACGATCAGATCGCCCTCGTCCATGGTCGGCATGAAGGTCTTCCCCACGGACAGGTACAGCAGGGCTGCCCCGGCCAGCGCCACGCCCGCAGCGCCGAAGACGGTGCGGCGGTGCGTCGCGCTCCAGTCCTGCATCCGGGCAAAGCCGGCCGATACCTTGCGCATCAGCCAGGGAGGCTCGTCGGCATGCGAGAGCAGCAGCCACGAAGCCAGTGCCGGGACCACCGTGAATGCAATCACCACCGAGGAAGCCAGTGCCATCACGATGGTGAGTGCCACCGGCGCGAACAGCTTGCCCTCGAGACCCTCCAGCGACAACAGCGGCAGGAAAACGATGGCGATGATGGACACACCGGCCAGCATCGGCGGGGCCACGGTTGCCACCGCGTGGCGAATCGCCGCGCCGCGCAGCGCCTCGCCGGTCTGGTGCGCTTCGGCGCGTGCCAGGGCCGTTTCGATGTTCTCGACGACCACCACGGCTGCATCCACCAGCATGCCCAGCGCGATCGCCAGGCCGCCGAGGCTCATCAGGTTCGCGGTGAGCCCGGCGTAACGCATCAACAAGAAGGTGGCAAGCATCGACAGCGGCAACGTAGCCGCCACAACCAGCGCAGCGCGCACGCCGCCAAGAAACAGGTACAGCGTGATCACCACCAGCACGCCGGCCTCGGCCAGCGCGCGGACTACGGTATTCGCCGCGCGCGTCACCAGCTCCCCGCGGTTGTAGAAGATGCTCGTCGACATGCCCTTCGGCAGACTCGGGGCCAGTTCGTCCAGCCGCGCCTGTACCGCCTGCACCAGCCTGCGCGCATCGGCGCCGCGCAAGCCCAGCACGAGCCCTTCCACCGCCTCGCCCCGCCCGTCCTTGCTGACCGCGCCGTTGCGCGTGGCTTCGCCAAGCCGCACGGTGGCCACATCGCCTACCGTCACCGCTGGCGCGCCGGAAAGATCCTGCGCAGCCTCCACGACGATGGCGCGCAAGTCATCGAGCCCGCGTATGCCGCCTTCCACGCGCACCACCCAGTGCTCGTCGCCACGGTCGAGGCGGCCCGCGCCGTCGTTGCGGTTGTTCTTGTCCAGCGCCTGACGCAACTGGTCCAGCGTCACGCCGCGCGCGCGCAGGCGGGACGGATCGGGAATCACCTCGTAGCTTCGCACCTCGCCACCGAGCGCGTTGACGTCCGCCACGCCCGGCACGGTACGCAGGGCCGGCCGGATGACCCAGTCGAGCACGCGGCGACGCTCAGCTAGCGAGTAGTCATCGCCCTCGATGGTGAACATGAACATCTCGCCCAGCGGCGTGGTAATCGGCGCCAGGCCGCCCTCGGCGGTCGAAGGCAGATCCCGCGCGAGGCCGGCGAGCCGCTCCGAGACCTGCTGGCGCGCCCAGTACACGTCCACGCCTTCCTCGAAATCAATTGTGACGTCGCTGATGCCGTACTTGGACACGGAGCGCACGATGGTCTTGTGCGGGATGCCGAGCAGTTCCTGCTCGATCGGCGTCGAGACGCGCTGCTCCACCTCCTCCGGCGTCATGCCCGGCACCTTGAGCACCACCTTGACCTGGGTCGGGGAGATATCGGGAAAGGCGTCGATCGGCAGGTTCACATAAGCCCACACGCCCGCGGCGGCCAGTGCGCAGGCGGCAAGCATGACCAGCACGCGCTGGCGCAGGGAAAAATCGATCAGGCGGGCAAGCATCACTGGTCTCCCGCCATCAGGCCCTTCAGCGCGCCGATGCCCGCGACGGCCACGCGCGTCCCCGCGGGCAGGTCGCCGCGGACCACGGCATTGGCTTCGTCCGTGCTCTCCAGCGTTACAGGCTGGAATCGGAAGCCCTTGTCCGTGGCGACGAACACGCCTGGCGTACCCTGCAGGTAGGCCACGGCCGCCGCCGGCACGCGCACCCGTCCGGGCATGCCCTTCCCTTCCCGGCTGCGCAGCTTCAGCGTGACGTTGACGCTCTCGCCCGCGCGCAGGTCGCCACGGCGTTCCAGCGACGCGCGCACCCGCATCCCGGACGTGCCATCGCCGGCCGGTGCGACGCCAACCACAATGCCGGCCGCGCCGCGCCGCGCGACTTCCACGCGCTCACCCGGGGACGGCACCGGAATATCGCGGCCCACGAGGAGATCCAGTTCCAACGCATCCGGATCGACAATCCTGAACAGCGGCGACGCGCCTTCCACGCGCGCGCCAGGCACGGCGGCTACCTCCGACACGACGCCCTGGTGGCTCGCCACAAGCTGGGCTGCGTCGCCCGTTCCGGAAAAGACGACGCCCGCCGACGCCATTTCCGCACGCCGCGCCCTGGCCATGGCGGCGGCCTCGGTGGCCCGGGCCTGCGTTGCCTGCCAGCGGCTGGCAGCGATGATGCCGTCCTCGTAGAGCGACTGGTCGCGCACCAGGGCCTGCTGCGCAAGGCGGGCCTGCGAGTTCGCTTCCGCCAGCGCGCGCCTCGCGTCGAAGAGTTGCGGACTCAGGAAGCTGGCCAGCGGCTGGCCTGGACGCACGGTCTGCCCGATGGCTACCAGCACACGCGGCACGATGCCCGGGTAGGGTGCCGCCACGACATACTGGGCATCGGGCTTGAATACGACCCTGGCGTGCGTGCCAACGTCGAGGGTTTCGGCGGCGGAGACCGCGCTGGTGCGCACCCCAAGGGCGCGCGCGTGCTCGGCGGACAGCGGCACCGCCTGGGTCGCGGCCTGCGCGGCAGCGATGTGCGAAAACGACAAGCAGGTCAATGCAATCCACGCACGGACCTTATAAAGGTGTCTGAATGACATTCCTGACTCCAACATGCAGAGAGCACGCCCACCATAGACGGCGGCACATGCACGAATACCGGCAAGACGCCGGATAACGGGAATCAGGAGAACTGCGGTGGTGCCTGGGCGGGGGGCGGGTGGCTGAAGCAGTAGCGCCAGCGCGGAACGGGGGCGGGAGGGAAAGCAGACCGTCGCGTGGAACCACTGGCAAGCGCCGCCAGCAACCCCAGCGTCAGGATCGACAGAGCGGGGAGTACCCCTGGCTGGAGCAGCGCGGCCAACGCCAGCGGTCCGATCCCGGATTCGACATCCACTTCGAACGCGTCTGCGCTCGCCTGCGACGAATCGGCATGGGCATGATCCTCAAGCCCGGCGGACGCAGCAGTGCCCGTGGAAAAAGCCGCGGTACGGAAATGGGAATCAGTTTCCGCAGGTAGTCCGGCGTGCACGTGCAGGCCAGTCTGTTTCGGAGTTCCGAAATGGCCGTGCAGGAGCGGGGTCAGCAGTTGCGTCAGTACGAAAAGTACCAACGCCGCGCCCCGAAGCGAAGCACCTGGGATTGCACGCGACATGTGCGCATTGTAATGCAACCGGCGCGGACCTCGGCTTTCCGTCTTGCTAGCCGTTAACAAAAAATGTTGAAAACTGGGGCGCCAGGCAATTAGGCTGGTGCCCCAGTTTTTTGGCTCTTTGCAGTGTGTGGGGGCTCGATCAGTCGGTGTCGCGCAGGATCGATTCGTAGTCCTGGCCACCGTAGAAAAGACCAATGATAGAAACCTTGGCGGGATCTTCATCGACAGCGAAGGCGATCACTGCGCTGCCCTTGTAGTGGGTGATGCGCAGCCCGGGCTGCACGTCGTCCCGCATCGTGCCTCGATGCGGGAACGTGCCCAGGCTCTCGCAATAGCTGACGATCGCGCCGGTGTACCTCTGCGCAATGTCCGGCGAGCCCTCCTCGGCGATGTAGTTGTAGAGGTTTCCAATCTGCTCCCGAAACTCTGGCGTGAATTCGACGGGATAGGTCCTCATCGTGCCTTCGTCTTCTCCGCGTGTTTAGCGGCCAGCCCGGCGCGGATCTGGTCGGCGGTCAAGGCCCGGGACGGATCCGCCTTGAGGGCTTGGTAAGCAGGAACAACCTGTTCGCGGAGCCAGTTTTCGACAGCGCGATCTCTTGCAAGGAGCGCGCGAAGCCCGTCGCGGATTACCTCGCTTTCGCTAGCATATTCCCCGCTGCGTACCTTTTCCTTCACGGCCTGCGCCATCTCGGTAGGAAGCGTGACGCTCAATTGTTGAGTGGTTCGCATAGCACCCTCCAGTCGGTAGGATTAAATCCTACTCTTGAGAACCTCCACGTGTCTAGCCGACACGTATGCTGCATGCTGCATATCTCTAGGGGTGAGTTTCGGCGGTCTCCTCCGGCGAACCAGACTTGAGAGGAGGTTTCAGAAGAAAGCTGCCAATGAATTCGTCGGCAGCTCGGGAAGAGCGACCCTAGGCCTGACAAGGATTCCAGGGAGTTTTTTAAATTTCCAACACTTTTTGTTAACGGCTAGTCCGTCTGCCGAATCGCTTCCGCCCGCTCGTCCGCAGAGCCGCATCAGGTGGCAATCAGCGCTTCGCCGCCGGGTTGCCTCGACGGAAAGCGCAGGAGAAGATCAATGCCGGCGCCACTGCCTGTCACGGTAATGCTCTGGCTGACAATGACGCCTCCGTAGCGGATCAGCGCCCGATAGGTACCTCGCGGAAGATTCATATACAGGTACGGCCCTTCGCTGAGCACCAGGAGGACGATCTCGCGCCGCGCGTTGAAGAGCGTGACCGTCACGTCCGACAAGGCGCTGCTGTCGGCGCTGTCCACGAAATGCATGCGCACATTGAACTGCTTCGCCGCGCCACGCATGGCGGCCGCCTCGTCAATGCCGATCCCTCCGGAGACGTAGGAGATGCCGTTCAGTTGCCTCGGTTGCAGCGTCCCCTCCAGCGAAGTGGCTGTTGCAACGCGGAAACCGGCCGATGTGCCGACCGACAGCATCAGGCAGCATGTCGCAATGAAGGCGCGCATCCTCTACTCCTTGCGTGATGTGGCAATAAGGCACCTGGCCGCCCAATGGCTGCCGGCACCTTCCAGCCTTTGCAGACTAGGCGGCGCAAGAGCTTTCATCTTGTTATGGATCAAGGGTTGTGCCACCGTTGACGGCGGGTTACCCGCTGCCTGTCGCGCGTTGGCGGGCCGGCTTGCAACGCCGGGACATGACGGCTGCCAGCCAGTACACTCTTCGCAATCATCAGACAGTGGGTCGCCGGCCGTTTTGCCTTGGCGGAGCCCGGCTGACGGAGGGAAAGCTCTCATGGATGACACGGCATTGACGGCAGCGTTGACGCAGGCAGGCGCCTACCCGCATCCGGTCCAGGAAGTCCATGTCATCGAGACGCATATATCGCGGGTATTCCTCGCGGGTGCCTTTGCCTACAAGGTTCGCAAACCGGTGCGGTTCGACTTTGTGGACTTCTCCACCGCGCAGGCGCGCCGAGCCGATTGCGAGACAGAATTTCGCCTGAACAGCCGCCTTGCGCCGGAACTCTACCTCGGCGTGGTGCCCATCACCACGGATGACGGCGCAGGGGCCGTACGGGTCGAAGGCCACGGCACGCCCCTTGAGTATGCGGTCAAGATGCGGCGCTTCGAGCAGCAAGACCTGCTTCTCGAAAGGGTTAGGGCGCAGCGTCTGGACGTGGCTCATGTGGATGCGCTGGCGCGGCGCATCGCCGCCTTCCATCACGACCAGCCGCGCGCGGCCCCGGCCGAAGGCTTCGGCACGCCAGCGCGCGTTGACGCGACGCTCGCGGAGTGCCTCGGCGGCATCGCCCGGCTTGCTCACGACGCCGGCCTTGCCGACCAGGTCGGGCAGCTGATCCGGACCAGGGCGAGCATGCTGGCCGGTGCATTGCAGTCACGCCTGCGCCATGGCCATGTACGCGAGTGCCATGGCGATCTGCACCTCGGGAATATTGTATTGCTCGACGACAAGCCGACGCCGTTCGACTGCCTCGAGTTCAACCCCGGGCTGCGCTGGATCGACACCATCAGCGACCTTGCCTTCCCGTTCATGGACTTGCAGCATCATGGCCGGCAAGACCTTGCCTACCGGTTGCTCGACGTCTACCTGCAGCACTCCGGAGACTATGCGGGACTGGTCTTGTTGCCGTTCTACGTCGCCATGCGCGCGCTGGTGCGCGCGCGCGTGCTGCTGGAACGGGAGCACCAGCAGCAGAAGGCCGCCCGGTTACCACTGGTGGCCGCCCAGGTCGAATGCCACGACCTGCTGGCCCTTGCCCGGCGTACCCTGGCTCGCCGCAACGGTCCGCTGATCCTGATGCATGGCCTTTCCGGCAGCGGCAAGTCCACCGTCGCGGCGCAGATGAGCGAGACCGCAGGCATGGTGCGTGTACGCTCGGACGTCGAGCGCAAAAGGACGCGCCATGACATGCCGCCGGAAAACGGCTGGTATAGCGACACGCGGACTGAGCGGACCTACTATCGCCTGCTTGCCATTTGCCGGCTGGGCTGCAGCGCGGGCTTTCCCATGATTGCCGATGCGACCTTCCTCTTGCGCAGCCAGCGCGATCGCTTTGCGGCGCAAGCACGTCGCCTTGGCGTACCCTTCTATATTGTCGATTGCGAAGCGCCTCTGGAATCGCTTCGCGCCCGCATCGAGGCCCGGGCGCTGGCGCACCAGGATCCTTCGGAGGCCGACTGCGCTACGCTGGAATGGCAATTGCGCGTGCAGGAGCCACTGACCGTGGCCGAGCGCGCCTGCGTAGTATCCGCGAATCAGGCCACGGCGCTGATTGCCCGGATGGGAATCAGCGACAAGAACGTCACGATGCCAGGCCAGCGCGGCTGAGTGAACCATCCGATCGTCGACATTGCGCTGGCTCCTCTAGCCAGGCACGCAAAGCGGGATATACGCGGTTGCGCCACACGTCGCCACAGAACAAGTCATAGTGATCACAGCCGGGAACCGTGACCTTGGCGCGATGCCGGTCCGTCAGACCGGTGCATAGCGCATGCGTCGCGTGGGTCTGCCCGGCACCGGTGATGGTGTCGAGCTTGCCTTCCACCGTCAGCAGCCGGGTTGTGCGCATGGATGCCGGGCTTACCAGAACCCCATCAACCCACCACAAGCCGCGCGGCAGCAGGTATTCGCGAAAAACGATACGCATGGTATCCAGCAGAAATTCCACCGGCATGTCCATCATTGCCCCATAGCCTGCGTTGGTCCTCAACGCCTGGTCCACAGAGCGATGGCCGAGCCACAGGTAAGGCAAGGCATCCAGCATGAGCGAGAACAGCCGCTCCGGCTGGCCGCTTGCCAGGGTCGGCAGTTGCAGGAAGCCAGGATAGACGACCCGCCCGGCACCGGGATATCCGGGCGGCACGGCTCCCGTGCAGTTGGAAAGGAACACAGGCACGGGCATTGCCGCCGCAATGCGTCCGAGCCTGGTTGGGCGAAGCCGGGCATCCAGCGGGCCGCCCATCAGCGCCAGCGCCCGAATCTCCCGCGCACCGCTGGCTGCCAGGCGTGCGACCGCCGCCAGCGCCGGGACGGTGCCTTGGCAGATCGCCACCACGTCCAGGTTGGCCGGACCAAGCAGCGCCATGAAACGCTCCAGCACAAGTACACAATCATCCAGGCCGAATCGCCCCGCTTCAGGCGGTACATCGCGTGCGTCGATCCAGTCGGTGACATAGACATCAGCATCTGCGAGCATGGACTCGATGGCATCGCCTACGACCACCGCCCGGTGCCCGGCAAGTGGGGCACACAACATCCGCTGTACCCCCTTGCCTTCCCCCACCGAGAAACGGAGCAACCGGCAGAAGGGGGTTTCGGCAACGACAGTCTGCCGCACGGGCAGGCGCTGCCCATCCTGGAAAATCGGTGCGAGGTGGAACGACGGCGGTCCGAACTGGCGCATCGATGCCTGGAACAGCTCGTAGGCATAGGCAAACTGAGCGCTGCGCACAATCTCAGCCAAAGCGGTCATCGGCGCCACAACCGGAGAGGAGTTCATGCTGTCGTCAGGGATATCCGGACTCCTTCGCAAATACTTCGCGGGGGCCGCCTGCGTCGACCTGCCGTCGGCCGAAAGCAGCCAGTGCCTGGCTCAATGACCTGCCCATTCCAACATACTCGAGCATGAGCCTTGGCGCATGACGCAGTGCAAAGCGCCCTTCGCGGTAATTGCGATGTCGCGCTATGGCGCAGAACGTCTGTTATGAGGAGCCGACCCTCTCGCAGACTGTCGGGCGCGGTTCCGTGCGCGAGAACTCGCGATTACCCTCGCAATGGTTGCAACCCCGAACCTGGCGCCCCGCCCTTCAGCGGCCGCTGGCGTGCGGGTGCTCATGGCGGTGCTGGCAGGCCGTGCAGCGCTGGGCAGTCGGATAGGCCTGCAGGCGCGCGTAGGGTATGGCCTGCCAGCAGTCGATGCAGACGCCGTACCGACCGCCCTTGATCCGCGCCTTGGCTGCCTCGATATCGGCCAGTTGCATCCGATAGTGCTCGAGCATGGCGTCCTCCTGGCGCTGCAAGGCCCCTTCTTCCGCAAGATCGCCCCCGTCTCGCGCCTCAGGTTGCGTGAGAGGTACCAGCGGCGAGTCCGCAGACCCGACGGCGGCACGGATGCGGGCCTCATCCGTGTCCAGTTGTGCGGCCAAGGCCGCCTGTTCCTGCTTTGTCAGCGCCCGCATAATACGTCTCTTGATCAAACTACTTCACGGCAATCCGCTGCTGCGGTGAGCTTTCCTTCTTGGGCAACAGCACGCGCAGCACGCCGTCGCTGTATGTCGCGTCGACTCTGCTCTCATCGATATTTGCATCCAGGGTAAAGGCACGATGCATCGAGCCGCTGTAGCGCTCGCGCCGGATGACGCGCTCGCCCTCTTTCTGCTCGGAGGATCTTTCCACCTTCGCCGCGATTATCACGGTACCCCGATCCACCGAAACCTCGATGTCTTCCTTCTTCACGCCCGGCAGTTCCGCCGACAGCGTATAGCCACTATCCGATTCCGAGACGTCGACCTTGAATGCGAGGCCCGTATCGGCCGTCCCACGGAACGAGCGCAGCATGCCTTGCAGCATGTCGCTGATCGGTTCGACGGCAAACGGATCATAGTGCCTGAGGTTGGTCATGGTGCTCTCCTTGCAAGACTGATATGGAACCGGAGGATCCGGCTGTCTTCAGATTGGCAGTTCCGGATGGCAGTCATTTGTCCTGCATCAAGATGAATGCATCCCGCTATGAGCCGGCTGCCTCACTCACAGAGTCTCCCAAAGGCCGCCCGTCAGTCAGGCCGTCAGTCAGGCCGTCAGTCAGGCCGTCAGTCAGGGAAACCTGACAGCCCTGCCTCCAGGACTGACACAAGTCTCAGCACTGCCTGATTTCGAACCGCCGCGACACCCACGATACTGATCTCATGAGCAGCCGCCCCCAACTCGCCACGATTACCGTCTACCTCCTCGAACACGCCAGTGCCATCAGGACGCGGCAGTTGCGCATGCTTGAAGGCATCGTGGGCGTAAGGGTAGTCGGAACGGGTACGGATGCGGAAACCAACCTGCCAACGATCAAGGCGCTTCACACGGACGTTGTGCTGGTCGGACTGCGCGGCGGGCAGCCCCTGTGGCAAATCCGGCTGGTGGCGGCCGCGTTGCCGCGGAGCATTGTGATCGTGCTCACCAACAGCGCGGCCCCATTGATGCGAATGGCCTGCCTGAAGGCAGGGGGAAGCTACTGCTTCGACAAGACACTGGAAGTCAACCAATGGCGGGCTTCCCTGCTGAAGATTGCGGACGCAGCCCAACTCGGCCTGGGATCGCCGCGGTTGCGGACGCGACGGAGCCGTCTTGACACCAGCTTATCTGGAGACAGCGATGGTTGAAACTGGCGAATCGCTTTCGATTGAACTTGCCGAAGCTCCGGCTTCAACGCTTGCCGTGGCCGCTGCGCAGATGACGCCGAAGCCGGCGGCCCAGTGTTCGAGCTGCGCGCTACGGCACGTCTGCATGGCATCCAGCCTGGGCGACGCCGACGTCGTGCGCCTGCATGATGTGGTACGCAACTGGCGAATAGTCAGGCAAGGCCAGGCCCTGTACCGGGCCGGGGACCCCTTCCAGAGCATCTATGCGCTGCGTTCGGGGTCATTCAAGACCGTGCTTTCCCATGAGAACGGCCGGGAGTATGTGTCAGGCTTCTTCCTTCCCGGTGAAACGGTCGGCCTCGACGGCATCGCCACCGATGTCCATACCTGCGATGCCATTGCGCTGGAGGACAGCGCGGTCTGCGTCATCCCGTTCCACCTGCTCGAAGCCCTGTGCCGCGAAGTCAGGTCCTTGCAACAACATGTGCACAGGCTCCTGAGTGCTGAAATCGTCCGGGAGACGGGGCAGATGATGCTGCTCGGGAATCTGTCGGCGGAACAACGGGTGGCTTCCTTCCTGCTCAGCATCTCCGATCGTCTGCGACGCAGGGGTTATTCGTCCACGGCATTCACGTTGCGCATGACGCGAGAAGACATCGGAAGCTACCTTGGCATGACTCTGGAAACCGTCAGCCGGACTTTGTCGCGTTTCCAGCAGGAAGGGCTGATCCGGGTGCGGGGCAAACAGATCGAACTGCTCGACCAGGAGGCCCTCGACATGCGCTGAGAAGCCGAGGTGAGCTCGCTGCACCGGCAGTTGCGCTTCTCCCTGTCTGTATCGATCCGCACTGACGGCCGGGCATGGTTCAGAGCCCTTCGTCATCGTCGAACAGACGGTTGCGCATGGCATAGCGCAACAGTGCCGCCTCGCTTGGCATGTGCATCTTTTCCATTAGCCGCATCTTGTACGTGCTGACGGTCTTGGCACTGACGCAAAGGGCCGCGGCAATCGCCGTGAGCGGCTCGCCCAGCACCAGGCGACGGTACACTTCCAACTCACGGTCCGACAATCGCAGGTGGGGCGCCTGGCTGTACGGGTCCTGGAGGCTGGCGGCCAACTTGCCCGCGATCGCCTGGCTGACATAGGTGCCACCGCTGGCCACCTGGTCAATGGCGCACACCAGCTCGTTCGCCGCGCTTTCCTTGGTCAGGTAGCCTGCGGCGCCAGCCTGGAAAGCGCGCACGATGTATTGCTCCTCCGCGTGCATGGTGAGCACCAGAATGCGCAGCCCCGGTTGCTCGTCCCGCAGCAGCCGGATCAGCTCGAGTCCGCTGCGGCCCGGCATCGACAAATCCAGCAGCAGCACCTGCGGCGCGCAATCCCGCACCAGCTTGAGCACCTGCGTGCCGTCCGCGGCCTCGCCGGCCACCTCGAACCTGCCGGCGCGTTCCAGGATATGCTTCAGCCCGTCCCGTACCACGGCGTGGTCGTCTGCAATGAGTACGCGGATCATCTCAGGCCCCTTTCCATTGTGGGATCCTTACGGTCAGGCAGAACCCCGCACCCGGCACGCTGTCGATCGCCACCGTTCCGCCGAGCAGGCGTGCCCGCTCGCGGATCCCGAGCAGCCCCAGTGACTTGCGTGGCCCTCTGCCGGATGACTGCTTGTCCCAGCCCGCCCCATTGTCCTGTACGCGCAACTCGATCTGGCCATCCACTTGCGCCAGGTGAACGCTCACGGCCGTTGCATTGGCGTGCCGCACGGCATTGCTCAATGCCTCCTGCACGATACGGAACATGGCAATCGCGGTTTGCTCGGGAACATCGGCATCCACACCGTCCACGATCGCCGGCAATCCATAGCGCTTGGAGAAATCCGTGGCCAGCCACTCGATGGCGGTCAGCATGCCCAGTTCGTCCAGCAGTGCCGGACGCAGGTCACTGGCAAAGCGGCGAACCGACGCCACGGTATCGTCGATGACATCGTTCATGGCGGCGATGTCCCCGAGCAGACCCTGGGTGTCCCTGCCTTCCGCGACATCGGCGCCAAGCATGGCCATGTCCATTTTTAACGCACTGAGCCGCTGGCCAAGATCATCATGGAGTCCGCGTGCGATGCGCCGCTTCTCCTCCTCGCGCGCGGCCAGGATGCTGCCCGAAAGCTGCTGCAGTTCCTCGCGTGAGCGGCGCAACGCCTCGTCAGCGCGTACCCGTTCGGTAATGTCGCGCAGCATCACGGTGTAGAGCTTCGTGCCACCATCGATCGTCTGCGAGATGGACGCCTCGATGGGGAACTCGCTACCGTCCCGGCGCATGGCATAGAGCGCCCGTTGCCGCCCCATCTGCCGGTCAGAGATACCAGTGATGCCGAACCGACGCACGTGCGCTTCATGGGCAGCCCGGAAGCGCTCGGGAATGAAGTCATTGAGGTGCCGGCCGATCGCTTGTCCGGCTGGCCATGCGAACAGGGTCTCCGCCATCGGGTTGAACAGCACGACGCGCTGCGCGCCGTCGACAGAGATGATGGCCTCCATGGACGAACGGATGATCCCCGCCAGCCTTGCCTGGCTTGGGCCCGCCCGGCGAACCTGGCGCCCGGCGGCAAGCCGCGTCCCGCGCATCCTGATCGTATGAGGGGTCTTGCCCTTCGCCATGTCTGGTGCCCTGAGCGCACATTCCGGTTCCTATTGAAGGCACTATAGAAGCACGCCAGCGGAGTGCAACCTGCGCCTGCGCGAATACCTGGGGCCGGAATCCGGTGGCCCGGGAAACGTTTCTCAATCCGGTTCCAGGAATCTCGCAAGCAGTTTCCGGATGACGAAGGTCAGCAGGAGATAGCCTGCCAGGCGGCTCAGTCCAGGCGATAGGCCTTCCGATACTCCGGCATCGTCACCTGCCAACCCAGGCCCCGTTCCACCCGCTGGCGCAGCGCATCGCTGGCATCCGGCTCGCCATGGACAATGAATACGCGCCGCGGCTGCACATGGAATCCGCTGAGCCAGGTCATCAGTTCATTCGCGTCCGCGTGCGCCGACAGTCCCTGAATCTGCGCAACGGCGGCGCGGATTGGAACGTCCTTGCCATGGATACGCAGTTCGCGCTGTCCACCCGCGAGCGCCGCGCCGCGCGTGCCGGGGGCCTGGAAACCTGACAGCAGGATGGTGCAGCGCGGGTCGGTGCCAAGACTGGCCAGGTGATGCAACACGCGCCCGCCAGTCGCCATGCCGCTGCCGGCCAGGATCACCTTGGATGTGTGGTCCTGGTTGAGCCAGGCTGACTGTTCCATGCTTTGCACCGGGATCGGCAAGGCGCATACCGCTGCGCAGGTCGCGCGATTGATCCGGAGTTCGTCAGGATGCAAGGCAAAGATCTGGGTCGCATCGATGGCCATCGGGCTGTTGAGGTAGATGGGAATGTCGGGCATGCGCCTGTCCTCGATCAGCCGATGCAGGCAGTACAGCAAGGCCTGCGTGCGCCCAACCGCGAAGGCCGGGATAACCAGGCTCCCGCCCCGGCCCAGCGTGTTGTCGACAACCTTGGCCAACGCATCCAGCGGATTCTCGTCCGGATGGACGCGGTTGCCGTAGGTCGACTCGACCAGCAGGCAGTCCGCCTGGCGGACGAATTCCGGAGGCCGCATCACGATGTCTTGCTGCCTGCCCAGGTCGCCCGAGAAAACGATGCGCTGCCCGGCCACGTGCAGTGTCACCGCGGCGGCGCCAATGATGTGCCCGGCGTGGTGGAACTCCGCTTCAATATCCGGCGTGACCGCAAACCGCGCACCAAATGGCTTGGGCTCAAGCCGGCGCAGCGCACGCGCGGCATCTGCGCTGGTGTAGAGCGGCAGGGCCGGCCGATGGCGCGAGAATCCCTTGCGATTGGCATAGGCTGCGTCCTCCTCGGCAAGCGCCGCGCTGTCGGGCAGCAGGATGCCGCATAGTTGCGCGGTTCCCATGGAGCAGAACACCGTGCCGCGAAAGCCGTTGCGCACGAGCAGCGGCACATAGCCGCTGTGGTCGATATGCGCATGCGTCAGGATCACGGCATCCAGGTTGGCGAGGTCCACGGGGAGTGGCTCCCAGTTGCGCAATCGAAGCGACTTGAAGCCCTGGAACAGCCCGCAATCCACCATGACGCGGCTGCGTCCAGTGTCGAGTACATATTTCGAACCTGTGACGGAGTCCGTGGCACCGAGGAATAGGAGCTCCACTACGCCCCCTTTCAATGGGAAAGCAGCAGCGGCACAGGACAAGCGCGCATCAGGCTACGGGTCGTCCCGCCCATGATCAGCTCGCGGACACGCCAGTGACCGTAGCCACCGGCCACCAGCATCCCGGCGTCCAGCGTCTGCAATGCTTCGAGGATCACGGTCCCGACCGGCTCCGCGGTTTGTTCGGTATGGACCCCGGCAATGACGCCATGCCGCCTCAGATAGTGCCTCAGGCCGGCAACTGGCTCGCTGTTCGCGTCCGGGCTTCCCTTCTCATCCCAGACGGCGAGAATCGTCACCTTGCCGGCACACAGCAGCAGCGGCATGGCGTCGGCGACCGCGCGTGCCGCTTCACGGCCGCCATCCCAGGCGATTACCACATGTCCGCCGTGCAGCCGCGCGGGTTGTGGCGGCACGAGAAGCACCGGGCGGCCGGCATTCAGCAGCACCTGCTCCGCGATCCGCTGCATCTCGCTGTCCCCGGGGGGCAGCATGCCTGCCAGAACGATGATGTCGGCAACGCGTCCTTCCTGCGCGAGTACCCAGCCGGGTTCATCCTCCACGACATGGTGCGTGAACGGCGTGCCGTGCGCCGACCGGGCGACTGTTTCACTAAGCAGTTCGCCGGACGCGGCGGTGTGCGCAAGGCGTCTGCGGCGCGCCCGCTCGGCGTGGCTTGCGGCCTCCTCACCAGCGCGGAAAAGCGGGCCCAGACTGACGCCGGTTGCGCTGACGCCAACCAGATGTCCGCCAAAACGCGCCGCGAGTTCGGCGGCCATCCGGATGCGCGCCTGACAGCCCGCATCGCTACCGAGCGCGACCAGCACAGTCCTGTATTCCATGGCCTGTCCTTTTCAGATGACTGGATTGGTGTTCTCCGTCAATGCGACAGAAGCACCGGTACGGTCATCGACGCCAGGATCGTACGCGTCACGCCGCCAAGGACCAGTTCGCGCACCCGTCCATGCCCGTAGGCACCCATGACGATCAGGTCCGAGCCCAGGTCCGCAGCCCGGGACAGCAACATCTCTCCCGTATCGTTGCCGACGTCTGTCTCGATGTCATGGAGTTGCGCCTGCACGCGATGCCGGCTCAGCCACTCGACCGCATATCGCGCGGGAGAAAGCCAAAGGTCGGATGAGACGTCCGGCTTGCCCCACGAGACCACGTCCACCGACTCCGCGCGCCGCAGGAAGGGCAAGGCGTCGTGAATGGCCCGGGCAGCTTCCCGGCTGCCGTTCCAGGCAACCAGGATGGTCTTGCCAACCTTGGGAAACGCGCCCGCATAGGGCACGACCAGGGCCGGCCGTCCGCACTGCAACACCACGGACTCGACGAAATGAGGGTCGTCGAACGCCTCGTTGTCCGCCGGATCACGCTGGCCCAGAACGATCAGGTCCGCCGCGTGGGCATCTCCCTGTACGGTAGCCGCCGTTGCCCACTCGGTCGTACGCCACTCGGTCGGGATGACAAGCCCGTCCGTTGCGCCCAGGAATGCCTGGCGAGCCATTTCACCGGCATGACGTTGCCACTCCTTGTAGGAAGCCAGGTAACGGTCACCGTCCATCAGGTAACGGGTTGACCTTGGCTCCGGCTCTCCCAAGGCCAGCAAGCCAATCAGCGTTGCCTGATACTCCACCGCCAGTTGGACGGCGAGGTGCAGACGCTGGTGCATGTGGCGGCTGGCGTCGAGGTGAACCATGATCGTCGCGTAGTCCATGGAGAAGCTCCTTGTAGCGGCATGGCAGAGCCGCCCTTGCAATCTAGACGCCAGCGCCAGCCTGGACTTGTCACACATCAAGCTTCATGGCGAAGGCCCACCGGTTGCCAGACGCAAGCGCCCGTTTGACACACATCAAGCCGGTCTTCCCCGCGCAGCCTAGCCTTGATTCATGCCGACCGGTGCCTCCGCTGTCAGCCTGGCTCCCTGTCTCGAGAGGTCTCAGCATGTATCAGCGAATCCTCGTGGCTGTCGATGGCAGCCAGTCAGCCTCGCTCGCGGTCGACCAGGCCATCATTCTTGCCAAGGCGACCGGCGCGGAAGTCAAGGCGCTGTTCGTGGTGGATGACAACGATCTCTTCCTCGACTTGAAATACAGCGATCCGACAGACCTACTGGAGAAGGTCATGACCTACGGCCAGGCGACCCTGACCAGGACAGTGGACCGCTTCCGGGCCGCCGGGATACCTGGCGTGACACACCTGATCGAGCGCACGAACACTCTCGGACTGGTCGCCGACACCATTGCCGCGGAAGCCGACAAGTGGAAGGCCGACCTGATCGTGCTCGGGACGCATGGGCGGCGTGGCTTTCGGCGCACGGTGATGGGAAGCGTGTCCGAAGGCGTTATCCGCAGGACATGCTTGCCAGTCCTTCTGACCCGAAGCGAAGTGGAACGCTGACGGGTCAATGACCTGAACGAAGGGTGCTGTCATGAGTCAGATCGTCTTTCTCAACACCGAGCCGGCTTATTGCCCCGGAGGTCCAAGCCTGCAATGCGCGGCGCAGATAGATGGGTGTCATGCGTCATATGAGATAACAGCGGAGGCGCTGGAAGACCACTTCGGCGCCCGCTCCTATCTCCGTGAAGACCTCATCCCCGCCTTCCTGAACCATCGCAAGACGATCGAGGGAGTTGCTCGCGGCGTGTTCGAGATGACCGGCGCCTGTCACATCGTCCTGCATAGCGGGCACTTCCGGTTTGCCGCGTAGACGACGTCATGCCGCAGGCGCACAAGGGGCGAAGCGCGTGGGAGGGAACGAAAGATGAAAGTCGACGAGATCTGTTCACGCGGCGTGACTCACATTGCCATGACCGGCGGCCTTCATGAGGCTGCAAGGCTCATGCGCGACCACTGTGCCAGCGCACTGCTCGTCACGGATGGCATGCCGGGCCGGCTGTACGTCAGGGGACTGGTGACGGATCGGGACATCGTTGTCCATGGCCTCGCCGACGCTGACGGCTTCAGCGACAAGACCGTGGCCTCGGTCATGACGCAAGGTGTTCTTTCGATCGAACGGGACGCCCATGTAGGCGAAGCGCTGCGCACCATGCTCGCCCACGGCGTCCGGAATCTCGCGGTGGTAGGCGAAGACCGCGCGCTATTGGGGGTACTGTCCATCGATGAAGTCATCTGCGCGCTGGTTTCGGATATGGCCCTGGTGGCAGGCATCTTCCAGCGCGCGCGGACTGGCGACGCGCGCCATACCGAGCAGCCGCGCCTCTACCTTTTCTAGGATGCTGTTTTCAGTGCGAGAACAGCACCGGGACCGTCATCGATGCCAGCAAGGTCCGCGTCACCCCGCCCAGCACCAGTTCCCGCATGCGTCCGTGCCCGTACGCCCCCATTACGATCAGGTCCGCATCGAAATCCGCTGCCCTGGACAGCAGAAGTTCACCGATTGTCAGGTCGGATCCGCCCGGGCCATGCTCGACTCCCACGGTCACGCCTTGTTGCTCGAGAACACGTGCCGCGTGTCCCACCGGTGTGGCATCGGGACGCATTTCCTTGGCCGCAGTCGGCGCGCTCAGAATGCGCGCCTGTGCCCCCGCGATAAGTGGCAAGGCGTCATGCAGGGCTCGCGCGGCTTCGCGGCTGCCGTTCCAGGCGATCATCACGCGGGCGCCTGTCGCGGAGAAACTTCCGGCGCAGGGAACTACCAGGACAGGCCGGCCGCTCTCCAGCAGCAAGGCTTCGAGAATCTGTCGCGCGACGGGCCCCTCGGTGCCGTTCTCATCGTACTGGCCAGCCACGATCAGGCCGGCCTCGCGCGATTCACGCAGCACTGTCGACAGCGTATCGTGCTCCGCAGCGCGCCACTCGGCGCCGGCGGACAATTGCTGTGTCGACTCACAGAATGCCTGACGCACGCGCTCCCTGACCAGCCGGCGCCGCTGCATGTCGTCTTCGACAAACTGCCTGGCATTCTCCATCAGGTAAAACCAGGCGGGGTCGGGGATGAAACCCGCAAACAGCCCTATCAGGGGACACATATTGGATTGCGCCAACTGCGAAGCCAGCGCCAGACGCTGGTCGGAAGCCTTGCTGCCGTCCAATTGAACCAGAATGCTGCTGTAGCCCATGTTCACTCCTTCACGCCAGAGCGGGCCTGACCATGACCTGGCTCCGACTGCTGCCTGGCCAGGAGAACTGGCAGGCTGGTTTTCGCTCTGACCCCGCTGGCTAACGCGCAGCACCTCACAACTACACTAGGTCGCACGCGCCGCCAGGAGTTGGGCTGGATCAAGTTATTCACTGACGACTGCACTGACCAGCCAGAGTCGGGTACGCGAAGAGGGCGCCCAGCCACGATCGTCCTGCAAGGCCGCATCGACTGAGCACGCGGATTGACATGCATCAATGCCGGGGCGGTTTGGCTTCCTACGATCCAGTCATGGTCAGGGAGAGCGATTCCCGGCAGACGGTGTTGACCCTGCGCGGGCGGGCGAAAGCGGCAAGATCGCCTCATGGACGGGTGTCGCGTCCGTACCCTATCGTCACCACGGCGGCTCGTGAGCAGGCAGGGCTTCCCACTTGTAGGAGACTGAGCATGTACTCAAAGATTCTGGTTGCCATTGACGGCAGTGAGTGTGGCGAGCGGGGCCTGGAAGAGGCGATCGGCGTGGCACGCGCCTGTGACGCGGAACTGGAAATTGTCCACGTCATTGACGGCGGCTATGAGTTGGCGGAAGTGCGGGCCGGGCTGGTCAGGGAAGGACACAAGCTTCTCGCGCAGGCACAGGCAAGAGCCGAATCAAGCCAGGTGCGCAGCCACGCGATCCTGATCGACGAGATCCTGGCGATGGGTGACGTCGGCAACCAGATCCGGAAGATCGTGGAAGACAGCCACGCCCAGCTCGTCGTGATCGGAACACACGGCCGCAGCGGGATCCGTCGCATGCTGATGGGCAGCGTGGCTGAAAGCCTCGTACGCCATTGCAGCGTACCGGTCCTGCTTGTCAGGGCTCATAAGGACACCGAGGCTGCGTCCTAGCCGGCTGTGTCGGTCCCGGCGACGGCTTCGCTGACGCTCATTCGATTTCGGAGTACGGTCATGTCCACGACCACCATTTCCATCACGCCGACAACCGCTTCGCGGCTCTACTCGGTCGGCCGGGCCCTTCTTGGCTCGCTCTTCCTGATCTCCGGTTTCCTGAAAATGGGCAGCTTTGCGGGCTACTCCGCCTGGATTGCCAGCGCTGAACTGCCGTTACCGAATCTGCTGTTAGTGCTGACCATCCTGATCGAGATTGGTGGCGGCTTCGCCCTCATTTCGGGTTGGAATGCGCGGTGGGGCGCGCTGCTCCTTGCACTGTTCCTGGTGCCCACGACGGTGATCTTCCATGGCTTCTGGCGCGCCGATTCCGCAGACGTGATCAACCAGATCAACCACATTCTGAAAAACGTCTCGATCCTGGGCGGTATGCTGGTTGTATTCACGGTTGAGTCAACGCGGAACCGGAACGGACCCGCGGCCTGACCGATGGCTCAGGAGCAGCTGGGCGTGCTGCGGGCGCCAGATGCCCGTGCGCGGCCAATTCTTGTGATTTTTCCTATCTCAATGACCGATGGTTCATCCATTGAGTCAATTTGATATCAGCCTACCTGCAAATCGCATATCATTGACAGCTTGGAAACGCCTACGCGATTGCCTTGACTGGCCCCCTTGAGGAAGGGCGGCACCGAGGCAGGACAGATTACAAGAATGAGACGCCAGACCATGAAGGCATCCCGGGCGCAGACGCCCGAGAAGACGAGGGAGGGGGCGCCGTCGCCGGCGCAGGCACCTGCGGCGCTGCCCAGTCGGTTGCCTTACCTGATTGGACGTACCGACCGAATCGTCAAGCGCCGCCTGGGCGAGGTGCTGGCCCCGCACGGGCTGACCCTACCGCAGTTCACGGCGCTCTCCGTCTTGCACGCGCGCGGCCCGACCTCCAACGCGCAATTGGCCGAGCGCTCACTCATCTCGCCTCAGTCAGCCAATGAGGTGGTCAAGACGATGGAAGCGCGTGGCTGGATCGTGCGCCAGCCGGACCCTTTGCACGGGCGCATCGTGCTGCTCAGCCTCACCGAGAGCGCACGTGATTTGCTGCGGCAATGCGACGACACAGTTGCACAGATGGAGCGCGAAATGCTCGAGGGAATCGACGCCGCGCATGCGGTCATGCTGCACGAACTGCTGCAAAAGTGCGCGCGTAACCTGCGCTGATATACGACCATTGCGCTGGCCGTCGATCTTGGGGTGGTCGTACTTGAGTGCGCATGGACCCAACGCCCTTTTTGCAAGCTTCTTGTTCGTGATGTCGAAGCGGTCTGCGTGCCTGGTTCCGGCTTGCCCGAGGGGTGCTTGCTGAAGCACCCCCGCGCCTCAACGAGATCCACGCGAACCGTTGTTGTATCCAACTCGACGTCAGAGGTCCCTTCACACCCTGAAATCCAGGCAATTTTCCCCACGTTTACCCTTAGTTTTTCGATCTTTTCCTTGTCATCCTCCGGCAAGCTGAATACAGTTTGTATCCAACAAAGCGATTAAAGGCCGCCTGGTCCTGCGCGGCTCGCCCCACGGAGACATCCTGATGGACACGGACAACCACAACCTCAGCGACAGCAAGGCGGGCACCAGCACCTCCCAGGCCGTCCGCGCCCTGCTCGGCCTGCGCGAGCTGGTTCTTGGCGGCGAGTTGCCGCCCGGTGGACGCATTTCGGAACTATGGGTTTCTGAGCGCCTTGGCGTGTCGCGCACGCCAATCCGCGCGGCGCTGATCCGGCTGCAGGAGGAAGGGCTCGTCGAGCCGATCCCGTCCGGCGGCTTCGCGGTGCGCTCGTTCGACGAGAACGAAATCAGCGACGCGATCGAACTGCGCGGCACGATGGAGGGCCTGGCCGCGCGCCTCGCCGCCGAGCGTGGCGTCAGCACGAGCCTTCTTAACGCGATGCGCGACGTCATCGCGCAGATCGACAGCGCGCTGACCGGTGAACTGACCGCCGTGAAGTTCTCGCAGTACGTGGACCTCAACGCGCGCTTTCACCAGTTGCTGGCCGAGGCCTGCGGCAGCGCGCTCGTCGCGCGCCAGATCGACAAGGTCACGAGCCTGCCGTTCGCTTCCGCGAGCGCCTTCGTCATGGTGCAGTCGATCGGCGAAAGCGCGCGCGAGATGCTGCTGCTCGCGCAGTCGCAGCACTGCGCCGTGGTCGAGGCCATCGAACAGCGCGAAGGCGCGCGTGCCGAGGCGCTGATGCGCGAGCACAGCCGCATCGCCAACCGCAACCTGAAGTTCGCATTGCAGAACCAGCAGGCAATGTCACAGGTACTTGGAGGCAGCCTGATCCGGCGCGCCGGCCGCACCGCCTGACCCGCACCCCGGGTCCCTTCACCACCCTCTTCGTCAACCAAAGGATCCTGGCGCCTCGCGCGCCGGGAGGGGAAAGTCATGTTCCTGAAAAACACCTGGTATGTCGCCTGCACGCCCGATGAACTCGCAGGCAAGCCGCTCGGCCGCACGATCTGCAACGAGAAGATGGTGCTGTACCGTGATGGAAATGGCAGCGTCGCCGCGCTCGAGGACTTCTGTCCGCATCGCGGGGCGCCACTGTCACTGGGTTTCGTGCGCGACGGGCAACTGGTCTGCGGCTATCACGGCCTGACGATGGGCCGCGATGGCAAATGCAAGGCAATGACCGGTCAGCGCGTGGGCGGCTTTCCATCGATCCGCAACTACCCTGCCGTGGAGCGCTACGGTTTCGTCTGGGTCTGGCCCGGCGATGCCGCGCTCGCCGATGACACGCTGATCCCGCATCTCGAATGGGCGGTGAGCCCCGAGTGGGCGCATGGTGGTGGCCTGTACCACATCGGCTGCGACTATCGCCTGATGATCGACAACCTGATGGACCTGACGCACGAGACCTACGTGCACGCGTCGAGCATCGGCCAGGCCGAGATCGAGGACGCCGCGCCGGCTACGCGCGTGGAGGGCGACTCAGTGATCACGAGCCGCCATATGGAAGGCATCCTGCCACCGCCGTTCTGGGCCGCCGCGTTGCGCGGCAACGGTCTTGCCGGCGACGTGCCCTGCGACCGCTGGCAGATCTGCCGCTTCACACCGCCGAGCCATGTGATGATCGAGGTCGGCGTGGCCCATGCCGGCAAGGGTGGCTACCATGCGCCCCCCGAGCACAAGGCTTCGAGCATCGTCGTGGATTTCATCACGCCAGAGACCGAGACCTCGATCTGGTACTTCTGGGGCATGGCGCGCAATTTCAAGCCGGAAGACGCGGCGCTCACCGCGACCATCCGCGAAGGCCAGGGCAAGATCTTTGGCGAGGACCTGGAGATGCTGGAGGCGCAACAGCGCAACCTGCTGGCCAATCCCGAGCGCAAACTGTTGAAGCTGAACATCGACGCGGGTGGCGTGCAGGCGCGCCGCATCCTGGACCGGCTGCTCGCGCAGGAACAGATGCAGGAACATACGCAGGCCGCGCAACCGGTTGCACAGGCGGGAGCGGCATGATGCAGGTCCGGATTGCAAGCAAGACGGCCGCCGCCGACGGCATCGCCGTATTCGAGCTGGTGGCCGCCGATGGCGATGCGCTGCCGCCCTTCACCGCCGGCGCGCATGTCGACGTGCATCTCGGCGATGGACTGGTACGCCAGTATTCGCTGTGCAACGACCCGGCCGAGACGCACCGCTACCAGCTTGGCGTGCTGCGCGATCCCGTGTCGCGCGGCGGCTCGGCAGCGATGCATGCGCTCGTGCCTGGAAACACGCTCGAGATCAGCGCGCCGAAGAATCATTTCCCTTTGCACGCGGACGCCGGACACTCGGTGCTGCTCGCGGGAGGCATCGGCGTAACGCCGATCCTCGCGATGGCGCAGAGCCTCGCGCGCAGCGGCGCATCCTTCGAGTTCCACTACTGCACGCGCAGCGCCGCGAGCACGGCATTCCAGGAACGGATCGCTGGCGACGACTTGCGCGAGCGCACGTTCCTGTACCACGACGACGGGCAGCGCGCGGACCTGCAGCAGCTCCTCGCCGCGCCGCGTGCCCCGCGTGTCCCGCGTGCCAATACGCATCTCTACGTCTGTGGGCCGTCCGGCTTCATGGCCGCCGTGCTGGACGCGGCACGCGCTGCCGGCTGGCCCGAGTCCAACCTGCACCGCGAGTACTTTGCAGCGCCGGAAACGCCGTCCGCCCCAGGCGGCGCCTTCCAGGTGACAGTGCAGAGCACCGGCCGCGTCATCGACATCGCCGCGGATGAGACCGTGGTGCAGGCGCTGGCCGCGCACGGCGTGGAGATCCAGACCTCGTGCGAGCAAGGTGTCTGCGGCACGTGCCTGACGCGCGTGTTGTCGGGCACGCCCGATCATCGCGACGCCTACCTCACCGATGAGGAGCGCGCCGCCAATGACCAGTTCCTGCCATGCTGCTCGCGCGCCAGGAGCGGCATGCTCGTGCTGGACCTGTAGCCCCCCGCGGTATTGCAGTACGCCGTACCCCCGAAAGCCGCCCGTCCGTGGCGGTACTCAACAAATACATGGAGGTAGACAAATGCAGCCCGACATCAGGGAAACCATCAACCACGGCACGATGAGCCCCGTCCAGGTGATGGCAATCGCCATCTGCATCGTACTCAACATGCTCGACGGCTTCGACGTGCTGGCGATGGCCTTCACGGCATCGCACATTTCGACCGAGTGGCACCTGACCGGCAAGGAGATCGGCGTGCTGCTCTCCGCCGGCCTGTTCGGCATGGCGGCCGGTTCGCTGTTCCTCGCGCCGTGGGCCGACCGTATCGGCCGCCGGCCGCTGATCCTGATTTGCCTGGGCACGATCTCGGCCGGCATGCTGTGCTCGTCGCTCGCGCAGAATGTGCCGCAGCTCGCGGCTCTGCGCGCCGCGACGGGGCTCGGCATCGGCGGGATGCTTGCCAGCATCAACGTGATCACGGGCGAGTACGCGTCCGACAAGTGGCGCAGCACGGCGATCGTGCTGCAGGCGACCGGTTATCCGGTTGGCGCGACGATCGGCGGGGCTATCGCCGGCGTGCTGCTCGCGCATTACGGCTGGCGCAGCGTGTTCGTGTTCGGCGGCCTCGTCACGCTCGCGATGGTGCCGGTGGTCCTTGCGCGGTTGCCGGAATCGCTCGACTTCCTGATCACCCGGCGCCCCGAAGGCGCGCTCGACAAGCTCAACCGCTTGCTCGCGCGCATGGGACGCGCGACCGTCGCCGCGTTGCCAGCGCACGAGGCAACACAGGCGCGGGAGGCCGGCGACGTGCGCAGCCTGTTCCGAGGCAGCCTGGCGATGCAGACGCTGATGATCTGGATGTCGTTCTTCCTCGTGATGTTCACGTTCTACTTCGTGCTCTCGTGGACGCCGAAGCTGCTGGTGGCTGCGGGGATGTCAGCGCAGCAGGGCATCACGGGCGGCGTACTGCTCAACGTTGGCGGCATCGTCGGCGGCACCGCGTTCGCGTTCCTCGCCGCGCGCATCGGGCTGCGGCCGCTGCTGTGGAGCTGTTTCATCCTGACCGCGCTGATGATGATCGGCTTCGGCCTGTACGCAAGCACGCTGTCGGCGGCCTTCGTGCTGGCGATCCTGATCGGCGCCGGGATCTTCGGCTGCATGGTCGGCCTCTATGCGTACGCGCCGATCCTGTACCCGGCGCAGACGCGCACCACGGGCATGGGGTGGTCGATTGGCATGGGGCGCTTCGGCGCGGTGCTCGCGCCGCTTGTGGCGGGTGCGCTGCTTGATGCGGGCTGGCCGTCGGCGCATCTGTATTACGTGTTTGCGGTCCCGCTGCTGGTGGCGATTGCCAGCGTCGGGCTGCTGGGGAGGTTGAAGGCGGCCGTTGGTGAACCGGTGCGGGTCGGCGCGCACTGATTCTGTGCGGGCCGCGTGGGATTGGGTAATGATGGGGTTGTCGTGCTTGGCGGGCGCTGCTGTTTCGACGGCGTCGCCGACGGGGGTTTTGTGGTGGTGACAGGCCCCGTCTTGCTGGCAAGCACGCCAAACCCCAGCCCTCCCCCACTCCCGCAATCCGGCAAAGAGCGCCTGGCCGCATGCCACCACCCCAGACACGCTCGCCCCCCATCACCCACCGAGACCCAGCAACCGCACGGCGTTGTCCTTGAGAATGCCCGGCATCACCTCCGGCCGGAACCCGGCCTGCTTGAAGTCATCCATCCACCGCCCCGGCGTGATCAGCGGAAAATCGCTACCAAACAGCACCCGGTCCTTCAGGAGCGTGTTGGCGTAGCGCACGAGTTGCGGCGGAAAATACTTCGGACTCCAGCCGGACAGGTCAATCCACACATTCGGCTTGTGCATCGCCACGCTGATCGCCTCGTCCTGCCACGGAAAGCTCGGGTGGGCCATCACGATCTGCATGTCGGGAAACGCGATCGCCACGTCGTCCAGATGCATTGGATTGCTGTACTCGAGCCGCAGCCCGCCACCGCAGCGCATGCCTGAGCCAATGCCGCTGTGTCCCGTATGGAAGATCGCGGGCAGGCCGTGCCCGTTGATGACCTCATAGATCGGCCACGCCATCCTGTCGTTCGGATGAAAGCCCTGCACGGTCGGGTGGAACTTGAAGCCCTTCACACCATGTTCCTCGATCAGCCTGCGCGCTTCGCGCGCGCCGAACTTGCCCTTGTGCGGGTCAATGCTGGCGAAGGCCATCATCATGTCGCTGTTGGCCTTCGCCGTCGCCGCGATCTCCTCGTTGGGGATCCGGCGCCGGCCCAGGTTCGATTCGCTGTCCACCGTGAACATGATCAGGCCGATCCGTCTCTCACGGTAGTAGGCGACGGTCTCTTCGATCGTCGGCCGGCGCTTGTTGCCGAAGTATTTGTCGGCGGCGGCGTCGTATTCCTCGCCGTAGTTATCGAACGGGTTCCAGCAACTGACCTCCGCGTGGGTGTGGAAGTCAATCGCCACAAGGTTCTGGTGATCCATCATGGGCTCCCCGGACGCCATCAAGATTCAGCCGTGAAGCCGACCTTCTTCACGAGCAGGCCCCACTTGCGGTATTCGGCGTCCATCGCGCGCTTCATGTCGTCGGGCGACGAGCCTTTCGCCACCAGGCCGATCGAGAAGAAGCCGTCGACGATCGCCGGATCCCTGAGCGCGTTGTTGATCGCGGTGCCTGCCGCGGCGAGCACGGCTGGCGGCGTCCTGGCCGGCGCCAGGAAGCCGAACCACTCGTCGGCCACCACTTCCGGATAGCCGAGCTCCGCGAACGTCGGCACGTCCGGCAGGTACGGCGCGCGCGTGGCGCCGGAAGTGGCCAGCACGCGCAGCTTGCCGCTTTTGACGAACGGCAGGTAATCGCCGGTGAGCGTGAAGCTCGAGGCGATCTGCCCGGCCACCACGTCGTTGACCGCCGGCAGCGAGCCACGATACGGCACGTGGCGCAGGTCGAGACCCACGTTGAGGCCGAACAGCGCGCCGACGAAATGCGGCGTCGATCCCGCGCCCGGCGAGCCGTAGTTGGCCTCCTTCGGGTTGGCCTTCGCCCACGCGATATAGTCCTTCACCGTGCGCACACTGGCCGGCACCGCCGGTCCGACGGCGAGGGCGAACGTCATGTAGGCGGCCGTGGAGATCGGCGCGAAGTCCGCCGGCGAATAGCTGAGCTTCGTATAGACGTGCGGATAGGTCGACAGCGCCGATGCCTGCGAGAGCGCCAGCACGCTGCCATCGGCGGGCGAGGCCTTCAGCAGTTCCAGCGCGATACGCCCGCCCGCGCCGGGGCGGTTGTCCACCACCGCGCCGCTGCGCGAGAACGCCGTGTTGGCGAACTTCTCGCCGACGCGCCGGGCCACCTGGTCGCCCACGCTGCCAGCCGGAAAACCATAGAGCACCTTGGCCTGCGGGACCGCCTGGGCGAGCGCGGCCAGCGGCGAGAGCGCGCCGCCCGCGGAAGCGGCCAGCAACGCCTGAAGAACATCGCGGCGTGTTGTCATGACTTGTCTCCTCGTTGTCGTGTGTCGGGCGCCACGGCGTATCTCGTTGCCGCCTCGTGGCGCCCTTGCCTGCCTCTCGCAGGCGGCGGTCAGAAGATATGCTTGATGCCGGTCATCACGCCGAGCTGCTGGCCGCCCGGGGCCGTATTGGAGCCGGGGGCGCCGCCGCTGACCGAGAGCGTCAGCTGCCCGTCGTTGTTGATGTAGCCGGCCGTCGCGTAGACCGACGTGCGCTTCGAGAACGCGTAGGTGCCGCGCAGCGCGTAGAGCATCGCCTTGTTCTCGCTATTGTGGAACTTGTAGTAGTAGACCTGCCCGGCGAGGTTGAAGGCCGGGGTCACGTCGTAGGAGATGCCACCGTAGATCATGTCGCTGCGCGGCGTCGGGCTGCTGTCGTTGTCGCGGCGGATCCAGCCGAGGCCGACCTTGGTCCGCGAGAAGATTGCGTAGCCGCCAAGGAACAGGCGATCGTCCGTGAAACTGCTGCGCGTGAGGCCGGCGAACGCACCGGGGCCGCCGCGCAGCGAGTCGTAGGCGGCGGACAGGCCGATCGTCGGACCGAGGCCCTTGAACTCGTACAGCAGCATTGCCGACCATTCGCGGCACGCCCGCTTGTCCGCTGCGTTCTCGCCGGCACAGTTCTGGCCCGCCGGGCTCGGCCCGGCATTGACCGTGTCGCGGCCGAAGCTGTAGGTGGCGCCCACCGTCAGGCCGTTGAACGTGCCCTTGTAGGCAAGCGCATTGTCGGCGCGCGCGTTCGGCAGGTAGCTGTCGAGCGAGCCGGAGGCATAGATGTTCGGACCGAGGATGTCGGCGTCCAGCGTCGCCCAGAACAGCATCGTGTACTGGCGGCCGAGGCCGACCTGACCCCAGGGACCGGAGAGCCCGACCATCGCCTGCCTGCCGAACAGGCGGCCGCCCTGGCCCGACGCGCCGGCGTCCGGCGTGAAGCCGGATTCCAGCACGAACACGCTCTTCAGGCCGCCGCCGAGATCCTCGCTGCCGCGCAGGCCCCAGCGCGACGGCACCGTGCCGGTCAGCGTCGGCATGCGTACCACGCTGTCCTTCGCGGCGCCGATGTTGTTGACGTACTCCACGCCGGTATCGATGACGCCATACAGCGTCACCGATTGCGCGCCCGCGATTGCCGGGACCGCCGCCAGTGCCGCAAGCCCTGCCCGTCCTAACTTCATCTGCTGTCTCCTCTTGTGATGGCCGACCACCCTGTCGGCGTTGTTCTTGTTGTGCTTACCGGCTCTGTGGCGTGGCTTCCCGCACCTGGATCACCCGGCCGTCGCGGCCGGCGTCGTCGTAGAGCGCGTCGACGAGCGCGGCACGGCGCGTGAGCACCGCGCGCTGGTTGATCGAGCCCTTGTCGGTCAGCTCGCCGTGATCGAGCGACGGCGCCTCTTCGAGCAACAACAGCCGCGCGACCCGCGTGGCGCTGCCGGTGGCGGTGAGGTCGAGCGTTTGCAGCATCGCCGCAAAGGCCTCGCGCACCGGCGCGGACGACAGCACCTCCCACGTACCCGCATTGGCCGGCAGGCCGGCCAGGCGGCGGCATTCCGCCAGTTGCGGGAACACGAGCAAGCCGATCTCGTCGCGGTCCGCGCCCGCGATCACCACGTCCTGCACGTAGGGTGCACCGGCGCTGATCGCTCGCGCACGCAGCGGCCCGACGCTCACGAACGTGCCGGTGCTGAGCTTGAAGTCCTCGGCAATGCGCCCGTCGAACTGGAAACCAAGCTCCGGCCGTCCGGGATCGACGAAGCGCAGCGCATCGCCAGTGCAGTAGTAGCCTTCCTCGTCGAACACCTGCCGCTCGGGATCGGGCGCCGCACGCCAGTAGCCCGGCATCACATGCGGTCCGCGAAAACGCGCCTCGTACTTGCCGTTGACCGGCACCAGCTTCAGCTCGCAGCCCGCGGCCGGCAGGCCGACATAGCCGGACTGCGCGACCGGCCCCGTCGTGAACATGCTCGACGGCGCCGTCTCCGTCATGCCGAGGCCGGACATGATGTGGATGCGCTGTCCGCAATGCGCCTCGGTGACGCGCTCGAGCCGGTCCCACGCCTCCTGCGACAGTCCCGCCGCGGCAAAGAAGTAGAGATTGACGCGCGAGAAGAACGTCTCGCGCAGCCGTGCATCATGTTCCAGCGCCCTACTGAGCTCCTCCCAACCCTTGGGCACGTTGAAGTAGATCGTGGGCGCGATCTCGCGCAGGTTGCGCAGCGTTTCATCGAAGCCGCCCGGCACGGGCCTGCCGCCATCGATGTAGAGCGTGCCGCCGTTATAGAGCACGATGCCGACGTTGTGGCTGCCGCCGAAGGTATGGTTCCAGGGCAGCCAGTCGACCAGCACCGGCGGCACGCGGGCGAGCTCCGGCATCGCCTGGCGCAGCATCTGCTGGTTGCTGCACAGCATGCGGTGCGTGGTCGTCACCGCCTTCGGTAGCCGCGTGGAGCCGGAGGTGAAGAGGAACTTGGCGATCGCGTCCGGGCCGACCGCCGCATGGGCCGCGTCAACGCTGCCGGGACGCGTCTGCGCGAGCGCGTCGAACGACGTCGCGGCACGGCCGGGCAGGATGCCATCGCGGGTCACGACTTCCACGCCGGCGGGCACCACGGCCTCGATGGCCCGCGAGAAAGCGCGACCGTCGGCGGCGTAGACCAAGCCCGGCGTCAGCAAATCGAACACGTGCCGCAGCTTGCCGAAGTCCCCGGAGACCAGCGAGTACGGCGGTGACACGGCCGAGAACGGCACGCCGGCCCAGAGCGCGCCGAGCGCCAGTTGCAGGTGCTCGAGATCATTGCCGGAGAGGATCACCAGCGGCCGCTCGGCGGACAGCGAGCGGTCCACCAGCGCCTGCCCGATCGAGCGCGCACGCGCCAGCATCTCGCTATAGGTGATCGTGATCCAGTTGCCGTCGGGGCCGCGCTGCGCCACGAGCACGCGCTCGGGGTGGCGCGCGGCGCCGGTGGCAAGGCAATCGGACATCCGTTGCGGATAGTCCTGCAGCGCTTCGCGCGAAAGCACGCGCCAGATCTCGCCGTCGCGATGGAACTCGGCCTCGGTGCGCCCGATGGCGACGTCCCGGTAGGACACGGCAGCGACCGCGGGGCCGGGGGCGGCTTGCGTCGAGACGTTTGTCACGTCCTGTCTCCTCAATGTTCTGTTGTCTCCCTCTTCTCTCTCGGCGGGGAGTATGCGGATCGGCGCCGGTTCAGACCGGATAGTGGCGCGGGGTGTTCTGGATCGTGATCCAGCGCAGCTCGGTGAATTCGGCCACCGCCGCCTGGCCGCCGAAGCGTCCATAGCCGCTCGCCTTGACGCCGCCAAACGGCATCTGCGCCTCGTCATGCACGGTGGGGCCGTTGATATGGCAGATGCCCGATTCGATCCGTTGGGCCACCGACAATGCGCGCGACACGTCGCGGCTGAATACCGACGCGGAAAGGCCATACTCGCTGTCGTTGGCCATGCGCACCGCCTCGTCGTCGCCGTCCACGCGCGCCACTGTCACCACCGGACCGAACGATTCCTCGCGGTAGAGCCTCATGCCCGGCGCGATGCCGTCGACGATGACCGGCTGCAGGATCGCGCCGTCGGCGTGCAGGCCCACGGGCAGGATCGCGCCCTGCGCGCGCGCATCCTCGACCAACGCGGCGATGCGCTGCGCTGCGTCCTTGCTGATCAGCGCGCCGAGCACGCTGGACGGATCGGCGGGGTCGCCGGCCCGCAGCGTCTTCGCCTTCGAGGACAGCTTCTCGACGAAGCGGTCCGCGATCTTGCGGTCCGCGATCACGCGCTCGGTCGACATGCAGATCTGGCCCTGGTTGAAGAAGGCGCCGAAGGCCACGGCATCGACTGCCGCATCGAGGTCCGCATCGTCGAGCACCAGCAGCGGCGCCTTGCCGCCGAGCTCCAGCAGCGCCGGCTTCAGGTGCCGGGCCGCGTGCTGCGCGATGATGCGGCCCACGTGCGTGGAGCCGGTGAAGTTGACGCGGCGCACCGCCGGATGCGCGATCAGCCGCTCGACCACCTGCGCCGCATCCTCGGGCGCGTTCGTGACCACGTTGACCACGCCATCACCGAGCCCCGCCTCCTGCAGCACCGTGCCGATCAGGCGATGCACGCCGGGGCACGCCTCGGACGCCTTGAGCACCACCGTGTTGCCGCACGCGAGCGGCATCGCCAGCGCGCGCGTGCCGAGGATCACCGGCGCGTTCCACGGCGCGATGCCGAGCACCACGCCGCATGGCTGGCGTACGGCCATGGCGAGATTGCCCGGCACGTCCGACGGAATCACGCTGCCGTCGATCCGCGTCGTCATCGCGGCCGCCTCGCGCAGCATATTGGCCGCGAGCATCACGTTGAAGCCGTACCAGTTCGGCATCGCGCCGGTCTCGGCCACGCCGATGCGGATGAAGTCTTCCGTACGCTGGTCCATCAGGTCGGCGGCCTTCAGCAGCCGGCGGCGGCGCTCGCCGGGCAGCAGCGCCGCCCAGGCCGGGAAGGCGGCCGCGGCCGCTTCGACGGCGGCGTCCGCATCCGCCGGCGTGGCCGCCGGCGCGCGCGACACCACGGCTTCGGTCAGCGGATTGCGGCGCTCGAAAGTGGCGCCATCGGCGGCGTGCCGGTCCTGCCCGCCAATCAGCATGGTCAGTTCGTTCATCAGCATTGTCTCCTGGCGGCGGCTCTTGAGGCCGCCGGCTCGATTGGGGTGGTAGGCGGGGTGGTAGGCCGCGCCGCCGCTCAGGCGCGCTTGTAGGCCTGCAGGCCGGGCTTGATCGACTTGTCGTCGAGGAATTGCTTCAGGCCCTGCTCGCGCCCGTGTTCGGGATCGCGCAGCTGCGCCTGGTCGAGCTTCGCGTACAGGTAGTCCTCGTTCTGCTCCCACGTCAGCTCGCGGCTGCGCTTGAAGCCGATCTTGGCCGCGCGCAGCACCACCGGGTTCTTCTCGAGCAGCTTCCCGGCCAGCGCGATCGTGTGCTCGCGCAGCTGGGCACGCGGCACGCTTTCGTTGACCAGGCCCATCGCCGCGGCCTCGCTGCCGGTGAAGGTGTCGCCCGTCATGATGTAGTGCAGCGCCTTGCGGTGACCGACCGTATCGGCCATCGCCTTGCTGACCAGGTTTCCGGGCGGAATGCCCCAGTTGATCTCCGACAGGCCGAAGGTGGCCTCGTCGGCGGCGATCGCCAGGTCGCAGGCCACCAGCGGCGAGAAACCGCCGCCAAAGCACCAGCCGTTGACCATCGCGATGGTCGGCTTGCTGTACATGCGCAGGAGCCGCCATTGCCACTGCGAGGCATCGCGGCGGATCTTCTCCTGCAGGATCTCGGGGCCGGCATCCACTTCACGGAAGTATTCCTTCAGATCCATGCCCGCCGTCCAGGCGTCACCGGCGCCGGTCAGCACCAGCACCTTGGCGTCCGCATCCAGCTCCAGTTCTTCCAGCACCTGCACCATCTCGGCGTTCAGCGTGGGGTTCATCGCGTTGCGCTTCTCGGGCCGGTTGAATGTGACCCAGGCAATGCCCGCTTCCACACTGACCTTCACAGCCTTCCAGCGCCCTTCGTAATCAGCCATCTCTGTCTCTCCTTGGTAGTCCGGCTCCGTCATGAACCTCAGTGTAATATCAAGCTACCTGATACATCAAGGAGAATATCCTTGCTGCGTGTAAACCCGGATGCGACTCTGGCCTCGGCGAGTGGTCCGCGGAAAAAATCGCTGCTCCGGGAATTGCGCGGCCCATCATCGGACAATCAGTGAGATATGCTGATATGCATAGCATTGCCTTATGGAGCCTCAAGTGGACGCTGCCGAACTCCGGCCCCTGTCCGCGTTTGCCAGCAAGTTGGCCGACGTCGCCCGCGCCAGAGCCATGCATTACTTCCGGTCCGACGTGGAGATCGCAATCAAAACGGACGCGAGTCCCGTCACCCGGGCCGACCGGGAAATCGAGTCGGAACTCCGGTCGCTGATTGCCAACCGGTACCCGCACCATGCCTTTTTCGGCGAAGAATCCGGCGGCTCCATCGGCGCCGGGCTCGGCTGGGTCATCGACCCCATCGACGGCACGAAGAGCTTTATCTGCGGCGTACCACTGTTCGGCTGCCTCATTGCCCTGCTTGAAGACGGCAAGCCGGTGCTTGGCTTGATCGAAATGCCGGCGCTGCGCGAACGCTGGGTCGGGTATGCCGGACGGACCACCTTCAACGAAACACCGGCGCGCGTGAACGCATGCACATCGCTGAAGGACGCGCGGCTCTTTGCCACCTCGCCAGACATGTTCGACGGCCAGGATGCGGACGCCTTCTCCGCCCTCAGTCGCGAAGTCGGGATGCGCAGATTTGGCACCGATTGCTATGCCTATGGGCTGCTCGCCTCCGGGCTTTGCGACTTGGTCGTGGAAGCCAACCTCGAGATCTACGACGTCGTGGCGCTGGTGCCGGTCATCGAGAACGCGGGCGGCATCGTGACGGACTGGAACGGGCGGCCTATCGACAAGGATTTTTCAGGCCGGTTGCTGGCGGCAGCGACACCGGCGCTGCACCGTCAGGCGATGGCAGCGCTCAGACGCCGATGAAAACCATTGCTCGGATACCCGTCAGCTGAATTGCTTGCCTACCGCCGCACAGGTGGAGGGCCGACACAGCCGGGAAACAATATATCGAAGCACGGAGGGCCGTTCCCGGCCATGAAGGGCCCCTCGTCCGACGCGTCATCGAGACATTCACATGGCAGTTCCACTCAGCAAGCGGTCGTTCGATCGCCGAGACACGGCGCCGCGTCATCGGCCGACAGGACTAAGCCTCATGTTCGCGTCGATCAAGTAGGCGTGCGGAAAGTGTAACTGCCGTTGAGAGGCGGTATCTCCTCTGCGCGGTGCCTGCGTATCACACCATCTAGTGCTTCCCTGAAGGCTCGGTTGAAGTTGGCCGATCGAATCGTGTCGCGCGCTGTTCAAGCGCGCGATTCAGCGCCAGTCCGATCATTGCCCCGACAAGCTGGGAAATGATGAATCCAGGCACGCTACTCGGCGCGATGCCGGCAAAGCTATTGCTGAACATTCGCCCGAACGCTGCCGCAGGATTGGCAAACGATGTGGACGCAGTGAACCAGTACGCCGCGCCGATGTAAGCGGCGACTGTGGCAGATGCCCGCCCGCTCGGCGTTCGCAGAATCACCAGTAGCAGTCCCCCGGTGGCTACAGTCTCGGCAATCCACTGCCCCGAGCCGCTGCGCACCTTCGCAGAGAACTGGAGTAGCGGCAAGTCGAACATGGCGTGCGTCAGCCAGGCGCCCAGCACTGCGCCTGCCAACTGTACCGCGATGTACGGGGCCAGCGCCGCGCCCGGTAGTTCGCCCCGCAACGCCATCGCCAAGCTGACCGCAGGATTGAAATGCGCGCCACTCAGCGGCCCGAAGACTTCAATCAGAACGTACAAGCCGCCTACAGTCGCTGCGGTGTTGGCCAGCAGCGCCACCGCGACGTTCCCGCCCGCCAACCTCTCGCCCATGATGCCGGAGCCTATGACGATGGCAAGCAGCGACGCTGTTCCCAGTCCTTCTGCGAGAAGCCGGGTCCGAAGGTCAGTCACCATGTTCAGCTTTGCGAGATACGGTCGAGGTGCTGTTGCAACTCAGCATTGCTCAGAGTGTCGAGTGGCAGCATCAGCAATTGCAGCATGCGGTAGCCGATGGCCTGCCGCGTAAGTTCGAAGGCTTGGCGCTTGCCTTCGTCCCCTTCTGGTGCATTGGACGGGTCAACGTAGCCCCAATGCACCTTGACGGGACTGCCCGGCCAATAGGGACATCGCTCGGCAGCCGCGCTGTCGCATACGGTTATGACGATACGCATCTGCGGCGCGCCATCGGCCACGAACTCATCCCAGCTTTTGCTGCGATAGCCCGTGGTGTCGATTCCCGCATTGGTGAGCGCTTCCAGCGCGAACGGATTGACGCGGCCACTCGGGGCGCTCCCGGCACTGAAGGCTCGCACATCCTTGCCAAGCTTTTGCGCCCAATGGTTCAGCATGCCCTCGCTCAGTACGCTGCGCGCGGAGTTGTGGGTGCAGAGGATCAGGACATTAGCGGTCACTCGAACGCACCTAGCAACAAGGGGAATCGGAAGACTTCACGGCAATGCCGAGCGGCTTGCCGCGAGGCGCGCAGCACGCCGGTCCTTCGCCCGTTTCCACAGCCGACCTACTCTCGCCAAACACCGGGATATTGCCGAGCGTGTGGAAATGCTCCCAGGCGATGCCTTGCGGATCAGTGATCCAGTGCTTCTCGCTTCGGGCGTAGCAACAGGCGGTTTCGCCCTGATCGAGCAGCGACATGTCCGCAGCCTCAGCACGCTCCTTCAGTTCGGCCAGCTCGCTGGCATCGTCTACTTGGACGCCAAGGTGGTCCACGCCTACCTTGCCGCCGCGCGTGGAGATTGCGAAATTGATGCGAGGATCGTCCAGCATCCACTTGGCGTAATCGCCCTCAACGCGCGTGGGCTCGGCCGCGAATAGCTTCGAATAGAAGGCGATGCTCTTGCCGAGATCGTCAACGTGAACATGTACGTGAAAGCGCTTCATCAGGGAATCTCCATCAGCATTTGCAGTTGGTGGCGCTGGGGCTGAGACAAGCCTCGCCTTGGCAACAGTTCTCGGTCAAAAAGCCCAGCACTCCGTCCATGTGGTCGAACGCGGCCCGGTAGATCAGATTGCGCCCGTCACGCTCCTGCGTTACCAGCTTCGCGTTCATCAGTTCTTTGAGGTGGAACGACAGCGTTGCGCCCGGTACATCGAGCACTTCGCCCATGGCGCTGGGTGTTAGTCCATCCTGGCCAGCAACCACCAGCATCCGGAAAACCTGGAGGCGAAGGCTGTGAGCAAGGGCGGCAAGGGAGCGGATGACGTCTTGTTCTTCCATATTTCCAATACTACCAAAATATCAAACGAACAACCAGGCCGCCTCATTGCCAGGGAAGCGCTCAGTGACCGCTGTTCTTCGGAAGTTGACGCCGCAGCCGTGCTGGGGCGGACGACGGCAGCGGGTCGGCCTTAGACCCTCGCGGTTTCGCGGCGACGACCCGGCCGCAGCCAGTTTCGGCATTCATCAATGCCAGCTCCGACGGCCGCTTTAAGTCATCACCTGCCGAGCATGATCTGGGCGCCATGCAATGCCACGGATAGAGCACATCCGTCCACACTACGGCCAACCTCTGTTCGCGCCAGCGCCTAGCGCTTCACGATGGCCGTCAGCGTATCCACGAAGGCCAGCGCCAAGCGGGACAGCGGCTCGGTCTGCACGTGGAAGATCTGCACCGAGGCATTGACCTTGGTGCGCACCGGCACCGCCACCACATCGGGCCAGTCCTGGCCGAACACGGTCATGGCATCGACCAGCGCAATGCCAGCGCCCGCTTGGGCCAGCGCCCTGGCCACGTGGGCTTGTTCCACCTGCACCCGCATGTCAGGCTGGCCACCTTCGCGGTCAAAGACCTCATGCACCAGCAGGCCGAAGGGCACGTCCGGTCCGTATCCGATCAGATCTTCCCCCGCCAGTTCACTTGGGCGGACCGAGCTTCGCGTACTGAGCCGGTGCCCGGCGGGAATCAGCGGCAGCCCACAAGGCGTGGCGTTGACGGACGCAGGCCGGGCATTTATCGACCACGCGCGACTGGCCATGGCACAGGTCGACGCCGCGGTGGAAGCGGCCCGCCGCGCCGCACATCCTGCCAAGCCGCGCTTTGCGCTCGGCCGAGGCCGGCCAGTTTGAGTCATTCCGGCAGGATGTGTCCAATGACCGCAAAGCCGCAGCGCAAAAGCAAACGCCCTTGGCTACGCGAAGCATTAACGATGCACTGCCGCCGCATGGTTCGACCGCATCTCATCTTTTGCGGGGCGAGGGTTGGGCGTCTGAAGGCGCAGAAGTCGCCGGTATCGGAAGGGAACATCCCCGCACATGCTCGTCTTCCAATTGCGAAACCGGCGCAGTGGCTTACGCCGGAAGTGCCCGTGGCACCGAAGCAAGCAGCGACCGAGTGTAGGGATGCGCGGGCCGTTGCCAGATCTCGTCGCGGGCGCCGCTCTCGACAAGCCGGCCCTCGCGCATGACCAGGATGCGGTCGGCGATATAACGCACGACGCCAAGGTCATGCGAGATGAACAGGCATGACAGCCCATACTCGGCCTGCAGGTCGGCGAGCAGGTTCAGAACCTGCGCCTGCACCGAAACGTCGAGCGCCGACACCGGCTCATCGCAGACGAGCAGACGCGGCCTGACAATCAGCGCGCGCGCAATGCCGATGCGCTGGCGCTGGCCCCCGGAAAACTCGTGCGGATAGCGGTGCAGCACCGCAGCGGGCAAGCCCACGCGGTCAATTATCGCCGCCGCGCGAGCGCGCCGTTCCTGCCGATCCCGCACACCGTGGATCTGCAGCGCGCCTTCCAGCACCTCGGCGACGGTCTTGCGCGGATTGAGCGAGCTGTACGGATCCTGGAACACCAACTGCATCGCGCCCCGCCACGGGCGCATTCGCCGGCGCTCGACCGGCGCGATGTCGGTGCCTTCGAATACGATACGCCCCGCGTCATGGTCCGCCAGGCGCAGCACGGCCCGCGCGAGCGTGGATTTGCCGCAGCCCGATTCTCCAACCAGACCCACGGTCTCGCCCGCGGCAATGGAAAAGGAAACGCCCCGCACTGCCGCGGTAGCGTGGGCGCCGGAGCGGTGCGTCACATGGAGATCCTCGACATCGAGCACGGCCGGTGCCGGACCGGTGGCCTTGCTGCTGGCCGCACGCAGCGCCGGACGTTCGAGCCGGAATGCCGCCGGCGTGCCGTCGGCGCGGCGGTCCACGCGGATCTCGGGCAGGCGGGCCTGCCGATAGTGCGGCACCACGCCGTCCGCGGCGCTCAGCGATGCGCCGAGCAGCCCGCGCGTATAGGGGTGGGCCGGTTCACGGAACAAGGTCCGGGCAGACTGCTCCTCCACCTTGATGCCGTCGTGCATGACAGCAACGCGATCCGCCCAGCGCGCCACTACGCCGAGGTCGTGCGTGATCAGCAGCATCGCCATGCGCAGTTCGCGCCGGAGCGTATCCAGCAACTCGAGAATCTGCGCCTGCACGGTGACATCGAGCGCGGTGGTCGGCTCATCGGCCACGAGCAGCTTCGGCGTGCAGGCGATCGCCATGGCGATCATCACGCGCTGGCGCTGCCCGCCCGACAACTGGTGGGGAAAGGCATGGAAGCGCCGCTGCGGTTCGGGAATCCGGACCTGGTCCAGCAGTTCGACTGCCCGCGCATGGGCCGCCTGCGCCGATAGCGCGGTATGCAGCCGCAGGGTCTCGATGACCTGCGCGCCGACGCTCAGCACCGGGTTGAGCGAGGTCATCGGCTCCTGGAAGATCATCGACACCGTGTTGCCGCGCAGCGTGGTCATGTCGCGCTCGCTCAGCGTCAGCAGGTCGCGCCCTTCCAGCAGCACGCGCCCGCGCATCTGCGCGGACGCCGGTAGCAGCCGCAGCAGCGCCAGCGCGGTGGTGGACTTGCCACAGCCCGACTCGCCCACGAGCGCGACGGTCTCGCCGGCGCCGACATCAAGGCTCAGGTTCGCGACGGCGGGCCGTGCAGCGTCGGGATAGCGGATGGAAAGCTCCTGCAGGGAAAGCAACGGCTTCATGATGCCTCGGGACAAGTCAGGTGGCGTGGATCTCGGCGGCCAGCAGTTCGGGCTCGACCTGGATCTCCAGCGCTTCATTGAAGCGCGCGAAGAATGCGCACAGCGCCGCGCGCAGCGTCAGCTCCACGACCTGTGCTTCGGTGAAATGCTCGCGCAGCCGCGCTACCACCGTGTCGGTGACGCGTTGCGTCGTGACTTGCGCGGTGTAGTCGCGCACCAGGCGCTCCACGGCATCCAGCCCAGGCACGTCTGGCTCCAGGATCCGTTCTACCGTTTCGGGCGCCACGCCCAGCGCTTCCAGCCTCGGCACGTGATGGCTGATGCAGTAGTGGCACGCGTTCAGCCGCGATGCCGTGACCAGCACGATCTCCAGATGCCTGCGCGTAATCAGTGCGTCGCGTGCGGAATCCAGCAGCAGGCCGAACAGGTGCGCGAGCGCCGGCGGCCGGTGACCGAGCACGCGCAGCATGTTGCCGAACGCACCGTACTCGCGCTCCACGCGTTCGAACGTGGAGCGGGCTTCGCCCTGCAGGGCGTCGGGATCGATGTCGTGAATGCGTGCCAAGACGCTCTCCTGTGAAGTCGGTAGGTTAGGAACGTGGAGGCGAAGGCGTTCAGCGGCCTTCGCGCGGATCGAAGGCGGTGGCCAGACCGTCGCCGAGCAAGTTCAGCGCGAGCACGGTCAGCACGATCGCCAGGCCGGGCAATGCGCACACATACCAGTCCGTGCGCAGCACCTCGCGACCCGCTCCGACCATGTTTCCCCAGCTTGCGACGTTGGGGTCGGCCAGGCCGAGAAACGCCAGGCTCGATTCGGTCAGGATGGCCGTGGCCACCATCAGCGACGCCGACACCAGCACGGGCGTGAGCGTGTTGGGCAGGATGTCTTCGATGATGATGCGGGCGTGGCTGGCGCCCACCGCCTCGCTCGCCAGCACCATGTCGCCGTGGCGCAAGCGCAGCACCTCGGCACGCACCAGCCGCCCGAGCGCGGGCCACGACGTGATCCCGATCGCGAGCGCGATCTTCCACACCGAAGGCTGCACCACCGCTACGATGGCCAGCGCGAACAGGAACGATGGGATCGTCAGGAAAAATGTCGTCAGCGTGCCGAACACGCGGTCGGCGCGGCCACCGTAGTAGCCGGCCGTCACACCGCCCGCGACGCCAAGCACCAGGGCAAGCGCCGTCGAGACGCCCGCGATCAGCAGAGAGGCGCGCGCGCCATGAAACAGGCCTGCGAGGATGTCGCGGCCCAGCATGTCGGAGCCGAGCGGGAATGCGGCATCGCGCCCCGGCCACAGCAGCGGTTCGGTCGCCATCTCGAGCGGGTCGCCGGGAAATACCCAGCCTGCCGACAGCGCGGCAGCGAGAACCACAGCCAGCAGCGCCGCGCCCGCCACGGCGCTGGGCGACGACAGCAGTCGGCGCAGCCGCCGCCGGTCCGCGGGTGGCAGCAGGGGCACAGTGATGTCAGCCGCTGCGCCGTGCGCATCGGACTGGCCCGGCTGCAGAGGCGCCGGAAGGGAGGAAGAAGGCAAAGACAAGCGAATACTCCTGCAAACGCCGGGGCCTCGTCAGGCCAGCCGGATGCGCGGGTCCACCCGCGCGTAGACGGCGTCGATGAGCCAGTTGACCAGCACCACCACCACGGCGCTGCACAGCAGGATGCCGAGCAGCAGGTTGTAGTCGCGCTGGTACAGTGCCTCGAACGCCATCCTGCCGAGTCCGGGCCACGAGAACACCGTCTCCACGAGCACCGCACCGCCGATCACGGAACTGGCCTGCACGCCGACCATCGTCACCAGCGGCAGCAGCGCATTGCGCAGGACATGGCGCGTCAACACGCGGCCGGCCGGGGCGCCCTTGGCCACGGCCGTGCGCACGAAATCCTGCCGCCGCACCTCGATCATGCTGGCGCGCATCAGCCGCACATACACGGCCAGATAGAACAGGCAGAGTGTGGCGGCCGGCAACACCAGGTGTCGCGCCACGTCGGCGGCATACGCCCAGCCCGTGAGCCCGGCTTCCACGGTGAACATGCCGCCCACCGGCAGCCAGTCGAGGCGGACCGAGAACACCAGAACCAGCATCAGGCCGACCCAGAACAGCGGGGTGGCAAAGCACAGCAGCGCTACGGAGGAGATCAGCGTGTCGAGCGCGCGCCCTGCGCGCGCCGCCGCCAGCACGCCAAGGCCCGCACCGATCACCACCGCGAACGCGATGCTCGCGCCCATCAACAGCAGCGTGGCGGGCAGGCGCTGCAGGATCAGGTCCAGCACCGGCATGCCCTGCCGGAACGAATAGCCGAGGTCGAGCTGCGCCAGGTGCCACAGATACTTGCCGAGCTGTATCCACAAGGGCTGGTCAAGCCCGAACTGCGCGCGCAGCGCCGCCAGGTACTCCGGCGTGGCGGCACCCGCCTCCCCGGCCAGCACCTGCGCGGCGTCGCCGGGCGCGAGCCGCAGCAGGAAGAAATTGACCACGGCCATGCCGGCGACGATGCCGGCGAGCTGCAGCAGGCGGCGCCAGGCCATCCGCCACGGCACGCGGGCCAGCCATGCCGGCTTGCATCCAGGCGTGTCGCGCGGGGTCGTGGGCATGGTCATCGCCCGTCGTCAGCGCGCGGCCTGCGCCGCGGCGGCAGCGGGCGTGGTTGCCGTGGCCACAGCCGTGCCCGCCGGCGCCAGCCAGGCGCGCTTGAGCGAGGCATAGACCTGGTCCACGCCGCTGACCGTATCGCGCAGGTTCGACGCCTGCACCGTGAAGAAGCGCAGCTCGAGCAGCGGGATCGACGGCAGGTCGGTCTGCACCACGGACTGGAACTTGCGGAACAGCTCGACGCGCTCGGCCTGGCTCGGCGAGCCCTGTGCCTGGTCGATCAGCCGGTTCGCTTCATCGCCGCGATAGCCCGAGCCGTTCGACCACGGGATATTCTTGCCGACCGTGTCGCTACGATAGGCACGCGTCACGCCAACCAGCGGATCGGCAAAGCCCGCGAACCAGACCACCGCGAGGTCGAAATCGCGATCGCCGTAGACACGCTTGGTATAGGTGGGTGTGTCCTGCGTGCGCACGGTCACGTCGACACCCACGCGCTTGAGCGCCTGCTTGATGTACTCCGCACTGCGCTTGTAGTCGTCGCCATACGGCAGGTAGTCGATCTGGATCTTCAGGCGGTTGCCGTCAGCGCCGCGCTTCAGGCCGGCAGCGTCTAGCAGGGCTTCGGCCCTGGCCGGGTCATACGGATATTTCGGCACGTTGGGGTTGAAGAACTGCCCCAGCGTCGAGACCACCGGGCTCACCGCGGGCTTGCCGAAGCCGAACCAGACCACCTTGTTCAGCGCGTTCAGGTCGATCGCATGGGCCAGCGCCTGGCGCACGCGCACGTCCTTGAAGTACGGCCGGTCAATGTTGACATCCATGAACAACCACGGCGACAGCCATTCGTAGCCGCGCGTTTCCAGTTTCAGCGAAGGCAGTTGCGACAGGCGCTGCGCGTCCTTCAGCGGCACCGGGTTGAACGGCGCGTACTGGACTTCGCCCTTCTCCAGCGCCGCGGCACGCGCGCTGGCATCGGGGATCACCTTGAAGACGATCTTGTCGAGGTACGGTTTGCCCTTGTCCCAGTAGTCGGGGTTGCGCTCGAGCACGATGTAGTTGCCCTTGCTCCATTCCTTGAAGATGAAAGGCCCCGTTCCCACCGGCTTGTTGTTGTACGGGTTGTTGAGGATGTCCGTGCCTTCGTACAGGTGCTTGGGCAGCACCTGCGCGCCGTTGCTGTTCAGCGAGCTGAGCACCGCCAGCGACGGCTCGGAGAAATGCAGCACGACGGTCAGCGCATCGGGCGTATCGACGCGCGTGACCTTGCCGAACAGGATCTGGTTGCGCGGATGCAGCTTCTTCCACACATTCTCAAGCGTCCACTTCACGTCGGCCGACGTGAACGGCTTGCCGTCATGCCACTTCACGTTCGGCCGCAGGTGGAACGTGAGCGTCTTCGAATCCTTCGAAATGTCCCAGCTCTGCGCGAGCGCCGGCCTGAGCTTGAACTCGTTGTCATACTCGATCAGGCCATCGAAGACGTTCGCGCTGAAGAAGCCGGTCGGCGCGGCGGAATTGAGCGCCGAAGTCAGAATCACCGGCTCGGGCTGGATGATGGTCGTGAGCGTACCGCCGGCCCGCGGCGCTTCCGTGGCCGGTGCTGCCGGAGCGGCGTTGGCCGGTGCCGCCAGCATGCCGCCCAGCAGCGGCAGCGACAGCACGACGGGAGCCAGGAACGCGAACGGCCGGAATAGTTGCGAGGGTCGCGATGGCGGGAACGGGTTCTTCATGGTGGTGATGGGCGGAAAGATGGGCCAATGTCTGCAAGGGTGGCCAACTATAGAGACGCCCCCTATCTGCCCGGAACGAACGATTGCGCATGTCCTTATGCGCACGGATCGCCTGTGGATAGAACAAACGCGTCGTTCGCGCGGCGGTCGCGCCGCAGTATCGTCTTGGCACCCACCAGGCTGCGCAAAGCAGGAAAACCATACCTTTGCGGCCCTCGCCATTATCAACGCCATCACCCTCTCCGGAAGCCCATCATGTCCAAGCCCCTGAAGATCGTCGCCGTCAACGGCAGTACCCAGCAACCCTCGCGCACGCTGGCGCTGGTCGATGCGCTGATCGCCGAGCTTGACGCGCGACTGCATGTCGACGCCCATGTCATCAACCTGGCCGATATCGCGCGTCCGCTCGGCGGCGCGCTGTGGCGCGCGGAACTGCCGACCGCGATCGAAGCGCAACTGCAGGCAATCGAATCAGCCGATCTGGTCATCGCCGCGTCGCCGGTCTATCGCGGCGCTTATCCGGGCCACTTCAAGCACCTGTTCGACCTGATCGGCCAGGAAGCGCTCGCCGACAAGCCCGTGCTGCTCGCCGCCACCGGCGGCAGCGACCGCCATGCACTGGTGCTCGAGCACCAGTTGCGGCCACTGTTCGGCTTCCTGCAGGCACTGACGCTGCCTATTGGCGTTTATGCAACCCCTTCGGATTTCCAGAACTACACGGTGCAGAGTCCCGCGCTGCGCGAGCGTATCCGGCTCGCGGCCGACCGCGCCGCACCATTGTTCGCGGCGCACCGTCGGATTGCATTGAAGGCCGCGTGAGCGCTGAATCCACCGCCCATGCCACACTCTCTTTCTGCTTCACCTTCCGCTCACGCGGCACCGACCTTCTCATTTCTCGCCGAGCGCTTTCGTCCGGTGTTCGCGCAGATCGCTGCCGGCGCACTCGAACGCGAACGCACACGCACATTGGCCCACGACGCGGTTGCACTGCTGCGCGACGCAGGCTTCGGTGCACTACGCGTGCCGCGCGAGCATAGCGGCCTTGGTGCTTCCGCGTCGCAGATGTATGCGCTGCTGATCGAACTGGGCGCGGCCGACTCCAACCTGCCGCAGATCCTGCGCGCGCACTTCGGCTTCATCGAACGGCTGCATGCCGAGATCGCGCCGGCACGGCGCGCGCCGTGGCTTCGGCTCGCGGCGCAGGGCGTCATGTTCGGCAACGCCGCGATGGAGCGCGGCGACGGCCAGCTCGGCCGGTACCGCACGACACTCGCGCCGGACGGCGCCGGAGGCTGGCGCCTCGACGGAGAGAAGTACTACAGCACCGGCACGCTGTATGCGGACTGGATCGCCGTGTCGGCCACCCGCACCGATGACGGCAGCCCAGCCTATGTACTGGTACGGGCCGATGCGGCAGGCGTCGACCGGCTGGACGACTGGCATGGCTTCGGCCAGCGCCTGAGCGCATCGGGCACGACGCGTTTTCTCGACGTTGCGGTTCCCGACGAGCACGTGCTGTCGTTCTCGCGCACGGATCCGACCACGGTCACAGCGTGCTTTCAGCTCGTACACCTGGCCACGCTGGCCGGCATCGCGCGCGCCATCGAGCGCGACGCTGCCGCGTTCGTGCGGCTGCGCAAACGCGTGTACAGCAATGGCAGCGCGGCGACGGCGGCGGAAGACCCGCTCGTGCAGCAGGTAGTCGGCCAGTTGTCCGGCGTCGCCTTTGTCGCACAGGCAACGGTCAGTGCCGTTGCCGCGAAGCTCGACCAGATCGATGCGCTGCGCCAGCGCGGCGAGGTGGTGCCGGATGCCCTCCTGCAGGACGTCGAACTCGATGCATCGCGCGCCCAGGTCGGCATGCTCGACCTGGTCCTCGGCGCGGCCAGCCGGCTGTTCGACGTCGGCGGGGCCTCCGCGCTCGACGCCGCGCACCAGCTCGACCGCCACTGGCGCAACGCACGCACGCTGGCCTCGCACAACCCGGCCATCTACAAGGCACGAATCGTCGGCGACCATGCGATCAACGGCACGGCGCCGACGTATTACTGGTCGGTCGGTACGCGGGCCGCCTGACAAACCGCGCGCCGAATGTTCGCTCCCTCCCGCTAGCCGGAGAGGGAGCAAACATTCGTGGGTTCTACGCCATCAACCACCGCACAGTCACCGCAGCCACCCTTCTAATCTTACTGTGTCATAAAAATTAAGGCATGATATGCCCATCATTTTTCCCTTTGATGGGAGGTGCCATGGGCATATCCAAAGAGTTCGATCGATACATGGCTCACCTGGCTGAAGGGTTGGGTCATGCCGACCGTCACGCAGGATTGACTGGGTATTGCACCGGTCTGATGCTGCCTCTGTCGCGCAAGAGCGTCGAACCCATGGCCGCCCGCGTTGATCCGCTGCGCGCCAGCGCCCGGCACCAAGCCCTGCATCACTTTGTCGCCAAGGCCCAATGGAGTGACCAGCAACTGCTCAATCGCGTGGCGCAGTGGGTGGTGCCGCATATGGACTTCAGCGCTGGCGGCTGGTGGATCGTTGACGACACGGGCTTTCCCAAGAAGGGCGTCCACTCGGTGGGCGTGACACGCCAATACTGCGGGGTGCTGGGCAAGCAGGACAACTGCCAAGTGGCCGTCAGCGTCTCGCTGGCCTGCGAACAAGGCAGCCTACCGGTGGCCTGGCAACTGTACTTGCCCCGCAACTGGGCCGAAGATGCCGAGCGCAGACTCAAGGCCGGGATTCCCGAACACATCGAGTTTGCGACCAAGCCTCAAATTGCCCTGCAACAGATACGGGGCCTGCTCTCTGAAGGAGCACCCAAGCACTGCGTGCTGGCCGACGCAGGCTACGGGATCGACTATGCGTTTCGTCAAGGGCTGACCAATCTGGGCTTGCCCTACGTGGTCGGGATCACCTCGGCCGTGGTGGTCTGGCCACCGGGGGTGGAGCCCCTGCCGCCAAAGCCCTACAGCGGCATGGGCCGTCCACCGGTGATGCCACGGCGCACCGCCAAGAGACAGCCGGTGAGTGTCAAGGCATTGGCGCAGTCCTTGTCCGACAGCGCATTCCAGAACATCAGTTGGCGCGAAGGCAGCAACGAGCGCCTGACGGGCCGCTTTGCGGCGCTGCGGGTACGCTGCGCCGGGGGTAACGTGGGCAAGGCGCGTCTGCTGCCCCAGCAGTGGCTGCTCATCGAGTGGCCCGCAGATCAGGCCGAGCCTGAGAAGTATTACCTGTCCACGCTGCCCGAAACCACGGCACTGAACGATCTGGTGCGCGCTGCGCACATGCGCTGGCGCATCGAGCGCGATTATCAAGATCTCAAGCAGGACCTCGGCCTGGGCCACTATGAGGGGCGGGGTTGGCGGGGCTTTCACCACCACGCCAGCCTGAGCATCGCCGCGTATGGCTTCCTGATGGCGCAGCGACTGAAAGCCGGCAGCAGCGCCGGCGGTAAAAAAAACTTCATCGAATGCCAGGTGCCTGCCATTCCCGAAGATTACGTTCCTCGGGGAAGTCCGGCGCGCGCAGCGTCACGTGCCGAACTCGATCAGGACGCTGCGCCTTCAGTTGAGCGTCGCACTCGCAGGCGCCCTGGGACATTGCCCGCATTGCGCCGCCGTTAGCGTTCGACTACGTTTGTGACACAGTAAGACTAAGCATCCTCGGAAATATTCGTGGGAAAGCCGTGGACGCGCATGCTCCAATCAATCGTCAGCCCTTTTCGATGCGAGACACCACCATGCCTGGTGCAAAGCATCCTCCGACTTGTCATGACCGATCTCTCCGATATCTACGCAGCCAAGCTGCCCGCCGCTGCGGGGCGCGAACCCGTCCTGCCCGATCCAGCAAGCGTACGACGCATCCGCGACGACGCAGAAGCCACCGACGCGGCACGCGCGCTCGCCGAGATATTCCGTGCAGGCGCTTCGATGCGCGATCGTGAACGCATCCTGCCATGGGATGAACTCGACCGCTGGTCCGAAAGCGGATTGGGAGGCATCACCGTACCAAAAGCCTACGGCGGTGCCGGCGTCTCCTATGCAACGCTGGCCGAGGTATTTGCGATCCTCAGCGCCGCCGATGCATCGCTGGGCCAGATTCCGCAGAACCATTTCGGCCTGCTTGGCGTGCTGCGCGAAGCAGGAACGGAGGCCCAGAAGCGCCGCTTCTACGCGGAGGTGCTGGCCGGGCAACGCCTCGGCAATGCCGGGCCCGAGCGGCGCTCCACGGAAAGCCCGACCATCCTCGATGGCACCACGCGCCTGCGTCGCACGGCGCAAGGGCTGCGCCTGAGCGGCACACGCTTTTACTCCACCGACGCGCTGTTCGCGCACCGCGTGCCAACGCGCGCACTCGACGATGAGGGTCGCGCGGTCCAGGTCTGGGTACCGCGCAATGCCGCCGGCCTGACCGTGGTCGACGACTGGTCGTCGTTCGGCCAGCGCACGACGGCGAGCGGCACGGTGGTGTTCGACCACGTCGCAGTCGCCGAGGACGACGTGATCCCCGTGTGGCAGCTGGCTGACCAGCCCGGCCTCTACGGCGCGAACTCGCAACTGATCCAGGCCGCGATCGATCTCGGCATCGCACAGGCCGCGTTCGACGATGCCATTGCGTTCGTGCGCCAGCACGCGCGTCCGTGGATCGATGCGGGCGTCGCGCGTGCGAGCGAAGATCCGCACCTGATCGGCGACGTTGGCCGCCTGGCGATCGATCTCGAAGCCGCGCGCGAAGTGCTGCGTGAAGCCGCGCTGACGCTCGATGCCATCGCCGAGCAGCCGGTCACCGAGGCAAGCAGCGCACAGGCCTCGGTCGCCGTGGCCGAGGCCAAGGTGCTGACCACCGAAGCAGCGCTGCAGGCCAGCGAGAAGCTGTTCGAGCTGGCCGGTTCTTCCGCCACCCGCGCCGGGCACAACCTCGACCGCCACTGGCGCAATGCGCGCACGCACACGCTGCACGATCCGGTGCGCTGGAAGCTGCACCTGATCGGCAACTACTACCTGAACAACGCGCTGCCCAAGCGGCACTCCTGGAACTGATATGTCGTTGCTTTTCAATCCGCCGCCCGCCGATGGACGGGCGCAGCCAGCGCCCGCGCCTGCCGTGGTTCCGCATCTTGTCCGCGACGACGCCGAAGCGATCGCCATTGCGCGCCGGCTGGCCGCACACTTTGCGCCCGGAGCGGCCGAGCGCGACCGCGAACGGCGCCTGCCCTGGGAGGAACTGGAAGCCTTCAGCGCCAGCGGCCTGTGGGGCATCACCGTGCCGCGCGAATACGGTGGCGCGGGCGTGTCCAACACCACGCTGGCGGAGGTCATCGCCATCATCGCTGCCGCGGATGGCTCGCTCGGGCAGATTCCGCAGAACCACTTCTATGCGCTGGAGGTGCTGCGTGTTGGCGGCACGCCAGCGCAGCAGGCATTCTTCTATGCCCGCGCACTGGCCGGCGAGCGCTTCGGCAACGCACTGGCCGAGATCGGCCACAAGGACTTCCGCCGCCGCACGCGGCTCACGCCAGACGGCGACGGCTTCCGCATCGATGGCAAGAAGTTCTATTGCACCGGCGCGCTGTATGCGCACTGGATTCCCACACTAGTAGTGGCCGAGGAAGCCGGACGCGAAGTCACGTGGCTCGCGTTTGTGCCGCGCACGGCCGCCGGTGTCGGCATTACGGATGACTGGGACGGCTTTGGCCAGCGCATCACCGGCAGCGGCTCGGTGACGTTCGAGAACGTACGCGTCGAGGCTGACTGGGTGGTGCCGTTCCTCGCCTCGTTCGAGCGGCCCACGACCATCGGTCCCTTTGCCCAGTTGCTGCATGCGGCGATCGACCTCGGCATCGGCCGTGGCGCGCTGGCAGCCACGCTGCCGTTCCTGCGCGACCACGCACGGCCGTGGATCGATGCCGGCGTAGCACGCGCGGCGGACGACCCGCTGACGCTGCACCAGCTTGGCGAGGTCCAGGTACGGCTGCGCGCCGCCGAAGCACTCGTGCGCCGCGCCGGCCGTGCCACCGATGCCGCGCAGCAGGTGGCCGACGAACAGACCGTCGCGCAGGCGTCGCTGGCCGTTGCTGCCGCGCGTGCGCTCACGACAACCGCATCGCTGCTTGCCGGCACGCGGCTGTTCGAGCTGGGCGGCACGTCCGCCACGCTCGACAACCAGGGCCTGGACCGTTTCTGGCGCAACGCGCGCACGCATACGTTGCACGATCCGGTTCGCTGGAAATACCACGCGGTCGGCAACTTCCATCTCAATGACAAGCTGCCGCCGCGGCATGGAGCGATCTGATGGCGAACCATGGACAGCGCAAGCAGATCCTGCTCAACGCGTTCAACATGAACTGCGTGGGGCATATCAACCACGGGCTGTGGACGCACCCGCGCGACCGCTCGGCGGAGTACAACACACTGGAGTACTGGGTGGACCAGGCGCGCACGCTAGAACGCGGCCTGTTCGACGGATTGTTCATCGCCGACATCGTCGGCGTCTATGACGTGTACCGCGGCAACGTCGATGTCACGCTGCAGGAATCGATCCAGCTTCCGGTGAACGACCCGCTGCTTCTCGTCCCCGCCATGGCCGCGGCCACCAGGCACCTTGGCTTCGGGGTCACGGTGAACCTGACCTATGAGCAGCCGTACCTGCTGGCGCGCCGGTTTTCCACGCTGGACCACCTGACGCGCGGGCGTGTCGGCTGGAACATCGTGACCGGCTACCTCGACAGCGCGGCGCGCGCCATGGGCCTCGAAGGACAGCTCGCCCACGACGAGCGCTACGACCGCGCCGACGAGTTTCTCGACGTGCTCTACAAACTCTGGGAAGGCAGCTGGCGGAACGACGCCGTGCTGCGCGACAAGGCCGCGCGCGTGTTCGCCGATCCGGCGAAGGTGCGCAAGATAAGCCACAGCGGGCGCTACTACAAGGTGGACGGCTATCACCTGTCCGAACCATCGCCGCAGCGCACACCTGTGCTGTTCCAGGCCGGCAGTTCGGGCCGGGGCCAGCGCTTTGCCGCACGCCACGCCGAATGCGTATTCATTTCCCCGCCGAACAAGGAAGCGGCGCGCAAGACGGTGTCCGCGCTGCGCGAGCAGCTCGTGGCTGCCGGACGACGTCCGGACGACGTCAAGGTCTTCATGGGCGCAGCCGTGGTCACGGGCCGCACCGAGGCCGAGGCGCGCGCCAGGCATGCCGAGTATCGCGACTATGCGAGCCGCGAGGCGGGACTCGCCCATTTCGCGGCCAGCACCGGCGTGGACTTCGCGCGCTACGGGCTCGACGACCCCGTGAACTATGAAGGCGGCAACGCCATCGAATCGGCAACGAAAGCCGCCGCCCAGCATGGCTGGACGCGCCGCAAGCTGCTGGACCTGTTCGAGCTGGGCGGACGCTACCCGGCCATCGTCGGCGACCCGTCGCAGGTGGCCGACACGCTCGCCGAATGGGTCGACGAGACCGGCATCGATGGTTTCAATCTGAGCCGCACCGTGGTGCCGGAGAGCTACGAGGACTTCGTCGACCTCGTCGTCCCCGCACTGCAGGAGCGTGGCCGCTACAAGACCGCGTATGCCGACGGCACGCTGCGGCGCAAGCTGTTCGCCGAAGGCGACCGGTTGCCGGCGCGCCACGCGGCCGACGCATTCCGTCACGCATGACGCACGCCTCCCTTTTCCGCATTGACAACTGACACC